>JBDIAP010000025.1:0-31632 GCA_039812485.1 Kineosphaera sp.
CGGGAGCGGTCGCTGAGCATCTGGTGCGCCGCGTCGAGCTCCGGTCAGGAGCCCTACACGATCGCGATGCTCGTGCAGGAACTCATCGGCGCCGACCCCAGCTGGCGGGTGCGGCTCATGGCGACCGACATCGACACCAAGATGCTGCAGCGCACCAAGGAAGGCATCTACAACCAGTTCGAGGTCAACCGCGGCCTGCCGGCGCCGCTGCTCGTGCGCTACTTCGCGCGGCACGGCATGAACTATCAGGTCGACAGCCGGTTGCGGGCCATGATCGAGACCCGCTTCCTCAACCTCGCCGAGCCGCTGCCGCCGATGCCGCAGTTCGACATCGTCTTCCTGCGCAACGTGCTCATCTACTTCGACGTCGACGTCAAGCGGCGCATCCTGCAGGGCGTCAAGAAGGTCATCCGCCCCGACGGCTACCTCTTCCTCGGCGGCGCCGAGACGACGATGAACGTCGACGAGAGCTGGGAGCGGTCGACGATCGGGCGAGCCACCGTCTACCGGCCTCGCTGACGCGGGTTTCTTTGCCGCCGTAGCGAGCTCGCCCCGCGGGTCAAGGAACGGTCAAGATCGGGCCCTGACCTGCGATGTAGGACACGCCGCCGGTTGCCGCGGGGCCCTCATAAGACCCCACGGCCGGTCGATCAGGCATCTGGCCACGGACGGCCTCGTGCGCCCACGGACGCGGCGCATCCACGCGGCACCGGTCGCGGCGGCCCCGGCAATCCCGGCAGCTCGTCGCGGCCCAGGCGCCGCTCTCGCCCAGGGGGGACGCCAGCATGAACGAGATCGTCGGCGGTGACATGACGATGCGGATCCTGCAGCAGGCCATGTCCGGCCTCGCGCTGCGGCAACGCACGATCGCAGACAACCTCGCCAACATCGAGACCCCCGGCTTCCTCGCCGGCAAGGTCGACTTCGAGGCGGCCCTCAAGCAGGCGCTCGCCGACGGCGAGGACCCGATGGCCACCCAGGTCGCGACGGCCCGTTCGCTCGAGCCCACCAGGGTCAACGGCAGCAACGTCAACATCGACGAGGAGACGCTCGCGGGGCAGCAGACCGTGCTCTCGACGCAGCTCGTCTCGACGGCGCTGACCAACAAGTTCAACAACCTCAAGACCTCGATCACGGGCGCCTGACATGTCCATGTTCGACGCGATGAACATCGCGGACTCCGGCCTGACGACGCACCGCAAGTGGCTCGACGCGGTCGCCGACAACATCGCCAACATCAACAACGTGTCGCGCATGGACGAGGCGGCCTTCCAGGAGCGCTTCGTCATCGCCCGCGCCGCCAGCTACGGCGAGCCGAAGGGCACATATGTCGCGGGCAACATGTGGGGCGACCCCAACGGCCGCGTCGTCCTCATGCCCGGTCACCCCATGGCGGACGCCGAGGGCCGCGTGCGCGTGCCCAAGATGGACCTCGGCGACCAGATGGCCGGACTCATGCTCGCCCAGCGGGCCTACCAGGCGAACATCAACGTCGCCGAGCGAGCCAAGCAGACCTACGAAGCGGCGATCGGAATCGGCAAGTGAGCATCGCACCCATCCCCGTCCCCAGCGGCTTCGGCGTGACGCCGGGCTTCGGCATCAACCCCGCCTACGGGGTGTCCGCCGGTGTCGCCCGGACCCCCTACACCGATGTGTCCGCCGCGCAGGGCGTGCAGTCCTTCGGGCAGCTGCTGAGCAGCAAGCTCATGGACCTCAACGCCATGCAGCAGCGCAGCGACCAGCTCGCCGTCAAGGCGGCCACGGGCGACCTGCAGGACATCCACGAATACACGGTGGCCGCGGCCCAGTCGGGCGTCGCGACCTCACTTGTCGTCAACGTGCGTAACAAGGCCGTCGAGGCGTTCAACGAGATCATGCGGATGCAGCTGTGAGGAACCAGCGGGTCCAGCAGGTCATCACGCGCGTCCGCTCGACGTTCGACGGATTCACCCGCGGCCAGCGCGCCGTGACGGTCATCGCCCTCGTCGTCGCGATCGTCGGGGGAGTGATCTTCTACCGGTGGGTGAGCACGCCGGTCATGGCCCCGCTCTTCACCAACCTGTCGGCAGCGGACACCGCGGCGGTGCAGGCCGCCCTCAACGAGAAGGGCACGCCCAACCAGCTCAACGGCAACACCATCGAGGTGCCGCGCGACAAGGTCGCCCAGGCACGCATCGACCTGGCCGCCGTCAAACTCCCCGCCGCGACGAACCAGCAGGACGGCTACACGCTCGTCGAGAACGCCCCGATGACGACCTCGGACGCCCAGCAGCGCGTGCTCATCAAGCGCGCGACCGAGGGCGAGCTGAAGAAGGCCATCGAGAAGATCGACACCGTGCAGAGCGCGACCGTGCAGCTCGGCCTGCCCGAGCCCGACGTCTTCACGCGTGACCAGGCCCAGACGACCGCGTCGGTGCTCATCGCGCCCAAGCCCAACGAGTCGTTGACCGGCGGCCAGGTCGACGCGATCGGTCACCTCGTGGCCTCGGCGGTGCCCAAGCTCGACGTCGCCAACGTGACGATCACCGACAGCACCGGCAAGCTGCTCTCCGGCCAGGGCGCCTCGGGCACGAGCGGCATGAGCGAGCAGCGCGTCGCCCAGCAGGCCAGCTACCAGGCCGGCATCAGCCAGCAGGTGCAGTCGATGCTCGACAAGACCGTCGGGCCGGGCAACTCCAGCGTCGCCGTGCGCGCCGACCTCGACTTCTCCAACACCAAGGAGTGGACGAACGAATACATCCAGCCGCAGGCCGGCGCCCCGCCGCTGCAGACGGACACGACCCGCGAGCTCTACACCGGCGCCGGCCAGACCCCGGTAGGAGGTGTGCTCGGCCCGGACAACATCCCGGTGCCCAACACCAACGCCGGCGCGTCGAACAGCAACTACACGAAGAACTCCGAGAAGTCGATCAACCCCTACGGCACGAAGCAGACCTACCGCGACGGCACGGCGGGGCAGGTGCGCAAGCTCAACGTCTCGGTGCTGCTCGACTCGCGCAAGACGGGCACGGCGCCGCTCGGTCCGATCCAGGCCGCCGTGTGCGGCGCGGCCGGGGTCGACACGACCCGCGGTGACGTGTGCACGGTCGCCAAGGTGCCCTTCGACACGGCAGCCGCGCAGGCCGCCGCCACGGCCCAGGCCGCCGCCGCCGAGCAGGCCCGTCAGGCCGAGCTCATCCAGCTCGCCAAGAACGTCGGGCTCGGGCTGCTGCTCCTGCTGGCGCTGCTCATCGGCTTCCGCCAGAACCGCAAGCGCACGCGCACCATCGAGGTCGGGGAGCTGGAGTCGGTGAACGGTCCGATGCTGCCCGAGCTGCCCGGCGCGGCCGCCGCCATCGAGGCCGGCCCCGCGGAGTTCGAACTCGACAGCGACGAGGCCCTGCGGGTGCTCGAGGCCACGCCGGTCGACCCGCAGAGCCAGGCGCGACTCGAGGCCCGGGAGGAGATCGCGACCCTCGTGCAGGAGAACCCGGACGAGGCGGCGCGACTGCTGCGCAGCTGGATCACGGAACGGAGCTGATCGGTGTCCAACGTCGCCACGATGAGCGGCCTGCGCAAGGCCGCCATCCTCCTCGTCCAGCTCGGACGCGACCACAGCGCACAAATCATGAAGACCCTGCGGGACACCGAGGTCGAGGCCCTCACGGCCGAGATCGCGCGCCTGGAGAACGTCGACGTCGACACGCTCGACGACGTGCTCGAGGAGTTCCGGCAGCTCGCCAAGGCCCGCTCCTACTACGTGCAGGGCGGCATCTCCTTCGCCGAGGAAGTGCTCGTCGCGACGATGGGTCAGGACAAGGCGAGCGAGGTCATGGGCCGGCTGTCGGCCTCGCTCGTCGACATGCCGTTCGAGTTCCTGCGGCACGTCGACGCGCGGCTCGTGCTGTCCTACCTGCAGGACGAGCACCCGCAGACGATCACGCTCGTGCTCGCGCACATGCCGGCCGAGCAGGCGGCGATCATCCTCTCGGGGCTGGCGCCGGAGATGCAGGCCGAGGTCGCGCACCGCCTGGCGATCATGGACCGCACGAGCCCGGAGATCGTCAAACAGGTCGAGGCGCACCTCGAGCGGCGGCTCTCGACGCTCGTGCAGGCCAACGACTCGACGACCGTCGGCGGTCTCAAGCCGCTCGTGGAGATCATCAACCAGTCCGACCGCACCACCGAGCGGCTCATCCTCGAAGGACTGGAGAAGCGCGACCTCGAGCTCGCCGAAGAGGTGCGCGCGCACATGTTCATGTTCGAGGACATCGTCGGGCTCGAGGATCGCGCCATCCAGGTCGTGCTCCGCAAGGTCGACTCCAAGGACCTCGCCGTGGCCCTCAAGGGCGTGCGCGACGACGTGCGCGAGAAGATCACGCGCAACATGTCCGAGCGCGCGGCGCTGACGCTCGCGGACGAGATCAGCATCCTCGGACCGGTGCGCCTCAAGCAGGTCGAGGAGGCCCAGGCCGTCGTCATCCGCCAGATCCGCACGCTGGAGGAGGCCGGCGAGATCGTCGTGGCTCGGGGTGGTGGCGATGAGTTCGTTGCGTAGCTCGACCGCGGCCGGCTACGTGCTGCGGGGGGCCGACCAGGTCTCGCGGGTGCGGCCGGCGCGGATGTCCTCCGACCTGGCCTCGACGCCCTTCGTGGCCCTCGGGGTCGCCGACCCGCGGCTCGTCGACCCGCACCTGGAGTCGGTCGTCGACGAGGCGCTGCGCGAGGCGCGCGAGGCCGGCTACGTCGACGGTCACGTCGCGGGCTTCGAGCAGGGTCGGCAGGAAGGCCTCGCGCTTCTGGCCCAGCAGCAGGAGGCCCTCATCGAGCTCGACGCGCAGGAGCGCGGGGCGCGCAAGGAACGCCTCGGCGAGCTGCTGCGGGCGCTCGAGATGGCGGTCTCGGCCGCGCTCGACTACCAGGCGCCCCGCGTCGAGGAGCTGCGCGACCTCATCGCGACGATGGCCGTCGACATCGCCGAGACCCTCGTGGGGCATCACCTGGAGGTCGCCGACTGCACCGCCCGCGACGCCGTGGACCGGGCGCTCGCCGCGATCCCGCGGCGGGCCAGCGTGACGCTGCGGCTCAACCCCGCCGACATCGCGCTGCTCGCCGACTACACCGACGGGATCACCGAGTGGGACATCACCCGGCTCGTGCCCGACCCGTCGATGCCGCGCGGCGACGCGAGCGCCGAGGCGCAGAACCTCGAGGTCGAGGCATCCATCAGCGGCGGGCTGGCCCGCGTGCGCGAGGTGCTCAACCCGTGAGGGCGCTGCTCGAGCAGCTGACGACGGCGGCCAGGCCACGGGTCTACGGCAAGGTCGTCAGCGCGGTCGGCCTGAGCATCGACGTCGCGGGGCTCGAGCTCGCCGTCGGCGAGGCCGTCGAGATCAGCGGTGACGAGGGGCCGGTCATGGCCGAGGTCGTCGCGCTGCACGCCGACCACGCCTCCTGTATGCCGATCTCGGACCTGCGCGGCATCCGCGCCGGCAACCCCGTGCGTGCCACGGGCGGCTCGCTGCTCGTGCCCGTCGGGCACGGCATGCTCGGTCGCGTCGTCAACGCCCTCGGTCGGCCGATGGACGGGCAGGGGCCGCTGCGCGGCGTGTCGCTCGTGACGACCGACGGCACCCCGCCGCCGGCGATGGATCGAGAGCGCATCGGCACCCCGATGCCGCTGGGTGTGCGCGCGATCGACACGCTCGTCCCGTGCGGCCGGGGGCAGCGCCTCGGCATCTTCGCCGGCTCCGGCGTCGGCAAGTCGAGCCTGCTGTCGATGATCGTGCGCGGCTGCGAGGCGCCCGTGTGCGTGCTCGCGCTCGTCGGCGAGCGCGGTCGCGAGGTGCGCGAATTCGTCGAGGGCGACCTCGGGCCCGAGGGCCTGGCGCGCTCGGTCGTCGTCGTCGCGACCTCCGACGAGCCGGCGCTCGTGCGCCTGCGGGCGGCGTCGACGGCGACGCGGATCGCGGAGTGGTTCCGCGACCAGGGCCTCGACGTCGTGCTGTGCATGGACTCGGTGACCCGCGTGGCGATGGCCCAGCGTGAGGTGGGCCTGGCCTCGGGGGAGCCGCCCGCGACCCGCGGCTATCCGCCGAGCGTCTTCGGTCTCATGCCGCGGCTGCTGGAGCGGGCCGGCATGGCCAAGACGGGGTCGATCACCGGTCTCTACACGGTGCTCGTCGACGGCGACGACCTCAACGACCCCATCGCCGACAACGTCCGCTCGATCCTCGACGGGCACATCGTGCTCTCCCGCAAGCTGGCCACCCAGGGGCACTTCCCGGCGATCGACGTGCTCGAGTCGATCAGCCGCGCCAACAACGCCCTCACCGACCGCTCCCAACGCGGCGATGCGACGACGGTGCGCCGGCTCATGGCCGCGCGTCGCGACGCCAAGGACCTCATCGACATCGGCGCCTACGTCGCCGGGTCGAACCCGCTCGTCGACCGCTCGCTGCGCCAGGCCGACGTCATCGACGGCTTCCTGCGACAGGACATGGAAGACCTCACGCCCGCGGCGCTGAGCTGGGCGGCGCTGCACGACATCGCCGCCGACGGCACGCTGCCCGCCTGAGGCGTCGAGCGAGAACAGGCCTGCCATGCCGAAGTTCACGACCCCCTACGACACGTTGCTGCGGGTGCGGCGCATCGAGGAGGACAAGGCCAAGGCGGTGCTTGCCGCCGCCAACCACGCGCACCGCGAGGCGCAGGCCGCGGTCACCGCGCGCCAGGAGCGGGTCGCTGGGCTGCCGGGTCCGGATCCCGAGATGGACCTGGGGGCCTTCCGCAGTCACGTGGCTCACACCGTCGCCGCCGTGGACGCCGTCGGGTGGGCCGCCGCGAGGGCCGAAAAGACCGGTGAGGCAAGGGCGGCCGCCGTCGAGACCACCCGGCAGGCGTCGATGCGCACCCAGGGCCTCGAGCGGCTCGTCGAGCGCGCGAAGGAGGCGCGCGTCCAAGAAATGCTTGCCGCCGACCAGCGCACTGCCGAAGAGAGCATGGCAGGCACACGCGGCAGGACCGCGTCGCCCAGCACCGCCGCGAGCGCCGATCCCGACCGTCCGGACGAGCGGGCGACGAGCAGCCGAACGAGCGCGCCCACAAGGCGCAAGGGAGTCCGATGACAGTCGAGGTGTCCGGTATCGCGTCTGCCCAGGCGCGAATCCAGGAACTCCAGAATCGCTTCGGCGCGCTCGCCGCCCCGAGCTCGACGTCGACGGGCGCGACGGGCTCCACCGCCACGTCGGCGGGCGGCGCCTCGTCGGCGGGCAGTTTCGGTGCGTCGATGGCCAAAGCCACGGCCATCGCCCGCGCGAACGCCGCACGGGCGAGCGCCGCCGCCCCCTTCGTGTGGAATCCCACCACCCCTCCCGGGTCGCTGACCTGGAAGGACGGCGGCCGCCAGGCCATCGCAGCGCCGTCGGGGCCCGCCGCCACGGCCGGCGCCTCGGGGGCCGTCGGGTCGTCCGGGACCTCCGGGGCCTCCGGGGCCTCCGGCTCGACCGCCGTCTCGGGTGTCTCCGACGTGGCCCCGGTCGACGGGGTCGCGGGGACGTCCCGCGTCGACCGCCTCATCGCGACGGCCAAGCAGTATCTCGGCGTGCCCTACAAGTGGGGCGGGACGAACCCGGCCGTGGGTCTGGACTGCTCGGGCTTCACCCAGCTCGTCTACCGCCAGAATGGCATCAGCCTGCCCCGCGTCGCCCAGGACCAGCAGGACGTCGGCACCCGCGTGGCCTCGCTCGCCGACGCCAAACCCGGTGATCTGCTCTTCTTCGGTGACCCCGCGACCCACGTGACGATGTATCTGGGCGACAACAAGATGATCCACGCGCCGCGCACCGGCCGGGACGTCAGCATCGACACCGTCTATCGCACCCCGACGACGATCCGCCGCTATCTGCCGGAGGGCAGCGACGTGCCGACCGTCAGCCGCGGCGGCACGAGCGGGCGCACCGTGGGGGCCGACCTGCCGTCGGCGACCGAAGTCGCTGCCGCCCAGAACTCCGTGCGGTCGGCGCGGCTCGCCGCAGCGTCGGCGGTGCTGTCGGCCGGGTCCGGCTCGGATGTCGGCTCTGCGCTCGGCGGCTGGGCGGGTGCGACGCCGGCTCCGGACACGTGGGGGGCCGCGGTCGCGGCCGCGGCTGTGTCGGGGATCGACGGGATCACCTCGGGTGCACCTCTTGCTACTCCGGTGGTGGCGACGCCCGCCGTGTCGTCGGCGGGGTCGACCTCGTCGGCCGCTCCGGCCGTCGCCGGCTCCGGACCGCTGTCGCAGGCGCCGGCCTCGCTGCAGCCGCTCTTCGTCGCCGCGGCCCGCAAGTATGGCGTGTCCGCCGACCTGCTCGCGGCCGTCGCCAAGCAGGAAAGCGGCTTCAAGGCCACGGCCGTCAGTCACGCCGGCGCCCGTGGACTCATGCAGCTCATGCCGGGCACCGCGCGCGGACTCGGGGTGCGGAACTCGTTCGATCCCGAGCAGGCGATCGACGGCGCGGCGCGGCTGCTGCGCGACCACCTGCGGACCTTCGGCTCGACGTCACTGGCGCTCGCGGCCTACAACGCCGGCCCGGGTGCCGTGCGCCGCTACGACGGCGTGCCGCCGTATGCCGAGACCCAGAACTACGTGCGACGCATCATGGCCAACCTCTCGAGCGTCGGGAACCCAGTGTGAGGAGTGCACGATGAGCGACCTCAACGTGACGGCGATCAGCGGTGACGTGCGGACGCCCGGCGCCTCCACGAAGCGCCGCGGTGACGGCGGCGCCGCCTTCGACCAGGCCTTCGACGCGGCTCGCTCGGGCTCCGACACCGTCACCACTCCCCGCGAGGTGCACGGCCGCGGGCGCGGCACGTCGTGGTCGCGGGGAGCGGCGTTCGGGCTGACCCAGCAGGTGCCCGGCGGGCATCCCGATGCCATCGGCGCCGGTGGGTTCCGCCAGCTGCGGGCCGAGTCGGGACAGAAGCCCGCGGCGGTCGAGCCGGGGTCGGGGCCGGCGCGGGCGGCGGCCGGCCAGGGTGCCCAGGCATCCCAGGGCTGGGTCGCGGCCTCCGAGGAGGACGTCGCCGTCCCGGCCGCAGACCCTGCCATCGCCTCGGCCGAGGCGGCGCTTGCCGCGGCGGCACAAGCCCAGGTCGCCGCCCTCCTGGCGCCCTCTGGGGGAGCGCTTCCGGCACAGGATCCTGTGGCATCTGGCGTCGGCGGAGACGCGGCTCCCGGGATCACGTTCCTGGCGGCCGGGGTGAGCCTCGGTGCCGAGTCGCCGCTCGACACTCCCGGTGTGGCCGCCCTTGTCGGTGGTCCGGCCGCCGCGACCGGGGTGGGCGGCGCCGTCTCGGCGCTGACTCCCCAGGTGGGCCCGGCCGACGTGGCCGGTCCCGCAGCTCAGGCGTCGGCTGCCGTGGGCGGCGCGACCTCGGATCAGAGCGTGGTCGGCACCCAGACCGGCGCCGTGTTCTCTTCTGTGCCGGCCGACCAGCCCGCCGGCACCCTGCCAGGCGCGGCCCTCGCGGGTTCGGTCACCGGCCAGGCTGCGGTCGCCGATCTCGGTGCCGCAGGGGTGGCTCCCGCGACCGCGGCGGCCGCCGCGCCAGCTGCCGCCGTGTCGGCCGAGCCGGCACAGCCGGTCGCGGTCGCCTCCCCGCGTGGCGGGGCACCGGTCGGACAGCCTGCCGGCACGACGGCGTCCGAGACGTCGCCGAACCTCTCCTCGGCGAGTGCGGGCGCGACGGGCATCGCTTCGACGGGCGGCACTGCGGCGGGCCTGGCTGCGGCGGGCATGGCTGCGGCGGGCATGGCTTCGACCGCGACGGGCGCTGCGTCGACCGCTGCGGCTGCACCCGGGGTGGTAGCGGCGACGCCTCCCGCTCCCAGCGCAGCGGTCACCGACCCCGCGGTGCAGTTCTCGGCCCCCGACGCGGTGGCCCCGATCGACACGCCCGGCGGCACGGTCGCCGACACGCCGACTCCGCCCGACCAGAGCACTGCGCCCGGGACGCCGGCCGTCGACGCCGCACCGTCCGCGCCGCTGCCGGGCACGTGGGGCGAGGCCGTTGCCGAAGCGACGGGGGGCTCGAACGTCGCCCCGATGACACAGGCTCCTGTGTCGAATGAGAGTGGTGACGCGTCGAGTCCGACCGTCGGCACCGCGCCGACGACACCGCCCGGCGCTACCGACCCGGGCGCGACCGACACCGGCGCCGGGGGGTCCGGCACGAGCCCGGAGGGTTCGGCGCAGACACCGACGGCACCGATCCCGCTACCGGTGCAGGGCGCGCCGGGTGACCCGAACTCGACCGCTCCTGACGGGGAGCTGCCGGGCGTTATCGCACCGCCGAACCCGGTGATCGTGCCCAGTGACGCTGCGACGCCGATCGTGCAGCCCGTCGTCCTCGCGCCCGGTGAAGGAGCTGCCTCGCGAGGTCTTGTCTCGCCGGTCGACGACTCTGTCGCCACGCTCCTGAAGCCGGCGCCGGATCAGACGTCACCGCCGCCCACACCGGCCACTCCGCCCGTCCCGGCCGGCTCGGCCGCAGCGGTGTCGGCGCCGGCGTCCCCTGCCGCAAATGCCGCTGCTTCGACCACCTCGGCAACGAGCACGTCGGCCCCGACGGCCCAGCAGCCGGCGGACGCCCGCTCCAGCGCGACGGCGCGAGAGACCTCGGATGCGGCCGCGAACCCGGCTGCCGCCACGACCCCGGCCGACCGCGGTGTGCCTGCCTTCACGTTGCCGAGCCAGCCCACGGCGACCCCCGTGGCGCCGACGCCGTCCGCGATCATCACCGGCACGCCCGGTGCGCTGCCCTACCAGCAGGTCGCGGGCGCGGTCGGCGGCCTGCTTCGCGGCCCCGACGGCACATACCACGTGCAGCTCAACCTCACACCGGCTCACCTGGGCAACGTGCGGATCATGGTCGAGCTGCGCGCCGGCGAGGTGCAGATCCAGATGCTCACCATCGACAACCGCACCGGCGACCTGCTGCGCGGCAATCTCGACTCGCTGCGCCAGGACCTGCAGCAGATGGGCCTGCGCACCGGTCACATGGACGTCGGCGGCGGCCGCGACGAGTCGGGCCGCCGCTGGGAAGGCTTCGCCGGCGATCTCTCCGGCGGTCGAGGCGGCAACAGCGGCTCAGGCGGCTCCCGCTCGGGCACCGGCACGACCTACCGCGGCGACGGATCCGACGCCCGCGACACCCCACGTTCCACGACCCAGACGACCGAGGGCGCCGCTCTCGACGTGCGCGTTTAAGGAGACTCCATGACTGTCACCCCCACGACCGGGACCGGCACCACGCAGCCGACGCCCGAGGTCACCTACGTGACCATCAAGCAGCCCGACGGCACCGAATACCGCATCCCGCAGAGCAAGGCCACCTGGGACCCCTCGACGAAGAAGTGGGTGGCGTCGCCGAGCCAGGAGGCGCTCGATCTCGCCAAGAAGATCAACGCGACGGCGAGCAACAAGATGGACGGCGACATGTTCATCAAGCTGCTCGTGGCCCAGCTCAAATACCAAGACCCGAGCAAGCCGATGGACACGGCCGCGATGATGCAGCAGACCGCCTCGTTGGCGATGGTCGAGCGCATGAACGAGATGTCGACCAACGTCGACAACATGGTCAAGGCCACGCAGTCACTCGCCGAGACCGAGAAGGAGATGGCGACCTCCTACGTCAGCATGCTCGTCGAGCAGCGCATGAGCAGCGCCGTCTCCCTCGTCGGCCGCACCATCTCGTATGCCGACGCCAAGGACCCCGAGACGAAGATCACGGGCGTCGTCGAATCGGTCAGGTTCGACAAGACCGGGCCGATCTTGAGCGTTGACGGCAAGGACGTGCCCCTCACGGCAGTCGTCTCGGTCAAGGCCGCCGGCGCCGCTGGCAGCACGGGCGCGACTGGGTCCACGACTGGGACGACGGGCACCGGCTCGACCACGGGCGCCACCGGCTCGACCGGGACGACCGATACGACGACCAACACCCCCTCGACGACCAGCACCCCCTCGACGACGAGCGGAGCCTGAGCTCCGCTCCTGCACGATCGCCGCGACGACGCCCACAGGCGCAGCCGCAGCTTTGTCACGGATGACACCCCGCCCCCGTCACGGATGACGGAACCGCAGCAGGCTTCCCTCCAGCCCCTGCACCGAACGACGGACACCCCGTCCCCCCGCTAGGCACAGATGGCCGGGCACGAGCCCGGCAGGAGGAAGTCATCCCCATGATTCGTTCGATGTGGTCGGCCGTTAGCGGTCTGCGCAACCACCAGATCTACCTCGACGTGACCGGTAACAACATCGCGAACGTCAACACCCACGGCTACAAGTCGACGCGCGCCGTCTTCGAGGACAGCCTGTCCCAAATCGTTCGTAATGCGGCATCTCCGAACACGGATGGGGGCGTCGGCGGCATGAACCCGACCCAGATTGGTCTGGGTGTTCGTCTAGGGCAGATTCTGGGCAACTTCACGCAGGGTGGCCTACAGGTGACCAATGTTCCCACCGATATGGCGATCCAGGGAGATGGCTTCTTCGTGATCGAGCGTGGCGGCGAGCAGTTCTTCACGCGCAACGGCGCGTTCAGCCTGGACAAGGAGGGCTGGCTGGTCACCTCTGACGGTAGCTATGTTCTCGCGGGTGACGGTGCACTGGGAAGCCGTATTCAGATCTCCGCGGAGCAGTACTCATCGTGGCAGGTGTCGCCCAACGGTACGATCACCGGTTTCAACGCCGATACTCCCGAAGGGGAAGAGATCGCGGTGATCGCACTAGCGAAGTTCAACAACCCGCCGGGTCTTGAGCGCGTAGGTGGCACCATGTTCAAGACCACATTGAACTCCGGTGACCCGCTCATCGGTCAGCCGACGACCGAAGGGCGTGGCCTGGTCACTCAGATGACGCTCGAAATGAGCAACGTCGACCTCGCCGGCGAGTTCACCAACCTCATCATGGCCCAGCGCGGCTTCCAGTCGAACTCCAAGGTCGTCACCGCCTCCGACGAGGTCCTGCAGGACCTCATCAACATGAAGCGCTGACCCGACCTTTTCTGGCTTCGCGGCGGGCCGCTCGTCCGCCGTGCGCGTCGCCGCACCGCATCGGTGCGGCGACGCGTCAGCCGTCGCGAGGCTCCTCCTCGCTCTCTTCTTTCGAGCACTTCGACAGGACGTCACTTTTATGTTCCGTTCGTACGACGTAGCGGTCTCCGGTCTGCGCGCGCACCAGAACTTCATCGACGTGACCGGCAACAACATCGCCAACGTCAACTCCGACGGGTTCAAGGCGAGCCGGGCCATGTTCGAGGACACCCTCACCGCGCTTGCCCGGGGTGTCAACATGCAGCCGAGGCCACAACCCAACGGCGCCATCAACGCCGCGATGATCGGCCTCGGAACGCGCACTCGGGGAGTCGAGGGCGACTTCGCTCAAGGTGCTTTCAAGATCACGAACATCGCCACCGACATGGGCATACAAGGTGACGGCTACTTCGCGCTCCAGAGCGCGCAGGGTCCGGTGTATACCCGCAACGGCAACTTCACGTTCGATGCGGCGGGCACGCTGCGTGCCGGTGACGGCAAGGCCGTGCTCGGCATAGACAACCGGCCGATCACGGCCCCGACGGGCCAGGGGCGGGCGAGCACACTGAGCATCAATCAGCTCGGTCAAGTCATCTCGTTGAACCCCGCAGGTGCGCCGACGGTCTTGGGCACCATCAAGCTGGCCCGCTTCGCCAACAACGCCGGCCTCGAACGCGTCGGCAATTCCGAGTTCCGCCAGACGGTCGCCTCCGGCGCGCCGATCGAGGGCGTCGGCGGGCAGAACGGCCTCGGCCGGATGATCTCCGGCGTCACTGAGGCGTCGAATGTCGACATGGGCGCCGAGCTGACGAACCTCATCATGGCCCAGCGTGGCTTCTCCGCGAATGCCAAGGTCATGACCGCGACCGACGAGCTCGTCGACCGCGTCAACCAGATGAAGTAGGCCTCGGCATTCCGCCGAGGTTCTCACCTTCCGCACCGGACGACCGATAGGGAGATCGGCCCCACAGTCGGTCGAGTCTGGCCGGAGTTAATCACGGATGATTTGCAAGGAGAGGATCTCATGGGCACGTCCCTGACCAGCATTTCCGAAGGGCGTGCCCGCGCCCCTCGTCGCGCTCTCACACTCGCCGCGGTCGTGGCAGTCGCGCCGTTCGCGGCGCCGCTTCCGGCTCACGCGGCCGGGACGCCAACGGTGAAGCCGAAGGTCGTCAAGGTAGGTGCGAAGTCCTTTCCCAAGCTCCTCGACCGGCCCGGCAAGGACAACGATGTCATCGTCCTCACCAAGCTCGCCGGCGCTGACTGGTTCGTCGGCGCGGCCACCGACGCTGTGAAGTTCGACGGGACCGCCAAGACTGCCTCCGTGCCAGTCTCCGCGGCCACCACTGTCAAGGTCCAGGCAGCCGCCAGCACTTTGACCAACTCCTTCCAGATCAACGGCCCCTCTGAGTTCGCATTCTCACCGACCGACTCCTCGGTTACATACACCGATGCGCAGCTCACCCAATTGCTCACCTTCATCGACATGCCTGGAACGAAGGGCGACTCGGTGACCTTGACGAAGGTCAACGGCGTGCATTGGAAGATCGGTGAGGTCGTCTATGACGAGGCGAAGTTCGGCACGAAGTCGACCCTTGTCGTCAAGCTCGGTGCCGGGGCCAAGGTGTACCCCGTGTCGGTGGGGGCAACGCTATCCGGTTCTGCTGCGACTAACGGGATCTCCGGCACCACCGACGGTCTGACCATCACTTACTCTGCCGAGAATCTGGCCGCTGCTGCCGTCGTCGGTGACAACCCGTTCGACGCGACGAAGGGCGTCGGCAAGGGCGCGTCCATCGAGACGGTCAAGATCACCGGGCTGCCGGGCATCCAGTGGAAGGTCGGTTCGTCGCCGAAGGCGGTCAGCGTCAAGCCTGGGGCGGTCCTCTACGTGCCTGTGCCTGCGGCCGACCTCGACGGCCTGGCGACTGAGGTGCCCGTCACGCCCATCGCCGCCACCAACTTCATCGTGCCGACCTCCGGCACCCCCGCGGCACCCACCCCCGTCCAGGTCCAGTTCAAAGACGCGGACAGGGCCAAGGAGCTGATTGTTGGCCCACGTCAAGTGGAGACGGATCGTTCCGGGACAGTGAACGACACCCTCGTCCTGCCGACACAGCGCGGCATGAGCTGGTTCGCCGGCCAGAAGGACGCCAAGGGCAAGCTCACCTACAAGCAGCTCAAAGCGGGCAAGGACGGGACCGCGGTCTACAAGGTCAAGCACGGCAAGGACGGCAAGGACGTCGTCGTCTACTACCGGGCGGTTGCTGATCGCGGCTACCTCGTGAATGACGCCGCGGTGCAAACGGCGCCCTTCGGCGCGACCGAGAAGCCCGTGCCAGCACCGACGTTCACGGCTGGCGCAGTCACGCTCAAGCCCGCCGATGGCATCGCCTCCTGGGACGTCGTGAAGACGGTCAACGGCAAGGTCGCCAAGACCAGCTACAAGCCCAGTGACATCACCGCGGCGGGTGCGGACTCGATCACCGTGCCGGCGGACGCGGCGCCCGACTTCAAGGTCATCAAGGGCTACAAGAAGGGCTGACGACTCGAAAGACCTAGTCGGGGAGCGCCATCCGTGGTGCTCCCCGACTGGCATGTCCGCCCACCACGGCTCACGCCGCGACCGGCCACGGCACGCCGTGCGTCGCCGCGGCCTCGGCCAGCCGTTTCGCGATGAGGTCGAGCTTGTCGAGTTCAGGCCATGTGAACCGGACGAAGACCCACCCCTGGCGGCGCAGCGCGCGTTCGCGTTCGTCGGCGCGGCGTTGCTCCGCAGGATCGTCGAGCTTGACGAGCCCGTCGAACTCGATGAGCAGCCTCGTGCCCGAGACCCTGAAGTCGGCCCGATAGCCGTGGCCACCGGCGTCGACGACGAACTGCGACTCGACCGGCACTGCCAACAGCGCCAAGGCGTAGCGCAGCCGCGTCTCGCCGACGGACTCGGACTTCGGGTCCGTGAGCCGCAGGATTCGCGCGACGCCGGCGATGCCGGGCACCCGCCGGTAGGCGGTGACCGCCCCGGCCAGCTCGGCCGCTGTGCTGGCACCGAACTGCGCCGGGCCCGCGAGCAGGTCCGGGCGCCCACGGCGCAACGCCCGGTCGGCGGCCACGAGCGCCGCCATCGGCCCCTCGAGCAGTCCCACCTGCACCGTTGCGACCGCGGGTGCCACGGTCGGCGTGCTCGCCTCGCCGACCTGCGTGCCCCTCGGCAAGACGTGTCGCACGTAGCCGGTCGCCCGCTTCGTGCGCTTCGCCGTCGGCGAACCCACGTGCACGACGCCCAGATCCGGCGTCAGGGTCGGCAGCCCGTAGACCAGCAGCGCGCTGTGGTGGGTCGCGACGTGCCCGGCGCCGATGCGCTGCAACATCGCTCTGGTCCGCAGCCGGTGCCGATGCTCCTCGCCGCCGCGTAGGTGGTCCGCCGGCGCGTACCAGCCCCGCGTGAGCCGCACCAGCGTCCCCGCACGCACGAACGCCTTGAGGTGCTTGTCGGTGACGCCGAACGACGTCGCCTGCTTGCTGCTGAAGATGCCTTCGCCGAGGGCGGCGAGTCTGGCGAGGTCGTCCACGCGGTCATCTTGCGGGCGGCGCGCGGCGTGGCGCGGCGGCGAGCGCCGCGCGTTGTGGACGGAGGCAGAGCGCGCCTGAGCGTGTGGATCGTCACTGGGCACCCGCAGCCGTTACTGGACACCCACAACAGGCTCTGGACACCCGGTATACCGGGTGCCCAGAGCTGGTCGGGGGTGTCCAGTCGGTCCGGCCCCTCCGAACATGACTGTGCCGCAGGTCAGTTCGCCGGGGGCGCGCGCGGCGTCGCCGCGCCGCCTGGCGCAGCGTCCTGACCTGCGGCGATGGGTCTTGACAACGCGCAAAACACCCGCATCGCCCTTCAACTCCGAGCCGCCGGAGTCGATAGGGGAGTCGTGGTGCCGGGATGGCCCCACAGACCAATCCACCACGGACGGGACGTCGATGATCACTGTCACCCGCCGCAACGGCACCGCCTTCGCGCTCAATCCTGATCTGATCGAGCGCGTCGAGGCGACCCCTGACACCGTGATCACCCTGGTCAGCGGCACGAAGTATGTCGTCGCCGAGACCGTCGAGCAGATCGTCGACGAAGTCTGCCAGTTCCGAGCATCGGTGCTCCTGGCGACCTCGAGCCCGACCCCCGCCCCCACATCCCGCGTGCGGCTGCACTCGGTCTCGAGCCCGGAGAACTGACATGGATCCGATCACCGCCATCATGGTGGGCGTCGTCTTCGCGGGCGTCTTCCTGTCGATGACGCTCGAGGGCGTGCCGATCACGCACCTCTTTCTGCCCGGGCCGCTCATCCTCATCTTCATCGGCACGTTCGGCGCGGCCGCCGCCGGCCTCATGAAGTCCGACCTCAAGCTCATCGCCGACGCCGGCAAGCGCGCGTTCATGGCCAAGGCCCCGGACGGCTCCGAGCTCGTCGACGTCATCGTCAAGATGGCCGACCGGGCCCGCCGCGAGGGCCTCCTGGCCCTCGAGGACATGGCCAAGGAGATCGACGACCCGCTGCTCAAAGAGGGCATCCAGATGACCGTCGACGGCACCGACGCCGACGAGATCGAGGAGCTGCTCTCGATGAAGGTGGACGCGAAGAAGGAGGCCGACAAGGTCGGTGTCTCCTTCTTCGAGGCCCAGGGCGGCTATGCCCCGACGATCGGCGTCGTCGGCGCCGTCGTCGGCCTCATCCACGCCCTCGGCAATCTCGACGACGTCGGCGCGCTCGGTCACATGATCGCCGCCGCGTTCGTCGCCACCCTGTGGGGCGTGCTCATCGCCAACGGCGTGTGGCTGCCGGTCGCCGCCAAGCTCAAGCGCCTCTCGGGCCTGGAAGTCAAATACATGGAGATGATCGTCGAGGGCGTCCTGGCCGTGCAGGCCGGCACGAGCCCGCGCATGGTCGAGCAGAAGCTGCGCTCGTCCCTGCCCAACGGCGGCCAAGGCAAGGAAGCGAAGGCCGCCTGATGGCGAAGAAGAAGAAGCACGAAGAGCACGAGGGCCACGCCAACCACGAACGGTGGGTGCTCTCCTACGCCGACATCCTCACACTGTTGTTGGCGTTGTTCATCGTCATGTTCGCGATCTCCAAGGTCGACCAGAAGAAGTTCGAGGAATTCGCCCGCGGCACCGCCGAGTCGTTCGGCCAGGCCAACCTCGCCCTCCAGGGCCAGCAGGGCAACCTGTCCGGCACCAACGGCATCCTCGAGGACGCGACCGGCCAGGAGGCCAAGGCCCCGTCCGACGAGACCTTCGCCGACGCGCCGATGACCAATCAGGAGGCGCTCAACCGCGAGAAGGCCCGCCAGGCCGCGGCCGAGGCGCAGAAGGCGAGCCTGGAGAAGCTGCGCGATCAGATCGCCGCCCAACTCAAGGCCAAGGGCCTGTCGGACGCCGTGAAGATGGTCGTCGACGAGCGCGGCCTGGTCGTCAACATCGTCACCGACAAGGTGCTCTTCGACAACGGCAAGGCTGATCTGCGCGCCGACGGCACGAAGGTGCTCAACCTCATCGCGCCCATCGTCGAGGGCCTGCCCAACCAGATCACGGTCGAGGGGCACACCGACAACGTGCCGATCTCGGGCACCTATCCCTCCAACTGGGAGCTGTCGACGGCGCGGGCCACGGTCGTGCTGCGCCGCCTCGTCGCCGAAGGGGTGCCGGCCAAGCGGCTCAGCGCCTCCGGCTACGCCGATCAGCGGCCGTTGGGATCCAACGCCACCGACGCGGGCAAGTCGCGCAACCGCCGTGTGGCGATCGTCGTGCTGCCGCTGGTGTCGCTCACCGGCACCGGCGTCACCCCCAACCCCGAGGCGACGACAGCCGCGAGCCCGGGGGCCGGCACGAAGTCGGCCGGCAAAGCGGCGGACGCGGCGGGCGGCGCGAGCCACTGATCGCGCACGCGGACCAAGCCGAGGAACCCTCCGGCCGAGACAGACGATCTGCTGACCGACCACCGGTCGGCCCCTCACCAGGAGAAATGACATGAGTACAGACACCGACGAGGCGGTCGAGAAGAAGGGCAAAGCCAAGCTCTTCATCATCATCGGCGCCGCCGCCGTGGTCGTGTTGATCGCGGCGGGTTTCGTCATGATGACGATGCTCAAGCCGAAGGAGCCGGAGACCGATCCGGCCAAGGAGCCGGGCGCCGTCGTGACGATGGAGAACGCGATGACGCTCAACCTCGCCGACGGCAAGTTCCTCAAGACGAACCTCGCGCTCCAGCTGTCGGAGAAGGCGACGACGGAGCTCGGCGGCGAGGCCGCGGTGGCCAAGTCCTTCGACGTCAGCAAGGCCCGCGACGCCGCGATCCAGATCCTCTCGAAGTACAAGTACAGCGAGTTGCTCGTGCCGAAGACCCGCGAGGCCGCCCAACAGGCGCTGAGCGCCGAGGTCGCCAAACGCTACGACGGCCAAGTGCTCCAGGTGTACTTCACCGAGTTCGTCATGCAGTAGGTGACCCGCATGGACCCCTCTACGAACCCCCTGTGCCAGGGCGGATACCGCTCAGGTGGAGGGCGATTCAGTCGATCTGAGAGCTTGTGAAGCCCGAACCGCTGCCGTACGACTTTCGTAGTCCGAGCCGGTTCAGTCGTGAGCAGGTTCGGGCGCTCCAAATGGCCAACGAGACCTTTGCCAGACAGATGGCGACCGTCTTGTCGACCACGTTGCGGATCGTGGCCTACGCCAACCTCGAACAGGTGGGACAGGCCTCGTACGACGAGTACATCCGGCGGCTACCCAACCCCTCGCTGCTGGCGATCCTCAACTTCGCGCCACTGCCCGGGGCCGGCGTGTTCCACCTGCCGCTCGATGTCGTCATGGGCGTCATCGACCGGCTGCTCGGCGGCCCGGGGCACGAGAACCAGCCGGTGCGTGCCCTGTCCGACATCGAGGCGGGCCTCATCCGCAACCTCGTGCAGCGGATGGTGCACGAACTCGCCTACGCCTTCGAGACGCTCGCGGCCATCACCCCGACGGTCGTCTCGCTCGAGGCCGACGCGACGTTCTTGCAGCTGGCGCAACCGAACGACCCGATGCTCGTCTCCGACTTCGAGATCAAGATCGGAGAGCAGAAGGCGATCTCGACGCTGATGATGCCGATCGCGACGATCCAGCCGGTGCTCGACGCGCTGGTCGTCAAGCCGGAGAAGGAGCTCACCGGCGCGCAGGCCATCGCGGCCGGCGAACTGCAGGGACGCATGCAGGATGTGGCGCTGCCGGTGACGGTGGCGTTCGACTCGATCTCGCTGCCGAGCAAGGACCTATTGCAATTGGAGGTGGGCGATGTGCTGCCGCTGCGTCACCCCACCAACCAGCCACTGACCATGTCGGCCGACGGCGTGATCGTCGCCAAGGCCGTGCCCGGAAGCCATGGCAACCGCCTGGCCTGCCAGATCGTGACCGTCTGACCGTCATCGCGAAGGAACCCAGATGTCAACCACCTCACCAGACGTCGACGCCGCCCTGCTCGCGGCGGCGCAGGCGCTGCCCTCCCACTTCACGGGAGGTGACGGGCTGACGATCGAGGCGCTGGACGCCATCCAGGCGACGACGATGTCGCTGCCCGGTGGTGCCATCGCGGTCGAGTCGGTGCTCAAGGAGGCCGGCAACGTCGGCCCGGTCGTGCTCGTCATCACCGGACTCGTCGACCACAAGAACGGTGAGCTCTTCGACCGCAACGAGGCCCGCACCCTGTGGACCGCGGCGCTCACCGAGGCCCTCGACGCCTTCAAGACCGAGCTCGGCGACTTCACCGCCGGCCAGGCCCACATGACCGACGCCTTCGACGCGCTCGACAACGCCGACGAGGCGAATGTCGTCGGCGTCTTCGACGGTCAGACCCTCGCGTGCATGCTGCTCGCGCTGCCGGCCGTCGCCACCGGAGAGGGTGCCGCAGCCCAGCTCGCAGCGGCCGTCGCCGAGGCCACCGCCGAGCCGGAGGACGAGACCGAGGGCGACGAGGAGGGCGGGCCGGACGAGGCCGGCGACGACGAGGAGACCGCCGCGGACGCGGCCGACACGGACGAGGACGCCGCCGGCGAGCTCGGTGCCGCCGGGCCCGGCCTCGACGGTCAGGGCGCCAACGGCGACAACGGCATGGCGGGCCCCGCGATGGGGATGCCGGGCATGCCGGGGATGCCGGGCATGGCGATGGACCCCGCGATGATGCAGGCGATGGCCGCGGGCATGTATCAGCCCAGCCCGGCCCAGCAGGCCGCGATGGCCGCCCACGCGCAGGCCTACGCGGCGCAGCAGGCGCAACTGCAGGGTGCCGCGACCGCGAGCCAGTTCCAGCCGCTCGCCGGCGCGATGGGCTACCCCGTCGACCCGCGCCGCATCGACCTGCTCCGCGACGTCATCATGGGCGTCAGCGTCGAGCTGGGCCGCACCCGCCTCACCGTGCAGGAGATCCTCGGACTCACTCCCGGGTCGATCGTCGAGCTCGACCGTGCCGCCGGTGCCCCGGTCGACGTGCTCGTCAACGGCACCCTCATCGCCCACGGCGAGGTCGTCGTCGTCGACGAGGAGTTCGCCGTGCGCATCTCCGAGGTCGTCGGGCCGGATCGGGAAGGGCGGATCACGGCGTGACCCCCGGCGAGGTCGTGCTCCTCGCCCTGCGCATGGTCGTGTCCCTGGCGCTGGTGCTGGGGTTGTTGCTGCTGCTGGCCAGGTATGCCGCCCGCCGCGGGGTCGGTCGGACCGGAGAGGGGCGTTGGCACATCGAGGTGCTCTCGCGGCGACAGCTGAGCCGGTCGGCCTCGGTGCAGGTCGTGCGGATCGCGGACCAGACCTACGTGCTCGGCGTCGGCGATTCGGGCGTAAGGGTGCTGAGGCGCCTGCCCCCTGCCGAAGGGGTAGGGGAGGCGGCCCCGCAGGACGCGACGGGGGGCGCCGCGCACCGTCATCCGACGGGGCCGGCCGACGTCGCGGGGCTCGCGGGCTCGAGCAGGAGCCAGGACGGCGCCGTCGGCAAGGCGCTGCAGATCGTCCAGGACGTCATCCGACCCGAGGGGAGGCATCGTGCAGCACGGGGGGACCGTGGGCGCGACTGAGCGGCCCGACGGCCGGAGCGGGCAGCGAACCCACAGGATCGTGTGGCGCTGGGGCCTGCGTCTGCTCGGCGTCGCGGCCGTCACCGGCGTGGCGCTCCTGAGCGCGGGCGTCGTCTTCGCCGCGGAGCCGAGCCCGCCGGTCAACCCGCTCGACCCGAGCGCGCCCGGCATCGCGGTGCAGCTCGGCGGCGGGTCGCCGGGCTCGGGCGTCACGCAGTCGGTGACGATCATCGCGCTCATGACGGTGCTCTCCGTCGCGCCGGCGCTCCTGCTGCTGACGACGTCGTTCACCAAGATCGCCGTCGTCCTGGCGCTGACCCGGCAGGCGCTGGGCACCCCGACGATCCCGCCCAACCAGGTGCTCGCGGGCATGGCGCTCTTCCTGTCGCTCTTCGTCATGGGCCCGGTGCTCGGACAGTCGTGGAACGAGGGCGTGCAGCCCTTCCTGCAGAACAGCACGAGCACCTCCTACGAGGTGGCGCTCGAACGCACCTACGCCCCGCTGCGCGGCTTCATGCTCGAGCACACCGGCAAGGTCGAGCTACAGACGATGATCGCGCTCTCGGACTCGCCGCAGCCGCAGGACGAGACGAAGGTCTCGGCCACGACACTCATTCCCGCGTTCGTGCTCTCGGAGCTCAAGACGGCCTTCATCATCGGCTTCGTCATCTTCATCCCCTTCCTCATCATCGACCTCGTCGTCGCGTCGGTGCTCATGTCGATGGGCATGATGATGCTGCCGCCGATCATGATCTCGCTGCCCTTCAAGCTGCTGCTCTTCATCATGGTCGACGGGTGGGCCCTCATCACGACCGCGCTCGTCACGAGCTATCGGTAGGAGAGGGCCGCAATGAGCGACAACGACGTCATGCACCTGGCGGTGCAGGCCATGATCCTCGGCACGAAACTCGCCGCGCCGATCCTCATCATCAGCCTCGTCATGGGCTTCGTCATCTCGCTCCTGCAATCGGTGACCCAGGTGCAGGAGATGACGCTGACCTTCGTGCCCAAGCTCGTCGCCGTCGCCGTGATCCTGCTCTTCATGGGCAACTGGATGATGCACGAGATGGTGACGTTCACCCAGACGATCATCAAAGACCTTCCCAACTATCTGCAACGATGACGTTCGCCGGCCCGCTCGACGTGCTCGTGGCGCTGCTCCTGGTCTTCACCCGGGTCGGCGCCTTCCTCCTCGTGGCGCCCCCGTTTGCGAGCCGGTCGATCTCGACGCGCATCAAGGCGATGCTCGCCTTCGCGATCGCTCTGCCCGTGGCGGGCACGGTGCGCGGCACCGTGCCCGACGTCTCGGCGTTGTGGTCGGTCGTCGCGGCCGTCGCCTTTCAGGTGTTGTGCGGGGTCACCCTCGGCTTCATCGTGCTGCTGGGCTTCTCGGCCATTCAGGCCGCCGGCGAGCTCATCGACCTGTTCAGCATGTTTGCCATGGCGAGCATGCTCGACCCGTTCAGCAACACGAACAGTTCGGTCTTCGGCCGCATCCAATACCTCATCGGCACGACCCTGCTCTTCACCTCCGGCGGGCATCTCGTCATGCTTCGCGGCCTGCTGACGACGTTCGAGGTCGTGCCGCTCGGCCCGCCCGACTTCGACGCCCTCGCGCCGCTGCTCATCGACGACATCGGGCGCCTGCTGCTCGCGGCGGTCGAGATCTCCGGCCCGGTGCTGGCCTGCCTCTTCCTCGCTGACCTCGCCCTCGGCCTCGTGAGCCGGGCCGTGCCGAGCCTGAACGTCTTCCAGCTGAGCTTCCCCGTCAAGACGATCCTCACCGTCAGCCTCGCCGCGATCGCGGTGGCGTTGCTGCCGGCCGCCGTCAGCGGCACCCTCGACCGGGTCATGCTGCATTTCCAGCCCGCGCTGCGGATGTTGGGGGGGTGAGCCGTGTCCGAGGACAAGTCGAGCAAAACCGAGAAGGCGACCCCGCAACAGAAGCGCAAGGCCAAGGAAGAGGGCAATATCGCCCGCACCCAGGACCTGTCGATGTGGTTGACCGTGCTCGTCTTCGTCGTGCTCGGCCCCACGATGCTGCGCTCGCTCTACGAGGAGGTGCAGCACCTGCTCGAATGGGCGGCCCAGCTCATCATCCGTCCCGATCTCGGCACGGCCACCCTCTATTTCCGTAGCGCGATGCTCAAGTGCCTCGTCATCATGGCGCCCATCGTGCTGGGCTGCATGGTGGTCGGGGCGCTGGGGCACATCGCCCAGGGCGGCGTGAAGATCTACGGCAAACGCTTCAAGCCGAAATGGCAGAAGCTCAACCCGTGGACCGGGCTGAAGAACATGTTCGGCGCCCAGGCCGCGTGGACCTTCGTCAAGACGCTGCTGAAGTTCGTCATCTTCGGCGCGATCGCCTACGGGGTCGTGCAGGGCACGATCGGCACCATCTCGAGCTCTGGGCGATGGTCGGTCGGATCGCTGCTCGGCATCACCGGCGACGCGGCCATGACCGTCATCCGCGACATCGCCGCCGTGGGCCTCATCATCGCGGCCGTCGACTACGGCATGGAGCGGCACCGGGTCGAGAAGTCGCTGCGCATGAGCAAGGACGAGATCAAGCGCGAGAACAAGCAACAAGAGGGAGACCCCCACGTCAAGGGCCAGCGCCGGGCCCGGCAACGCGAGCTGGGGCGCCTGCGCATGATGTCGAACGTCGCGGACTCGACCGTCGTGGTCACCAACCCCACGCACGTGGCGATCGCCCTGAAATACACCCAAGGGGAGGGCGCCCCGCAGGTCGTCGCCAAGGGCGCCGGTCACCTCGCGCGTCGCATCCGCGAGGAGGCGGAGGCGGCCGGCGTGCCGATGGTGCGCGACGTCATCGTGGCCCGCATGCTCTACAAGCTGTGCGAGATCGACGACTACATCCCCTTCGAGCTCTACGACGCAATCGCCAACGTGCTCGCGTTCGTGCTGCGCATGTCGGACCTGCAGCGCACCGACCGGGTGCACCGCAGCCCGTTGCGCCACCCCGACTTCAACGGCGTCGACCTGCCCGAGGACCTCACCGACGAGGCGCTGGGCATCACCGCCTATGCGACACCCGACGAGGACGAGTCCCCGAACCGACCCGCCACCGGGGGCTACGCGGCGTGAGACCGGCGGCCTGGCGGCCCCTGGCGGCCCCCGGCGGCCCCGCGAACGTGACGCGCGGCGCTTCTGCCCAGCTCAGGTCGACTCCCGCGGGGCCGATTGATGTGGCGTATGTGCCGCACCTCGGCCCGATCGGGTCGACGTCGACGGCCCCCCGGCATCCCATGAGGTGGCAGTGACAGCGACCCGCATCGGCCAGATCGGAATCCCCGCGGCCATCATCGGCATCATCGTCATGATGGTGGTGCCGCTGCCGACGCCCGTGCTCGATCTGCTGCTGGCGTTCAACATCGGGTTCTCGGTGCTCATCATGCTCGTGAGCCTGCGCGTCACCAGGCCGCTGGACTTCTCGATCTTCCCGGCGTTGCTGCTGCTCGCGACGCTCTTCCGGCTCTCGCTCAACATCGCCACGACCCGGCTCGTGCTGCTCGACGGCTTCGCCGGCAAGGTCATCGAGGCGTTCGGTCACTTCGTCGTCGGCGGCTCGATCGTCGTCGGCCTCGTGATCTTCGTGATCCTCATGATCATCCAGTTCGTCGTCATCACCAATGGCGCCGGCCGCGTCGCGGAGGTCGCGGCGCGCTTCACCCTCGACGCCCTGCCCGGCAAGCAGATGGCCGTCGACGCCGACCTCAACTCCGGCCTCATCGACGAGAACGAGGCCCGCAAGCGCCGCAAGGAGGTCGCCGCCGAGGCGGACTTCTACGGCGCCATGGACGGGGCGAGCAAGTTCGTCAAGGGTGACGCGATCGCCGCGGTCATCATCACGCTCATCAACCTCATCGGCGGCTTCGTCATCGGCATGCTGCAGAAGGGTATGTCGGCCTCCGAGGCCATCGAGTCCTACAGCCTCATGTCGGTCGGCGACGGCCTCGTCAGCCAGATCCCCGCACTGCTGCTGTCGGTGTCGACCGGCCTCATCGTCACCCGCGCGACGACCGAGAACGACATGGGCTCCGACCTGCTCGGCCAGTTCGGCAAGCAGCGCCAGGCCGTGCAGATCGCCGGCGCCTCCGTGCTCTTCCTCGGCATCATCCCGGGGCTGCCGAAGCTGCCGTTCATCGTCATCGGCGTCGCCCTGCTGCTCGTCGCCCTGCGACTGCCCAAAGAAGGGGAGGTGCCGGTCGAGGAGGAGGTGCCCGAGGAGCTGCCGACGACGCCGCAGAAGGACAGCCCGATGGCGATCGCGCAGGACATGCGCGTCGAGCCGCTCGAGCTGGAGCTCGCCTACGACCTCATCGACCTCGTCGACGCCGCCGCCGGAGGCGACCTGCTCGACCGCGTGCGCGCGCTGCGCCGCAAGCTCGCGCAGGAGATCGGCATCGTCGTCCCGCTCGTGCGCACCCGCGACAATCTCGACCTGCCGCCGCGGCACTACGCGATCCGCGTGCACGGCGTCGAGGTCGCGCGCGGCCAGGCGCCCGCCGGCATGGTGCTGGCCATCGGCGACGACCTCGACCAGCTGCCCGGCATGGTCACCCAGGAGCCGGTCTTCGAGCTCGCCGCCAAATGGGTGCCCGCCGAGCTGCGCGAGCACGTCGCGCTCGCCAACTCCACCGTCGTCGACCGCAGCTCGGTCATCACGACGCACATGGCGGAGGTCGTGCGGGTGCACGCCGCGCAGCTGCTGTCGCGCGAGGACGTCAAGATGCTCGTCGACATGGTGCGCCAGTCCAATCCCGTCGTCGTCGACGAGCTGACCCCCGCGCCGCTGTCGCTCGGTGAGGTGCAACGGGTGCTGCAGGGGCTTCTCGTCGAGCGGGTCTGCATCCGCGACCTCGTGCGGATCTTCGAGGCCATGTCGATGCGGGCCAAGGTGTCCGCCGACCCCGACGGTCTCGTCGAGTCCGCTCGCGCCGCGCTCGGGCCCGCGATCGCCGCGAGCCACGCCGTCGACGGCCGGCTCTCGGTCATCACCTTCGACCCGATGCTCGAGCAGCGGCTGCTGGAGTCACTGCGCCCCAGCGATCAGGGCGCCTACCTCATGATCGACCCGCTCTTCGCCGAGCGGCTCGCCACGGAGGCCGGTCGGGTGGCCGCCGCCGCGGAAGCGGCGGGCGACCCTCCGGTGCTCGTCTGCGCCGGACCGCTGCGCCTGTCCGTGCGCCGGCTGCTCGAGCAGGCCGCGCCGCGCACCGCCGTCCTGTCCTATTCCGAGCTCGGAGGACAGCTCACCCTCGTCACCTCAGGAGTCGTGAATGTCGCCGAAGTCACGGCCACCTAAGACCAAGGGCCGCAAGGGCAAGAAGGGCCGCACCCAGGAGTCCGAGAACACCATCGTCATCGAGGAGCCACCGACCGGACCGCCGTTCGGTCTCGTCGTGCTCATCGCGCTCGTCATGTCGATCCCGTCGCTCATGTCGTTCGTCGACGGGTCGATGCAGTTCGACTCGGCGGCGCTGCGATTCCTCGCGGCGCTGGCCGTGTCGTGGCTGCTCGTCAACCTCGTCTACGGGGTCGCCAAGTCCTTCGACAAGGAGGAGACGACGACCACGACGACGATCACCGAGACGATGCCCTACGGCCAGGATCCCAACGCCGCCTACCGCCTGCCGTCCGACCCGCCCCAGTAGCGGGTCCCGCGACCGACCGGCGCAGCCGACGACGGCGGTGACACGCACTCGTGTCAGCGCGAAGCGCCACTTGTGTCAGTCGCTGAAGACAAAAGCCTCAGGACAGGCGGCGCGCGTCGGCGCCCTGGGCCGAGCCGAGGAGCCTCGCGCGGCCAGCGCGCAGATGCGCGCGCAGGGCGGACAGGTAGGAGTCGAGATCGCCCCGCTCGAGGCGCTCGAGGAGGGCGACATGCTCACGGTGCGCGGCCAGCATGCGCTCGACGACATCCTGTTTGCCCGACGCCAGGCCGAGCCGACGCTGATGGTCGCGCAGGTTGCGCAGCAGGTCGACGAGGAACGGGTTGTCGCACGACTCGACGAGCAGCAGGTGGAACCGGGTGTCGGTCTCGACGAAGCTGCTGTTGTTGCCGGCGTGGGCGTAGCGCTGTTGCTGGGAGAGGTTGTCCCAGAGGCTGTCGAGGAGCTGCCGCGGCAGGCTCTCCTGCTCGGTGAGCAGCTTGGTGGCGGCGAAGGATTCGATGATCTCGCGGGCCTCCATGACGGAGGTCGCCTCCTCGACCGACACGGGCACGACGACCGCGCCGCGCTTGGGATAGAGCTGCAGCAGGCCCTCGGCCTGCAGACGCAGGAACGCCTCGCGCACCGGGGTGCGCGAGATGCCCAGTGACGTCGACACCTGCCCTTCGGTGATGACGTCTCCACCGGCGAGTTCACCGTCGAGGATGCGTCCACGTGTCTCGTGGTAGGCCCGATCCGTCGCAGACATCGGCCGCGTCATGGCCCTCCCTCCGTGTCCCGTCGATACGCACGTCAGATTGCCCACCGTGCGTTGCGGGGCCCCCGAGACTGACGTCTACGTGCTTCAAGGTAACCCGGGAAAACCCTGAGTTCAACTGCATCTATGCAGGTGAGAGTGTGTTTGTAGAAGTCGGGCGTCCAACTGTGAGCGGCCTTGTGCGCGCCACCGGACCCTCGATCGGCCCAGCGTGAGCACGCCTGCGGCAGGCCGCTCGTCGGAGGCCGCCTGCCCTGGCCCCTTCCGGCCCACACGCGCGGGGACGTACCGTGATGGAGGACACAGGTGCGCGGCGTCGATGCCACGGCGGGCGCCGTCACCCCTCCGCGACCGCGGGGCGCGCCCAGGGACCGGGCGCGGACATGTCCGTAGGACGCGATGTATCAGGCGATGACGACAATCCTGTCGGACCCCGTGACGGAGCCGCCGTGGGGGACGGGCGAGGCTGGGGGCGCGACCATATGACGCACGATCACGACGGGCGCGACATGCCGGAGTTCGGCGCCGCCCGGTGGCCGACCCTGCAGGTCGGTGCGCCCGAGCCGACCTCCCACGCTGCCCGCCAGGCGCCCACGGGCCCACCTGTGGACGTGCCCCCGCAGCACCCCGGCCCCGTCCGGTGGGCGCGCAGTCGAGGGGGCTCGGCTCTGGGTCGGCTCCGTCAGCCGGGTGGGCGGGTGCGCGGCCTGCTCGGAGCGGGAGTGCTCGCGGCCCTGTTCGTCGGCGCGGTCGCTGTGGCAGCTGACGAATTCGGCCGGACCACGGCCTTCGGCGGGTCGCCGGGCACGTCCGAGGTGCACCTACGCGCGGCAGGACTCGCGAATCTCACGATCACTGCCGGTCGGGGACCCGACGTCAGCTGGTCGACGACCTCCGCTTTCGGCGCGGGGTGTGAGGCAGCTCCGACCGCGGGTGAGGGGATCGCCACGGTGGTGCTAACGTGTGACCCCTCCTGGTGGGGTGGTTCGGACGCCGAGATCTTCGTGCCGCCGACCGCCCGCCTCGTCGTCGACTCCCCGCACACCGACGTGCGCGTCACGGGACAGCTGGCCGGCGTCACGCTCGCGACCGGCGACGGTGACGTCGACCTCGACGGCGTGGACGGCAACGTCACCGTGTCGACCAGCGGCGGAGATGTCGGCGGCACGGTGCGCGCGGCCGACGCCCTCGCCGTGACGACCGGAGACGGAGACGTGCAACTGCGCTTCGATGGCGTCGTCACCGCGACGACCGTGCGCACCGGCGACGGCAGTGTCGCGCTCACCGTGCCCACGGGAGGGCCCTATCGGCTCGACGTCCCGGCCGACAGCTCCTCCGACCTCGACAGCGACGCCTCCTCGCCCCGCGCCATCACGGTGACGACCGTCGACGGCGATGTCGAACTGCGCAAGTAGGCGATGACCGCACGGAGGCGATGACGCCGGGGTCGGACCGCGCGGGTCGGCTCGTCGCTGCCCGGCCGGGCTGACGCACTTACCCTGTCGCCATGTCGACCGACGAGCGCAAGCCGATCGAGCCCATCGACGCCCTGCGCCGCATCGCGTTCCTCCTGGAGCGCACGCGCGGGCAGACGCGTCGTGTCGAGGCCTTCCGCCGGGCTGCGGCGACCGTCCTGCGCACGCCTGCGCAGGAGCTCGCGCAGCGGGCGCGGGCCGGCACGATCACCGACCTGCCGGCGATCGGGGCCAGCACGGGCAAGGTCATCGAGCAGGCCTTCGCCGGGCAGCGGCCCGACTACCTCGTCGATCTCGAGCGCAGCGGCGCGGCGGGACCGCTCGTCGAGGGCGGCGAGGGCTTGCTCGCGCAGCTGCGTGGCGACCTGCACTCGCACTCCGACTGGTCGGACGGCGGCTCGCCCATCGAGGAGATGGTCGCGACCGCCATGGAGCTCGGCCGGGACTACCTCGCCCTCACCGACCACTCGCGCGGTCTGCGGGTGGCCAACGGCCTGTCGCCGCAGCGGCTCGAACAGCAGCTGGCGGTCGTGGCCGCGATCGACGCCCACCTCGCGGACGGCCCGTTCACCCTGCTGTCGGGCATTGAGGTCGACATCCTCGACGACGGCACGCTCGACCAGGAGCCGGAGCTGCTCGAGCGTCTCGACGTCGTCGTGGCCTCGGTGCACTCCGCACTGCGCAGCCCCGCCGACGTCATGACCGCGCGCATGCTCGGCGCGGTGCGCAACCCCCGCACGAACGTGCTCGGGCACTGCACGGGCCGGCTGGTCGAGGGCCACCGCGGCACGCGGCCGCCGAGCGCCTTCGATGCGCGTGCGGTCTTCGAAGCCTGCGCCGCGCACGACGTCGCGGTCGAGATCAACTCTCGGCCAGAGCGCTGCGACCCCCCGGACGAACTCATCACACTGGCCCTCGAGCTCGGTTGCCTCTTCAGCATCGACACCGACGCGCACGCTCCCGGCCAGCTCGATTTCCTCGCCTACGGGGCCGCCCGCGCACAGCGCCTCGGGGTGCCGCCCCAACGCATCGTCACGACCTGGCCGCGTGACGATCTGCTCGCCTGGACGGGGCGCCGGTGATGCTCCCCAGGCGCCCAGGTGTGGCGCGACCCGCGTTTTGGCGATGTGGCAGGGCGTGTCCTATGCTTTCGGAAGTCCTCGACGGATCCGAGCTGCTACTGGTCGCGAGTGCAGGCGGCGAGGACCTGGAGAGTGACGTTCCAGGTCCCCATCGTCTAGCGGCCTAGGACCCCGCCCTTTCACGGCGGTAGCACGGGTTCGAATCCCGTTGGGGATACGCAATACCCTCATCACACGAGGCCCCGTAGCGCAGTTGGTTAGCGCGCCGCCCTGTCACGGCGGAGGTCGCCGGTTCGAGCCCGGTCGGGGTCGCTCTGCTTGTCAAGGCCAGGTAGCTCAGTTGGTACGAGCGTCCGACTGAAAATCGGAAGGTCGGCGGTTCGACCCCGCCCCTGGCCACCAGAACAACACCTGATGAGAGCGCCCACCACGGGCGCTTTCGTCGTTTTCGGCCCCGTTGCTCACACGTGCTCCGATG
>JBDIAP010000026.1:0-30903 GCA_039812485.1 Kineosphaera sp.
GCCGAGGCGGACGACCTCGCCGCGGAGGCCGACCGGCTCGAGGTCGAGGCCCGCCGCCGCGCCGCCCAGCGCGACGAGGCCCAGCGCCGCCGCGACGACCAGCTGCGCGAGGCCGACCGCCTCGACCCCGACGTGCGCACCGACAAGGACGGGCACCGTCTCGGCGGGGGCAGGGGCGGAGGCGGGCACGTCGGTGGGCACGTCGGTGGGGGTGTCGGCGCGAGCAAGGAGCTCGCCGACCCCTACGCCGGGCGGGGGGAGCGACGCTACTCCGATGTCGAACTGGCCGAGCAGACCGAGCGCGATCTGGCGGATTTCGAGGCCTCCGACGCCGCCGCCGACCCGGTCTCGTTCTCTGCGGCCGACCGCGACGCCCTACGCCGCGACCGTGCCGGCGCGACACGCGCCGAGAAGCCCGAGGCTGCGGGCGCGCCCGAGCACTCCGCGCCCGAGCACTCCGCGCCCGCGCACTCCGCGGGCGAGCGCGAACCCGATGGCGTTGGCGGCGAACGGACCTCGCCACCGCCCGACCCGCAGCGGTAGCCGGACCGCCGGCCCCGCGCCCGCGCGGTCGCCGCCGACGTGCCGCGCCTGCGGACTCCCGATCTCGGGCCGCCGCAGCGCTACCAACGGCCCTCGTCGGCCGATGGATAACCGACGCGAATTCGGCGGACGGGTCGGGAGGATCACAGATGGGTGGCCGATCCCTGCGGTCGCGCCTCGGTGATTCCCGCCGGCGTGCCGGCGCGAGGCTCGAGGCCGACGCGGGCAGCGACGGCGTGGGTGCTTCGCCCGACGTCGGCGACCGGACGCAGGCCGCCGCCGACGCGGCCCTCACCGAGGCCGGACCCACCGAGCCGCTGGCCATCCAGCGACCCTCCGCCGCGCCGGCGTCGGCGTCGGACGCGTGGCCCTCGCGCCGCCTCCAGCTCCTGCTCGGGATCGTCATCACGCCCGCGACGTTGAGCATGGCGCTGGTGTCGGTCGATCCCCGCAGCGGCGTGGCCGAATACTGGTCGATAGGTGCGAGCTTCGCCGTCGCCTTCAGCGTGTGGTGGCGTGGCCGACGTCCGTCCGCGCACCTGTGGTGGGCCGCGACCCTGACCGTGGCCGTGACCGCGGCGTGGGCCGTGCTGGGGTGGGGCCTGGGCTGGTCGGGGGTCTGGATCGTCACCGCCAACGCCGTCGCCGCCATGGTGCTGCTCGCCCTCTATCGGGCGAGCCTGGAGCAGGACTCGTGGGCACCGCACACCCCGATGCAGCTCGTCGCCCTCTTCGCGGCGTGCGTGACCAGCGCGATCGTCGCCGTGCTGATCGCCGGGTTCCCGGGGCTGAGCACCGAGCACACCGTCACCGAGCAGGCGCTGGCGTGGGCGACCCGTGATCTGGTCAGCGCCTGGATCGGCACGTCGACCCTCTTCATGTTGCTCTTCTGGCGCCGGGAGCCGGTGCTGCACCGTCCGCCGGTGGCCGCCGCCACTCTCGTCTTCGCCCTCGGCTTCCTCTGCATGTATGTGTCGCGGGCCGCCGGGGACCTGCCGATCGCCTGGATCACGCTCGTGCCGGCGCTGTGGGCCGGCATGCAGCTCTCGCCGCTCGGGGCGGCGAGCTACGCCGTGCTCACCCCGTGCGCCTCGGCCGTGGCGGCCGTCGTGAACCCGCAGCTCACCTCCACCGACGGGATGGTCGCGTCGAGTTTCGTCGACCTGCTGCTCGCCTTCTCGGCCTTCCTCGCCCTGCTGCTCGCGCTCTTCCGCGACCAGCGGGCGCGGCTCGTCCGCACGATCGACGAGCAGCGTCTCGCCGACGAGGACACCGCCGACCTGCTCGAAGCGGTCTTCGACTCGATGAGCGACGGCTTCCTGCTCGCCGACCCCCGCGGGGGCATCGACATGCACAACCCGGCCGCCCGCCGGATGCTCGGGCGGCCCGTGCCCGAGCAGGTCCCCGCCTCGTGGTCCGAGCACTTCGGCATCCGCACCGCCGACGGGTCGCGGGCCGTCAGCGACGCCGAGCTCCCCCTCTACTTCGCGCCGGGCCGCACCTCGATCGACCCGCAGGACTTCATGATCACCAATTCCGAGGGCGACCAACGCGTGGTCGCGGCCTCGGCGCACCTGCTGACCAGCGAATACGGCCCGCGCATCCTGCTTCTCTTCCACGATGTCACCGCCGAGCACGCCCGTTATCGCGAGCTGCGCGGCTTCGCGGGCACCGTCGCCCACGACCTCAAGGGGCCGCTGACGGCCCTGTCGGGGTGGGTCGAGGCCGCCGACGACGAGCTCGCCGCCGACGACGCCGAGGCCGGCCGCGACGCCCTCGCGCGGGCGCGCCAGGCGAGCCGCCGCATGAGCCAGCTCATCGACGACTACCTCGCGTTCACCGTCACCCGCGAGGGGCTGCTGCGGCTCGGTGAGGTGCCGCTCGCCGAGCTCGTGCACGAGGTCACCGAGACCTACCGCGACGGCGACGCGCACGCGCCGACCTTCGAGATCGCCGTCGAGCACGTGAGCCGGGCCGACCGCACGCTGACCCGGCAGCTGCTCGCCAACCTCGTCGGCAACGCCGTCAAATACGCCCGGCCCAGCGAGGCCCCCTACGTCAGCCTGCGCAGCCTCGACGACACCGAGCCCGGCTGGGTGCAGGTCGTCGTCGCCGACCGCGGGGTCGGCATCCAGCCGGGTGACGAGGAGCGGATCTTCGCGGCGTTCTCGCGCAGCGACAAGGACGCCGAGTCCTACGAGGGCACCGGCCTCGGCCTGGCCCTGTGCCACTCGATCGTCGTGCGGCACGGCGGCCGGATCATGGCCGAATCCAACGAATACGGCGGCGCGACCTTCCGGTTCACGCTCCCGCAGGCGTAGGAGGAGCGCCGTGACCGACCCCTTGCCCGCGCGTCCCGACTCGGGCGGCGCGCGTCCCGACTCGGGCGATGAGCGCCTGGTCGCCGCGTGGCTGCCGCCCTGGCTGATCCTGAGCATCTCGCTGACGAACGTGGCGGTCGGCGCGTGGCTCGTCGACGCCACCTACCGCGCCGACCTCGGCATCAGCGAGCTGGTGACCTACCTGTCGTCCACCTTCGTCGCGCTCACCTGCGTCTACACCGGGCGGGGCAGGCCGCGCGGCGTCGGCTACTGGGCGGTCGCGGCGATCTCGACGACGTCCATCACCGTGGTCTCGACGCTGGGCGGCCGGCCGTGGTGGCTGTGCGCCTGGTTCGGCGTCGTCAACATCTTCGCCGCGACCGTGGCGATCGTCGTCTACCGGCGCGGGCTCAGGCACGACGGATGGGCGCCCCGCACGCCCGCCTCGCTCGTCGGGCTCCTCGTCGCCAGCGTGGTGGCGGTGGCGATCGTCGTGCTGCTCATGGGGCACCCCGCCCCGCACTACTGGCCGCCCGATGCGCGGCAGCAGCTGTGGTGGGCGCTGCGGGTCTTCACCGGACTGTGGATCGGGCCCGTGACCTTCCTCGTCATCGCCTATTGGCGGCTGCCGACGATCGGACGCCGGGTCACGATCGGAGAGGGTGGCGTCATCTACGCGCTGGGTCTGGCGTGCATCGTGCTCGGCTATGCCCACCCCGAGCTGCCCATCACGTGGCTGTGCCTCGTGCCGGGCCTGTGGGCCGGGCTCGTGTTCAGCCCCCGCGCCGCCGCCGTCTACTGCCTCGTCGTCGCCGGGGCCTCGGGCGCGGCGGTCGGCTTCTGGGAGGACATCTTCGTCTACACCGGCGGGTTCCTGCCGCCGGCGCTGCTCATCGACCTCATGGTCTGCTTCGCGACGTTCCTGACGATGCTGCTCGCGCTCTTCCGTGACCAGCGTCTGCGCATGCTCGCCGAGCTGCGGGGGCGGCGCACGGCCGCCCGCATACAGGCCGACCTCATGCGGGCCATGGTCGACTCCATGAGCGACGGGCTCGTGCTCACCGACCGGCTCGGACGAGTGCGGCTGCAGAACCCGGCCGCTCATGCGCTGCTGGGCCGGCCGATCCCGGCGTCGGCGCCGGAGTCGTGGTCGCGCTACTTCGGGGTCCGCAGCGTCGAGGGCGATCGCGAGGTCACCGACGACGAGCTGCCGCTGCCGACCCGCGGACACATCAACCGGATGCGTGCCGACTTCCGGCTCGCCGGCCCCGACGGTCACTCGCGGGTGCTCTCGGCGGAGTCCCGCCTCGTCCGCAGCCGCACGGGACCGCAGCTGCTGCTGCTCTTCCACGACGTCTCGGCCGAGCACGCCCGCTACCGCGAGTTGCGCAGCTTCGCCGGGACCGTCGCGCACGACCTCAAGGGTCCGCTCGCCGCCGTGTCGGGCTGGATGGAGGCGGCCGACGACGAGCTCGCCGCGGACGACCCGCTCGCCGGGCGGATGGCCCTGACGAAGGCGCGCGAGGCGAGCGTGCGGATGCGCCGGCTCATCGACGACTACCTGTCGTTCGCCGTGACCCGCGAGGGCATGCTGCGGCTGACCGCGGTGCCCTTGGAGCAGGTCGTGCACGACGTCGTCGACGTCTACGAGACCCACACCGACGAGGCGCCGGTCATCGAGGTCGACGTGCCCCACAGCGTGCACGCCGACCGGGGCCTGCTGCACCAGCTCGTCGCCAACCTCGTCGGCAACGCCGTCAAGTATCGCCGCCCCGGCGAGCGCGCCCGCCTGCACGTCCGCAGCGAAGACGCCGAGCCCGGCTGGGTGCGCATCGAGTTCGCCGACCGCGGCCTGGGTCTGCAGCCCGGCGACGAGGAGCGGATCTTCGCGGCGTTCTCGCGCAGCGACAAGGATGCCGAGCACGTGCAGGGCATCGGCCTCGGGCTGGCCCTGTGCCACTCGATCGTCACCCGACACGGCGGTCGCATCAGCGCTGCCGCCAACGAGCACGGCGGCGCCACGTTCGCCGTGACCCTCCCGAGCGCGTAGGCGCGGGCGCTCCCACGGACGGGCGCCTCCACCTACGCTGCCTGGACAAGCCCGTGGAGCGCGTGTGCTCCCGGCCTGCGCCACAGGAGGCCCGATGCGACGACACCCCCACCCCCTGCACGGGCTGAGCAGCGGGGACACCGGCAAGATCGTCGCCGCCGACCAGGCGGTGCACCTCATCCACGACGGCGACACCGTCGCGACCGGCGGCTTCGTCGGCATCGGCTTCGCCGAGAACCTCGCCGTCGCCCTCGAGCGGCGCTTCCTCGGCCTCGACGATCGCGACGACGCGGGGCACCCGCGCAATCTCACGCTCGTCTACGCCGCCGGGCAGGGCGACGGCCGCACCCGCGGCCTCAACCACTTCGGCCACGAGGGCATGGTCGCCCGCGTCGTCGGCGGCCACTGGGGGCTCGTGCCGACCCTGCAGAAGCTCGCCGTCGACGGCGCCATCGAGGCGTGGAACCTGCCGCAGGGCGTCATCTGCCACATGTACCGCGACATCGCCGCCGGCAAGCCCGGCACCCTGACGCGCGTGGGCCTCGGCACGTATGTCGACCCGCGCCACGGCGGCGGCAAGCTCAACGACCGCACGACGACCGACCTCGTGCGGGTCATGGAGATCGACGGCGTCGAATACCTCTTCTACAAGGCGTTCCCCATCGACGTCGGCATCATCCGCGCGACCACGGCCGACCCCGACGGCAACCTCACCTTCGAGCGTGAGGCCCTGACCCTGGAGGCGCAGGCCATCGCCATGGCGGCCCGCAACTCCGGCGGGATCGTCATCGCCCAGGTCGAGCGGGTCGCCGACCGGCACACCCTGAACTCCCGGCAGGTCAAGGTGCCCGGCATCCTCGTCGACTGCGTCGTCGTCGCCGAATCGCCGGAGCTGCACCCGCAGACGTTCGTCGAGCACTACAACCCGTTCTTTGCGGGGGAGCTGCGCGCACCGGCGACGAGCGTGCCCGCGATGGCGATGAGCGAACGCAAGATCATCGCCCGGCGGGCGGCGATGGAGCTCGACGCCAACGACGTCGTCAACCTCGGCATCGGCATGCCGGAGGGGGTCGCCAGCGTCGCCGCCGAGGAGCGGATCATCGATCTGCTGACCCTCACCGCCGAGCCGGGCGTCGTCGGCGGCATCCCCGCCGGGGGCCTGAACTTCGGGGCCGCGACCAACGCGCAGGCGATCATCGACCAGCCCAGCCAGTTCGACTTCTACGACGGCGGGGGCCTCGACATCGCGGTGCTCGGGCTCGCGCAGGCCGACGCGGAGGGCAACCTCAACGTGTCGCGATTCGGCACCCGGCTCGCCGGCGCGGGGGGCTTCATCAACATCTCCCAGAACGCGCAGGCCGTCGTCTTCGTCGGCACCTTCACTGCCGGCGGGCTCGTGACGCGCGTGGAGGACGGGGCGCTGGTCATCGAGCAGGAGGGGCGGCAGCGCAAGTTTGTGCGGGAGGTCGAACACCGCACATTCTCGGGGGCGCAGGCGCTCGCCGACGGGCGCGAGGTGCGTTATGTCACCGAGCGGGCGGTCTTCAAGCTCGTGCCCGGCGGGCTCGAGCTCACCGAGATCGCGCCGGGCGTCGACGTGGAGCGGGACATCCTGGCGCAGATGGACTTCGAGCCGCTCATGGCGGCCGACGCCGACCGTCTCGTGCACATGGATCCGCGGATCTTCGCCGACGGCGTCATGGGACTGCGGGCCCAGCTGCTCGACGTGCCGATGTATGAGCGGCTGCAGCTGGACCTGACCAAGGGGCGCCTCTTCCTCAACTTCGAGGGTCTCGACGTGCGCTCGACGACCGACATCGACCGCATCCGGCGGGCCGTCGAGCACGCGCTGACCCCGCTGGACCGCAAGATCGAGGCGATCGTCAACTACGACCGGTTCACGATCGTGCCCGAGCTCATCGACCCCTACGTGGGCATGGTCGAGGGGCTCATGGAGCGCTTCTACACCAACGCCACGCGCTATACCTCCAACGCGTTCCTGCGGGCCCGCCTCGACGAGGCCATGGCCCGCAGCGACTTCGTGCCCAATCTCTTCGAGAGCCGCCAGGAGGCCGAGGCGCGCCTGCGCGGGGGTGGCTGAGCGCGGGTCGACTCGCGGCGAAGGCAGCAACGTCGTACATCAACCCCTGGTTGAGGGTCGCTGAGCGGGCAAAACCGCAGGTCACGGTGTCGGACCGGAGCGCCGGGGCGTTTGATGTACGACGTTGGAGCCTCCGGCCCCGCCCTACCACGTGCGCGGAAGGTAACTGCGCGGACATTCGGGTGGTATGTCCGCGTGACTCCTGACTCATAGCCTCGCCTCATCTCACCTGAATCGAGGAAGGGCGCCCGCGTGAAGGTCTTGAAGAGTCCCGCGACCCAGATCGGGCTGGCCGCCGGCGCGGGCATCGTGTTCGGTCTCGTCGTCGGCGAGTGGGCCGGCAATCTCGCGTTCGTCGGCACGATCTTCATCCGGCTCATCCAGATGTCGATCGTGCCGCTGGTCATGGCGTCGGTCATCGTCGCGACCGGCTCGATGACCGGCGCGGGCATGGGGCGCCTCGCGGGGCGGACGTTCGGCTGGATGTTCGGCTTCTCCGCGGTAGCCGCAGTGCTCGCGTTCGGGCTCGCCGAGCTGATCCGGCCCGGGCAGGGGATGGTCTACGCCGGGCAGGTCGACCCCGCCCTGCAGGCCTCCGCCGCGGAGTCCACCGGCTGGCGCGAGACGGTCCTCGGCTTCGTCTCGACGAACGTCGTCGCGGCGATGTCGACGGCCGCCATGATCCCCATCATCGTGTTCTCGCTGCTCTTCGGGATCGCGCTCAACGCCACCGTCGCCGCCACGGGCAACCGGGTGCTGCTCGAGGTCATCGACCAGATCCAGAAGGTCGTGCTGACGATGATCCGCTACGTCATGTATCTCGCGCCGATCGGCGTCTTCTGCCTGCTCGCCGACCTCGCGGGGCGGGTCGGGTTCGCTGTCGTCACCACCGCCGTGGCCTACCTGGGCACCACGCTGCTCGGCGTGCTCATCCTGCTGGCGCTCATGGTGCTCGTCGTGTGGCTGCGCACCGGGCTCAACCCGGCCCGCCTGCCGCGCCAGCTCGCCGAGCAGACCGCGATCGCCGTGACGACGACGAGCTCGGCCGTGACCTTCCCGACCGTGCTGCGCAACACCGTCGAGAAGGTGGGCGTCAGCCAGCGCGTCGCGAACTTCACGCTGTCGGTGGGCCTGACCATGGGGTCCTACGGGGCGGTGCTCAACTACATGATCGTCGTCGTGTTCCTGGCCCAGGCCGGGGGGATCGCGCTGTCCCCCGGCCAGATCGCCCTCGGCATCGCGCTGGCGATCCTGCTCAACATGGGCACGATCACCGTGCCGGGCGGTTTTCCCGTCGTCGCAATGTTCCTGGCCACGTCGCTGGGGCTGCCCTTCCAGGCCGTCGGTCTGCTCATCGCCGTCGACTGGTTCACCGGCATCTTCCGCACCTTCCTCAACGTCAACGGCGACACGTTCGTCGCGATGCTCGTCGCGGCCGCCACCGGCGAGATCGACGAGGAGGTATATGACGGGCGCAAGGTCGTGCAAGCCCAGGAGGTCGACCTGCGCGACTACGAGACGCGGTTCGAGAAGGCCGACGCCGGCGGCTGAGCCCCTGTTGTCGTGACGTGGGTGTCTCTGGCCCGGGTGCGCGGGGGCTGCGGGGGTCAGCCCGCGGCGTCGATCGCGCGGGCGGCGGCGCTGAAGCGGTCGATCGCGCGGTCGAAGAGCGCGGCGGTCGCCAGGTCGGCCGCGCGCCGCAGCCGGGCCGGGCGGGTGAGCACGGGCACCGGCGCGAGGTCGATCTCCTCGCGCCAGGTCAGCCGCGTGCTGCCCGGTGTCGGGCCGGGCGCCACCTCGATGCTCGCCCACCCCGCCAGGACCCGGCCCTCCTTGGTGATCTCGACACGGCCCACGCCGTCGTCCTCGCCGGGCGGCGACCAGAGCGCGATCCGCATCGGGTCGTCGACGCGGAGTGGGCCGATGCCGGTGCGGGCGACGAACCGCCAGCCGACGCGCGGGTCGCCGGCATCGGTCGTGATCGTCGTCAGGGGCACGGCGTCGGCGTGTGCGGGGAAGTCGGTGACGGCGGCCCAGACCGACGCCGGGAGTGCGCCGACATATCGGATGAGCGTCACGGCCATGGGGTCATCCTGGCGGGGGCCGCTGTGCGTGTGGGCACGTTCGGCGTGAACGCCTCCCCGGTCAGATCCGCGCGTCCGCGTGGCGGCGCGACCGGCGCGCGGCCCCCGGTAGCGGTGCGCGCCAGTTCGACGCGTCCGCGTGGCCGCGCCGCCGGGCGAGATGACGTTGCCGTTCGTGGGCCGCCTGCGGGGCAGGGCGCGCTCGTAGACTCGGGTGGAGCCGATCCGACGCCCTCGTCCTGCGGCGCCCATTGTCAGTCGACCTGGGAGGAGCGACGTGCGCATGACGCCGGATGGACGTGACGAGGCGGCCGGCGGGGAGCCCGGCGATCCTCCCGGCCCGCAGGCGCGGCTGCGCCGGTGGCGATGGATCCTCGCCCAGGGACCGCCGCTCGTGCGTCCGTCGGGCCGGGGCCAGGCTCCGCCCTATACGGGGGTGCTGGAGCTCGGACCGCCGACGACCAGCTCGTTCCCGCTCATCGACGGGGCGCCGCGCTTCACGACCGCCGCGCAGAAGCGCGACATCCGCCGGCTGCTGCGCGGCTCCCTCTATTCGGGGCTCGTGCCGCATCCCCCGGTGGAGCAATACCCGATCAGCGACGTCATGGGTTTTGCACTCGACCTCGGCGCGGCGATGCTGCGGTGCGGCGCGAACGGCCGCGACACCGAGGTGGCCATCGTGGCCGTCACCGCCACGTGGGAGCTGGCGCCGCTCGAGCTCGAGATCACGACATCGGCGGTGCGCCTGCAGTTTTCGCCCGCGGGGGAGGCCCCGATCACCGAGATGCGGATCGTGCGCGACTTCGGCTACGACCTGGCGGCGCTGGCGCGCATCTACCGGCTCGTCGACGAGATCGTCGCCGGGCGCCTCGACATGGCCGGCGCGGCGCGGCGGCTCGATGTCATCGACGGCATGGGTCATCGCTGGCCGGTGTGGGCGCAGGTGGGGGCGATGGGGGTGCTCGGCATCCTGCTGAGCTTCCTCGCCGGCGGTGACTGGCGGTCGGGGGCGGGGGCGTTCGTGCTCGTCATCGTCGCCTTGTCCCTGGGGCGCGGGATCGCGCGGCGGACGGTGCCGTCCTTCTTCAACGTGGCCGCCCAGTCTGCGGTCGGGCTCGCGCTGGGCACGGCCACGCTCGCGCTGGGGTGGCTCAGCGCCGCGCAGACCGCCTCGATGGTGGCGCCGCTGCTCGTGCTCCTGCTGCCGCATCCGGCGATCGTGGCGTTCGCGCAGGACGCCATCACCAACTTCCGCGATCCCGCGAACGCCCGCGGGCTGTCGATCGCCCTCGTCGTCTTCGGGGTGCTTCTCGGGATGCCGGCGGGCCTCGTCGTCACGTCGTGGTTCCACGTGGCGGTCGACCCCACGCGCATCGTGCTCGTGCCGCTGACGTTGCCGTTCGCGCTGCTCGCCTCGACCGGTGCGGCGCTGGCCAACGCCGTGGGGCAGGGTGCCTCGGGACGGATGATGCCGATGATCGCGGTGGCTGCGGCGGCGACCGCGTTGGCGCAGCGGGCGTTCCTCGACCTGGGCTTCTCGGCGCTTTTCGCGACGTTCGCGGCGGCGGCCGTGCTGGGCGCCATCTGCACCTTGGCGGCGGCTCGCATGCGCACCGCCGTGCTCGTGCTCGCGGTGCCTGCCTATTGCGGGGCGCTGCTGCCCGCGCTCGCCGTGGCCTACTCGCTGCTCAACCTCGTCGCGGGCGCCCCGCAGGCGGGCTACGACTTCGCGATCGCGTTGCTGTCGACGCTGGCCATCGGCGCCGGCCTCGTGCTCGGCACGCTCGCCGCGACGCCCACGGTGCGGCGGCTGGTGGCGCGCCAGCAGGCGGGCGAGTCGCCGAATCGCCGCCGCTGAGGTGGTGCGGCCCGGCAGCTGGACTTCCCGGGTCGGCACCAGCGCGCCGCCGCGTTGGCTAGCCTGACGAGGTGCTCAGACTGCTCTCCGCCCGCGCGCCCAGATCCGGACCCTCCACCCCCGGGGGAGCCCGTCGATGAGCGGCGGGCTCGTCGCGCTTCTCGACGACGTCGCGGTCCTCGCCAAGATGGCGGCCGCGTCGCTCGACGACATCGGGGCCGCCGCGGGTCGTGCGACGGCGAAGGCGGCGGGTGTCGTCGTCGACGACACGGCCGTGACCCCGCGCTACGTCACCGGCTTCAACCCCGACCGCGAGCTGCCGATGATCAAGCGGATCGCGATCGGCAGCCTGCGCAACAAGCTCGTCTTCATCCTCCCCGCGATCCTGCTGCTCAGCCAGTACCTGCCCTGGCTGCTCACGCCGCTGCTCATGATCGGCGGCACCTATCTGTGCTTCGAGGGCGCCGAAAAGGTGTGGGGGTCGTTGCGCGGCCACGAGTCGGACCACGGGCCGGGCGCCGAGCCGGGGGCGAAGCAGACCGGCTCCGCCCAGGAGCGCGAGGACCAGATGGTCGCCGGGGCGGTGCGCACCGACTTCATCCTCTCGGCCGAGATCATGGTCATCTCGCTCAACGAGGTGGCCGGCGAGCCGTTCCTGTCCCGGGCACTCATCCTCGTCGTCGTGGCGCTCGCCATCACCGCGCTCGTCTACGGCGTGGTCGCGTTGATCGTCAAGATGGACGACGTGGGGCTGCACCTGGCCCAGACCGGCTCGAGCCGCAAGGCCGCGCTCGGGCGCGCGCTCGTCTCGGGCATGCCCAAGGTGCTCCACGGACTCACCGTCGTCGGGGTCGTCGCGATGCTGTGGGTCGGCGGGCACATCCTGCTCGACGGGGCCGACAAGCTCGGGTGGCACGCTCCCTACGCGCTCGTGCACCACGCCGAGGAGGCCGTCGCGCACGCGCTGCCGACGATCGGCGGGGTCGTGGGATGGTTCGTCAACACCGGGGCCTCTGCGGTCGCCGGGCTGCTCGTCGGCGGCATCGTGGTGGCGATCATGCACGTCGTGCCGCGCAAGAAGAAGGAGCCCTCCGCGTCGCACTGAGCGGGCTCCACGCGGCCACCGCCCCTACACTCACGCAGGTGGAGCTCAGTGACGGTCTGCGCATCGTCGGCGGCCTCGTGCTGCTCGTCGTCGGCGGAGAGCTGCTCGTCAAGGGGGCGACCTCGCTGGCCCGTCGGATGGGGATGTCGACGCTGCTCGTCGGCCTGACGATCGTGGCGGTCGCGACGTCTGCGCCCGAGCTCGCGGTGTCGCTCGACGCGGTGCGCGGCGGCCGGCCCGACGTCGCCGTGGGCAACGTCGTGGGCAGCAACACGGTCAACTCCCTGCTCGTCGTCGGCGTGACCGCGCTCGTGGCGCGGCTCAGCGTCGAGCGGCGGCTCGTCAAGCTCGACCTGCCGATCATGGTCGGCATCGGCGTGCTGTTCGTCGCGCTGGCGTTCGACGGGCGGATCTCGCCGCTGGACGGGGCGATCCTGCTCGCCTGCTTCGTCGCGCAGCTCGTCCTCGGGGTCGTCGTCGCACGTCGGGAGGCGCGGGCGGAGGAGCCCGCACGCGCGGAGGGCGCTGGAGACGGGGCCTCCGAGGCCGGCGGCGACGCGACGTCCGGCACCGACGCATCGCTCTCGCTGCCCCTGGCGCTCGTGGCCCTGGTCGCGGGCGTGGGCCTGCTCGTCGTCGGCGCGGACCTGCTCGTCCAGGGGGCCGTCGGGGTCGCCACCGCCCTCGGCGTCAGCGGTCTCGTCGTCGGCCTCACGATCGTCGCCGTCGGCACGTCGCTGCCCGAGATCGCGAGCAGCATCGCGGCCGTCCGGCACGGCGAGCACCAGCTCGTGCTCGGCGGGGTCGTCGGCAGCAACATCGCCAACATCGGGCTGGTCCTCGGGCTGCCCGCGCTGATCCCGCCCGCCGACGGGGGACCCGCGGGCATTCCCGTGCCGAGTGCGGTCGTCGCGCTCGACGCGCCGCTCATGCTGGCGGCCATGGTGGCGCTGCTACCGGTGGCGTTCACCGGCTACGTCATCGGGCGCCGGGAGGGCGTGTGCTTCGTGGCGCTCTATGCCGCCTACCTCGCCTATGTCGTGCTCGCCGCGTCGCAGCACGACGCGCTGGCGGGCTTCACGAGCGTCATGGCGTGGTTCGTGCTGCCTCTGCTCGCGCTCGTCGGGGTCGGGGTCGTCTCCCACGAGCTCGGGCTGAGGCGAGCGCGTGGGAGTTCGCACCCAAGCATCCGGTAGGCGACCCGCACCGGGCGGGGGTCAGACCCTCGTCGGGGGTGCGACGCGCGGCCGATGCGCGAACCTTGTCGGTGGTGTGGTGTTGGCTGTCGCCGGGTCGGGTCGAGGTAGCTCGGGTCGAGCTAGCCCGTCGAGGGTGGCCGGTCGACGTAGGCGGTGTGTCGGGTCGAGAGAGATCGGGACGAGGTAGGAGGTGTCGGTGGGTTCGGAGGTGTCGATGGGCGCGTTGAGCATGGTGGGCACGCTCGGCGTGCTCGCGCTGGCCGTGCTCGCGACGCCGGTGCTCGACCGCGTTCTGCGGCGCGCCGCAGGGTGGCCGCTGGCGATCGCCTACCTGGTGGGGGCGGGAGTGCTGTGGCCGGCGGTGGCGGCGGTGTTCGCGGGGCACGAGCCGGTCTTCCGGGTGCCGTGGGTCGCGCCGCTCGGGGTCGACTTCGCGTTGCGCGCCGACGGGCTCGGGGTGATCTTCGCGCTCATCGCGCTGCTCATCGGGGCCGTCGTCTTCGCCTACTCGACGCGCTACCTCGGCGAGGGCTCGCAGCTGAGCTTCTACCTCGTCATGGCGACATTCACCCTGTCGATGGTGGGACTCGTGCTCGCCGACGACCTCGTGCTGCTCTTCATCTGCTGGGAGCTGACGAGCCTGGCGTCGTTCTTCCTCGTGGCTCGCTCGGGGCACGCGGGCGAGGCCGCCTCGATGCGCACGCTGCTCATGACGTTCATCGGCGGGTTGACGCTGGTCAGCGCCGTCGGGCTCATCGTCGTGCGCACCGGCACGACCGATCTCACGGCCGCGCTGGCCGACCCGGTGTGGGGCTCCGATCCCGGCTTCACCGGCCTCGTCGCGGTGCTCGTGCTGCTCGCCGGCTTCAGCAAGAGCGCCCAGTTCCCCTTCCACGTCTGGCTGCCCGACGCGATGGCGGCGATCACGCCGGTCAGCGCCTATCTGCACGCCGCGGCGGTCGTCAAGGCCGGCATCTTCCTGCTCATGCGCTTCTCGCCGGCCTTCCACGCGACGCCGGTGTGGAACGTCGCGCTCATCGGCTGCGGGCTCGTCACGGCGGCGCTCGGCGCGTGGTTCGCGCTGCAGCAGACCGACCTCAAGAAGCTCATGGCCTATTCGACGGTCAGCCAGCTCGGCCTCATCGTCGCCGCGGTCGGGGTCGGCACGCCGCCGGCGTTCGCGGCCGCGATCACCCACACGATCGCCCACGCGCTCTTCAAGTCCGGTCTGTTCATGATGGTCGGGGTCGTCGACCACGCCGCTCACACTCGTGACCTGCGGCGACTGCCCGCGCTGCGGCACGAGATGCCGGCGAGCTTCGCGGTCATGGCCGTGGGCTGCGCGTCGATGGCGGGCATCCCGCCGCTGCTCGGCTTCATCTCCAAGGAGTCGCTTTTCACGGCGCTGCTCGGCGCCCCTGGCCCGGCGTGGGTCGGCTGGGCCGCGATGATCGCCGGCGCCGCCGCGAGCGTGCTGACCTTCGCCTACTGCACGAAGATCCTCTTCGGCGCGTTCGTCGACGGCCGCGGCGCGGCGGGAGGCCATGGCGCCGGCCAGGAGCCGCGCGCGGTGCATCCGCAGGAGGGCGTGCTGCTGTGGACGGCGGCGCTGCCGATCCTGCTGGGCATCCCCCTGGGGTTGGCGGCGTTCGTGCTCGACGAGCCGGTGGCGCTGGCGACCGCCGCGATGGCCCCCGCCGGCGCCGCGGTCGACGTGCACCTGAGCCTGTGGCACGGCGTGACGCCCGAGCTTGTCGCGACGCTGATGGTCTTCGCTCTCGGCGGTCTCGTCATCGCCCGGCGGCGCAGGCTCTGGCCCCGCCTGGAGCACCCCAGCCTGCCCACCGACGGCGCCGGCGTCATCGCCTGGCTGCATGCGCGCCTGCGGTCGGCCGCGGGGCCTCTGCTGCGCTTCTTCGTCGTCGACCGCCCCGACCGGCACCTGGCCGTGCTGTTGGGCGTGTTCGTCGTCGTCGCGCTCGTCGGGGTGGCGTCGGTGGCCGGCGACACGCCGCCGTGGGCGATCGGGCCGCAGGACCTGACCAGGCCGATCGACGTCGTGCTGCTCGTGCTCATCGCGGCGGCGGTGCTCGGCGTGTGCCTGTCGGACTCGCGCCTGGCGGCCACCGTGTCGCTGTCGGCCGTCGGCATCCTCGCGACCGTGCAGATCCTGGCCCTCGGCGCCCCCGACGTCGCGCTCACCCAGCTGCTCGTCGAGTCGCTGACGATCATCGTCATCATGCTGGTGCTGCAGAAGCTGCCGCTGCGCTTCGGCCGGCCGGCGCCGCGGCGGTTGCGGCTGTCGGTGCTGCTGTCGCTGGGCATGGGCCTCGCCGCGGGCTCTCTGACCTGGGTGCTCGCCGCCCGCCGGCCGCGCTCGGACGTCGCGACCTACTACGCGCAGCGGGCGACCGAGGTCACCGGCGGATCCAACATCGTCAACGTCATCCTCGTGGAGTTCCGCGCCCTCGACACGCTCGGCGAGCTCACCGTGCTCGGCATGGCCGGCATCTGCATCGTCGCGGTCGTCTCCAGCGTGCGCAGTCGCCAGCTCGAGCCCGGGCCGGACGACGACCGCACCTACGTGCCCGCGCCGGCCCTCGCGCTCCGGGGGGAGGGGAGCGCGGCGCACCGCGCGATCACGCAGGCCTGGTCCAACGCGCTGCCGATGCAGCTCGTCGTGCGCTTCCTCGCGCCCGTGCTCGCGTTGCTCTCGCTGCTGATCTTCCTGCGCGGCCACAACGCGCCCGGCGGCGGCTTCATCGCCGCACTCGTCGGCTCCGCGATCGTCGGGCTGCACTACCTGTCGACGTCGACCGACCGCCAGATCGGGCCGCCGCGGCTGCCCGTGCTGCTCATCGGCGGCGGCATCACCGTGGCCGTCGTCACCGGCCTTCTCGGGTTGCTCGGGTCGGCGGGCGGCACGTCGTTCCTCGAGCCGCTGCACACCGATGTCGCGGGGGTGCACCTGGTGACCTCGATGCTCTTCGACGTCGGGGTCTACCTCGCGGTCATCGGTCTGGTCATGCTCGCGTTCAACCTGCTGGGCACGAGCAGCGACAGCCTCACCCGCCCCGGTGGCGAGGGCACCCGCGAGCGCGCCGACGAGTCGGTCGAGGGCGAGCTGGTCGGCCCACTCGACACGGTGCGCGGACAGGGCGCTCGCGAACTCGCCCGGGTCGGGGTGCGCTCGACCTTCCTCGCGACCGGCACGACACCGAAGGAGCCGGGCCGATGATCCTCGCCGTGACCGTCGGCGTGCTCGTCGCCGGAGGCACCTTCCTCGTGCTCTCGCGCAGCATGGTGCGCGCCGTGTTCGGCATCGGCGTGCTCTCGCACGCCGCCAACTTCGTGCTGCTGTCCGCCGGGGTGCCGGCCTGGCGCGCCGAGCCGCTCACCGGGACGTCCGATCCCGGTGTCATGGGCGATCCCCTGCCGATGGCGTTCGTGCTCACCGCGATCGTCATCACGCTCGCCGTGACGGTCGTCATGCTGACGTTCGCCGTGCTCGGTCACAACGACGACACCCACCACATGCCGCCGACAGGGGAGGTGCACGAGCGATGAACCCGGCCCTCCTGCCGCTGCTCGCCGGACTGCCGCTGCTCGCGGCCGGCGTCACCGTCGTCGTGCGTCGAGCGGTGCTCGATCGGCTGCTGATCGTCGGCGTGCCCCTGGCCACCGCGCTCGCCGGGGTCGCGCTCGTCGGGGTGCACCGCAGCGAGCCCGTGATCGCCCACAACGTCGGGGCGTTCGTGCCCGGCATCGCGATCCCGTTCGTGTCCGACACGCTCACCGCGCTCATGCTCGCCGTCACGGGCCTCACGACGGCCGTGTGCGGGTGGTTCCTCACGGCGACCGGCGAGGACCGCTATCGGTTCGTGCCCCCGCTCGTGCTCATGCTCGTCGCGGGAGTCAACGGGGCGCTGCTCACCGGCGACCTCTTCAACCTCTTCGTCTTCGTCGAGGTGATGCTGCTGCCCTCCTACGCGCTCATCGCCGTGACCGGCACGTGGCGGCGCCTCGGCATCGGGCGCCTCTTCATCCTCGTCAACCTGCTGACCAGCACGTTCCTGCTCATCTCGGTCGGTCTGGTCTATGCGGCGGCCGGCACGGTCAACCTCGCGTCCCTCGCCGGGGCCGCGGCCGCCGACCCGCGCGTCGGCCTGGCCATCGTGCTCGTGCTGCTCGCCCTGGCCATCAAGGGCGGCGTCGTGCCGATGCACGGGTGGCTGCCGAGCGCCTACCCGGCGACCTCGGCGGGCATCATGGCGCTCTTCTCGGCACTGCACACCAAGGTCGGGCTCTACGCGATCTATCGCATCTACGCGACGACCTATGGTGAGCCGGCGCCCTGGGTGTGGGCCTTCGTCGCCCTCGTCGTGGCCTCGATGCTCGTCGGCGCCGTGTGCACCGCGGGCGTCTCGCGCATCCGCACGGCCCTGGCCTTCCAGATGGTCAGCGGCGTCGGCCACATCCTCATCGGCCTCGTCGTCTTCACCGGCGTCGCGCTCGGCGCGGGCGTCTTCTATCTCGTGCACCACATCGTGACGATCGGCGGCCTCGTGTTGCTCACGGGGGCCATCGAGAAGACCTACGGCAGCGACCGCTACGAGCGGCTCAGCGGGCTCATGCGGCGCGACCCCTGGGTGGCCGTGTGCTTCACGCTCGGCCTGTTCTCGCTCGTCGGGCTCCCGCCCACGTCGGGGCTGTGGGGCAAGGTCGGGCTCGTCATCGGTGCCGCGCAGGCGCCCCCGGCGCAGGCGGCGGTGCTCATCGGCGCGATCGTGCTCGCCTCGCTGGCCTCGCTCATGGCCCTGCAGCGGCTGTGGCAGCAGGTGTTCTGGGGCCCTCCGCTGGAGGAATACCGGCCCGACGACGTCGAGGAGGGCCGCGGCGCGCTGCAGCCGTGTCCCGACAGCGTGCGAGTGCCCTGGCGGCTGGCGGCGCCGGGGGCCACCCTCATCGCGGTCTCCGTGCTGCTCTTCGTCTGCGGCGGGTGGGTCTATCCCGTCGCCGCGAGCGCGGGCGCCGCGCTCGGTGACCCGTCGTCCTACGTGGGGGCGGTGCTGCGATGAGGCTCTTGCACCTGCTGTCCTACGTCGCGTTCATCCTCGCCGAAGTCGTCAAGGGCTCCTGGCACGTGGCCCGTGACGCCCTGACCCCGGGGCTGGACTCGACCCCGGCCATCGTCGAGCTGCCGCTGCGGTGCCGCAGCGACCTCGAGATCACGGCGATGGCCTCGTCGATCACGATCACCCCGGGCACTCTCGTGCTCGGCACCGCGGCGGCGCAGGGCGACGACCCGCCGACGCTCTTCGTGCACAGCCTCTACGAGCCCGACCGGGCGCAGCTGATCGCCGGCCTCCGCGACATGGAGTCGCGGCTGCTGCGCGTCACGCGCGGACGCGGCCAGGGGCACACGAGCGACGCAACCCCCAGCGAGGCAGGAGAAGGCCCGTGATCATCGGAGTCTGGATCGGCGTCGCGCTGCTCAGCGCCGCGATCGTGCTCGGGCTGCTGCGCATCGCCACCGCCACCGACGGGGCGAGTCGCGCGATCGTCGGCGACCTCGTCTTCTTCAGCGCGATCGGGCTGCTCGTGCTCTTCGGCATGATGCAGGGCTCGCAGGCCGTCGTCGACGCGGCGATGCTCGCCTCCCTGCTCGGCATCCTCGCGACGATCGCGCTGGCCCGCATCATCACGAGGGGGCGGCGATGAGCAGTGACCCGCTGGCGGTCGCGGCGGACGTGCTGGCCGGCGTGCTCGTCGTCGTCGGCGCGCTGCTCATGCTCGTCAGCGCGATCGCGATGCACCGCCAGCGCGATGCCTTCGCCCGCATCAACGTGCTCTCGCCGGCGACCGGCCTGGGCCTGCCTCTCATCGTCGCCGCCGCGTTCCTGCACAGCTGGTCCGCCACGGGCTTCTCGTGGGTCGGGCTGCTCAAGACCGTCGTGACGATGACGGCGCTGCTCGTCGTCTCGTCGGTCGCGAGCAATGTCATCGCGCGGGCCGCCTATCTCTCGGGGGCACCCGTGCACCCCGACACCGAGCCGCAGGAGCTCGCGCACGCGCCCGAGGGGGCCCGCGACGACCGCCCAACGGGCTGAACCTGGACGACTGTGCAAGGCTTGACACCAGACGTGCGCACGTGCATCACCCACGACATCACGTGCATCACCCATGACAGACGGAAGGTCAGGCAGACATGTTGAGCTGGGGAATCATCGGTTGGATCATCCTGGGCGGGATCGCCGGATGGATCGCGAGCAAGATCATGAAGACGGATGCGCAGCAGGGCATCCTCCTCAACATCGTCGTCGGCATCATCGGCGGCCTGCTGGGCGGCTTCCTGCTCTCGTTGCTCGGCTTCGACGTCGCCGGCGGTGGGCTGTTCTTCAGCATGCTGACCGCGGTCCTCGGTGCCTGCATCCTGCTCTTCGGCGTCAAGGCGCTCAGCGGCCGCCGCTGACGCCGTCTGCGGTCGAGGGGAGGTCCCGGGTCGGGGCCTCCCCTCGCTGGTGTCCCGCCCCCTCCCGGGCGTGAGCCGGCCGGGCGCGAGCCGCCACGGGACCCTCCCGGCCCCTAGGCTTCGATTTGTTCGCCGACCCCCGGGAGAAACCATGGCAGTCGTCCGTCCGAGCGCCGTCGAAGTCAACCCAGGCCGCATCGTCGTCGTGGGTGCCGGCATGGTGGCCCACCGCTTCGTGGCCCAGCTGCGCGAACTCTCCCCGCAGGGGGAGTGGAGTGTGCTCGTCATCGGCGACGAGCCCTACGCCCCCTACGACCGGGTGCACCTGTCGGACCTGTTCACCGGGCACAGCGCCGACGACCTGCTCCTCGACCCCAGCGTGTGGGACGACCCGCGCGTCGAGCTGCGCACCGGCGAGCACGTCGAGACGATCGACCGGCAGAACGAGTGCGTCATCCTCACGTCCGGTGGCCGGGAGCCCTACGACAACCTCGTGCTCGCCACCGGCTCACGCGCCTGGGTGCCGCGCGCCGAGGGCGCCGACCTGCCGGGCATCTTCTGCTACCGCACGATCAAGGACCTCGACGACGTGCGCGAATGGGTGACGCTGCGCGCCGACAAGCTCGGCCGGCACCTCGTCGGCGTCGTCGTCGGCGGCGGTGTGCTCGGCCTCGAGGCGGCCTCGGCGCTGCACAACCTCGGGGTCGCGACGCGGGTCGTGGAGTTCGCCGACCGGCTCATGGGCGTGCAGCTCGACGAGGGCGGCGGCGAAAACCTGCGGGTGCTCGTCAAGGACATGGGCCTGGAGGTGCACACGTCGACGGCGGCGCGGCGCTTCATCCCCGGCGGGGACGGCGCCGTGCACGACGTCGAGCTGTCCGACGACTCGACCGTGCCCGCCGACGTCGTCATCTTCTCGACCGGCATCCGCCCCCGCGACGGGCTCGCCCGCCAGGCCAATATCGCCATCGACGAGCGTGGCGGCATCATCGTCGGCGCGTCGTGCCGCTCGTCCGACCCGCTCGTCTGGGCCATCGGCGAGTGCGCCTCCTACGACGGGGTGTGCGCGGGGCTGGTCGCGCCCGGCAACGACATGGCCGACACCGTGGCCGACCGCATCCTCGGCGGGCGGCGCGTGCACTATCGGGCCCCGGAGGGCACCAAACTCAAGGGCGTCGGCGTCAACGGCGACGCGATCGACGCCGCCAGCTTCGGCGACGTCATGGGGCTGACCCCGGGCGCGCTCGACGTCGTCTTCAGCGACCCGGTGCACAAGACCTACAAGAAGCTCGTCGTCAGCGACGACGCCCGGCGGCTGCTCGGCGGGGTCTTCGTCGGCGACATCTCCCTCTACGCGCAGCTGCGGCCGATGGCCGGCCGCGAGCTCAAGGCCGACCCGTCCGCCTACCTGGCCCCGGAGGGCGGTGCCGCCGACCTCATGGGCGACATCCCCGACGACGTGACGATCTGCTCGTGCGCGAACGTCTCGGCGGGCACGATCCGCGACGCCGTGCTCAACCAGGACTGCCACTCGGTGGGTGAGGTCAAGGAGTGCACCAAGGCCGGCACAGTCTGCGGCAGCTGCGTGCCGATGCTCACCAAGCTCGTCAACACCGAGCTCGCCAAGAGCGGCGTCGAGGTCAGTCACGCGCTGTGCGAGCACTTCTCGATGTCGCGGGCCGAGCTCTACCGGGCGGTCGCCGACGCCGGCCTGACGAGCTTCAGCCAGATCATCGAGCGCTTCGGCGCGGGCCGGGGCTGCAACATCTGCCGCCCGACGATCGCCTCGATCATCGCCGCCCAGCAGCATGGGCACATCCTCGAGGGCGAGGCCGGCACGCTGCAGGACACCAACGACTTCGTCATGGCCAACCTGCAGCGCAACGGCACATATTCGGTCATCCCGGCGATGGCCGGCGGCGAGGTCGACGCCGAGCAGCTCATCGTCTTCGCCCAGGTCGCGCAGGACTTCGGGCTGTATGTGCGGGTCACCGGCTCGCAGCGGCTCGGCATGTTCGGCGCGCGCCTCGAGCAGCTCCCCGCGATCTGGGAGCGGCTCACGGCCGCCGGCTTCGAGTCGGGGCACGCCTACGGCAAGAGCCTGCGCATGGTCAAGACCTGCGTCGGGCGCACGTGGTGTCGCTACGGCGTGCAGGACTCGACGTCGATGGCCGTCATGCTCGAGCACCGCTACCGCGGGCTGCGCAGCCCGCACAAGATCAAGATGGGCGTCTCGGGCTGCGCCCGCGAGTGCGCCGAGGCCCGCGCCAAGGACTTCGGCGTCATCTCGACCGAGCGCGGCTGGAACCTCTACGTCGGCGGCAACGGCGGCGCCAACCCCCGGCACGCCGACCTCTTCGCCGAGGACCTCGACGACGAGACCCTCGTGCGTAGCATCGACCGGCTCGTCATCCTCTATGTGCGCGAGGCCGACCGGCTGCAGCGCACCGCCCGCTGGGTCGAGGAGCGCCAGGGCGGCATCGAGGAGCTGCGCCGCGTCATCCTCGAGGACAGCCTGGGCATCGGCGTCGAGCTCGAGGCCGAGATGGCCGCCCACATCGAGTCGTATTCCGACGAGTGGAAGGACACGCTCAACGATCCGCAGCAGCTCAAGCGGTTCGTGAGCTTCGTCAACGCGCCGGACGCCATCGATCCCGACATCCGCTTCACGCCGGAGCGGGGCCAGGTGCGCCCGGCCACCGATTCCGACGCCGAGTGGGACACCGACGCCAGCCGTGCGCGGCAGCTTCGCATCGTGGAGGTCATCCGATGAGCACCCCGACGAGCACCCCTTTCGTGACGGTTTGCCGGCTCGACGATCTCGTCAAGGAGCTGGGCGTCGCGGCCTTGCTTCCCGGTGCCGACGACGGCGATCCCGAGGGCCGCCAGATCGCGCTGTTCCGCATGGTGGACGACACGGTGTATGCCGTGCAGCAGCGCGATCCCTTCGCCGGGTCCAACGTGCTCGCCCGCGGCCTCGTCGGCACGCACTCCGACGGCAAGCTCGGTCTCGTCGACGAGCCGGTGCTCTCCTCGCCGATGTACAAGCAGGTCTGGAGCCTGCGCACCGGCGCGTGCCTCGACGCCCAGGGCAAGGCGCCGCAGGACATCCGGGTCTACCCGACGCGCGTCGTCGACGGGATCGTGGAGGTCTGCGCGGTCTGAACCCCCCAGGTGCCGCCCCCGCGTCGTGAGTGCGTCGTCGTGGTGCTCATGCGCAGGCCGTGACCGGCGCGCGGCTCCTACGCTGCGGTCATGGTCTTCGACACGGCACGTCCCGACAGCGGCGCTCGGGCTCAGCCCGCGCGGCGGCCCGGTGCCGGGGAGCCGGTGCGGTCGTCCTACGACGTGGTCGTGGTCGGGGGCGGGCACAACGGGTTGACGGCGGCGGCCTACCTCGCGCGGGCCGGGTCGTCGGTGTTGCTGCTCGAGCGCCAGGACCGGCTCGGCGGGGCGACGATCAGCGCGGATGCCTTTGGCGGCATGGGGGCGCACCTGTCGCGCTACTCGTATCTCGTGAGCCTGCTGCCCCGCAGGATCTTCGACGACCTCGGCCTGGGGGTGACGCTGCGGCGGCGGCGTTACGCCTCCTACACGCCGGTGCCCGGGCACGACGTCGGGCTGCTCGTCGACCACGGCGACGCCGAGGCGACGCGGCGATCGTTCGAGCGGATCGGCGCCGGGGGCGACCTCGCGGGGTGGCGGGCTCTCTACGGGGCGACGGGGCGGATCGCCGCCGCGCTGTGGCCGACCGTGACCGAACCGCTGCCGCGACGCCGGGACGTGGAACGGGCGGTAGCGCGACGCGACGACACAGGCGGGGCGCGCGAGGCGCTCGCCACCCTGCTCGACCGGCCGCTCGGCGAGCTCATCGAGGCCCATCTCGCGCACGACGTCACCCGCGGCGTCGCCCTGACCGACGGGCTCATCGGCACCTTCGCCGACGCCCGCGGCGCCGACCTGCGCCAGAACGTGTGCTTCCTCTATCACGTCATCGGCGGCGGCACCGGCGACTGGGACGTGCCCGTGGGCGGCATGGGCCAGGTCAGCGAGGCCCTGGAGCGGGCCGCGCGCGCCGCGGGCGCGCAGCTGCGCACCGGGTGCGAGGTCGTCGGGGTCACGGGCGACCGGGTGACCTGGCGCGAGCGCGGTGGCGCAGAGGGCGATCTCGAACGCAGCGTCGACGCCCGGCACGTGCTCTGGGCCGCGGCACCGGTGGTGCTCGACCGGGTGTCCGACAGCGCCGGGCGGGCGGCCGGGCCGACGCTGCCCGCCGATGCCGCCGATGCCGCCGCGGGCGCCCAGGTCAAGGTCAACCTGCTGCTGCGGCGCCTGCCTCGGCTGCGCGAGTCGGCGGTCGCACCGGAGGCGGCGTTCGGCGGCACGTTCCACATCAACGAGACCTACGGCCAGCTGGCCGCCGCGCACGCGCGGGCCGCGGCCGGTGAGGTGCCCGAGCCGATCCCGGCCGAGATCTACTGCCACTCGCTGTCCGACGACAGCATCCTGAGCCCCGACCTGCGGGCCTCGGGCGCCCACACGCTGACGGTCTTCGCGCTGCACGCGCCGCACCGGCTCGTCGCCGACCTGTCGCCCACCGAGCACGACCGCATGCGCGATCGCCTGCAGCGCAGCGTGCTCGACTCGCTGAGCAGTGTGCTCGCCGAGCCGGTCGACGACGTGCTCGCCGTCGACCGCGGCGGCCGACCGTGCGTCGAGACCAAGACGACGCTCGATCTCGAGCAGGCGCTCGCCATGCCGGGGGGCAACATCTTCCACGGGCCGCTGACGTGGCCGTTCGCCGCCGACGACGAGGTGCTCGACACTCCGGCCGCGCGCTGGGGCGTCGCCTCCGCGCACGACGGGGTGCTGCTGGCCGGCGCCGGATCGCGGCGCGGCGGGGGTGTCAGCGGCCTCGGCGGCTACCACGCGGCTCGCGCGGTGCTCGAGGCGATCGACCCCGCGTCCTCGTGACCCGGGAGCATGCTCGGCGCGTCAGAGCCGCGCGATGACCTGCGCCAGCAGCTCGCCCAGGTCTCCTGCGGCGGCGGCACCGGCGTCGAGCACCTCCTCGTGGTGCAGCGGCGCGGCACCGACCCCGGCGGCGAGGTTGGTGACGAGGCTGATGCCGAGCACGTCCATGCCGGCCTCGCGCGCGGCGATCGCCTCCAGCCCGGTGCTCATGCCGACGAGGTCTCCGCCGATGGCGCGCACCATGCGGATCTCGGCCGGGGTCTCGAAGTGGGGCCCGGGGAACTGTGCGTAGACGCCCTCGTCGAGTCCGGGCCGTACCTGTCGGCACAGGTCACGCAGGCGCACCGCATACAGGTCTGTGAGGTCGACGAAGTGTGCGCCCTCGATCGGTGAGCGGCCGGTGAGGTTGAGGTGGTCGCTGATGAGCACCGGTGTGCCGGGGGCCCATTCGGGTCGCACGCTGCCGGAGGCGTTGGTGAGGACGATCGTCGAGCAGCCGGCCTGCGCGGCGGTGCGCACGCCGTGGACGACGGCGGCGACGCCTTTGCCCTCGTAGAGATGCGTGCGCCCCTGCAGCAGCAACACCCGCCGATGCTCGACGTCGATGCTGCTCAGCGTGCCGGCGTGCCCGACGGCGGTGGCGCCGTGGAAGCCGGGCAGTTCGTCGTCGACAGCTGGACGCTCGGCTCGCCGAGGGGTGCGGCGGCGGCGCCCCACCCGGAGCCGAGGACGACCGCGACATCGTGTCGCTCGACGCCGGTGAGCTCGGCGAGCCGCTGTGCGGCCAGGCGCGCGGAGCCGGAGGGGTCGCCGGGCCCGGCGGCCCCCGATGCGGCGGTGTCGTCGCTGGTCTGCACGTCGCCCATCGGCCTACCGTAACCGCGGGGTCGGCACCCTCAGCGCCCCCGCAGCGAGGCGATGAGCCCGAGCGCTGCTGCGGCGTCGAGATTCCCGGCGGTGGCCAGGTCGAGGTTGAGCAGCGATGACTCGTGGATCGGCGAGCTCGCGGCGGTCACGGCGTCGGCGACGACGTGCACCGTGAAACCCAGGTCCGTGCCGTGCCGGGCGGTCTGCTCGACGGTGAGGTTGGTGGCGACGCCCGTGACGAGCAGCGTCGTGACGCCCCGGGCGCGCAGCCGGTCGGGCAGGTCGGTGCCCGCGAGCCCGGAGAGCCGCTGGTTGTCGCTCACCTCGTCGGACTCGACATAGCCGGCCGCGGGCACGAGCGCCGCACCCGAAGCGTCGGGGCGGAACGCCTCCTGGTGCTCGCCGACGGCCACCATGAACGCCGTGTTGCGCACGAGCCCACCCTCGCCCGGCGGCACCGTGAAGCGCGTCCAGACGATCGGCGCGCCGGCCTCGCGAGCGGCGGCGTGGAAGGCGGCCGCGCGCGGCACGACGCCGCTCGCCGCGACGGGCTCGGCGAGCATGCCGGCGAAGAAGCCCTCGGGGCTGACGACGTTGACCTGCCAGTGCAGCGCGAGCACGGCGACGGAGCTGGTGTCGGACATGAGGCCCAGTGTGGCCGGTGCCGGGTCGCCGTGCTGACGGCGGCGCGATCCGACGGCGACGTCACGGGGTCGGGCCGACGGCCTCGGCGCTGGCCTGCCCCGGCCCTTGATCCACCACCGTCGCGACGGGACTCGTCAGTCGGTGAGGTTTTCCTGCGTGATCGCGGCGATGCAGTGCTCCCGGTCGATCCGGTCGGCGCCGGCGTCGACGGCCAGGGTGAGCGCGGCGTTGGCGATGAGCAGCAGGCGGCGCCGGATGTTGGGCGCGTGCCGGTAGTGCTCGAAGAGCACCGCCAGCGCTGGGGCAGTGAAGAGGTCGTCGCGCTCGACGCCCAGGTCCTCGGCGGTGCGCCGGTGCAGGATGCGGCCGACCGCGGCGGCGTCGGGCACCTGCGGCACGTGCAGTGTCGTGTCGAGGAAGCCGGCGCTCGCCTGATAGTCGACGTCGGTCAGGTAGGTCGGGTGCACCGCCACGACCGCCGACACGTCGAGCTCCTCGGCGAGCACGCGCACGACCCGGCCGAAGAACGCGGCCCGAACACCCGGATTGTCCGGTTGCCAGCTCGTGGAGAGCCAGCGGTCGGTGTCGTCGAGCACGACGACCGGCGTCAGCTCGTCGCCGCGGATGAGGTCGAGCAGCCCCTGCGCCTGCTCGACGACCTGCGTGCTCGTCGGGGCCTCCTGCGAGGCGGCCTGACTCAGCTCGTAGGCGAGCTCGACCTTGGCCAGCATCCACGCCGGCGCCACCGACACCTTGTGGCTCGACGCGCCGCGCCGCGCCGGCGCGAGCCCCGCCGCGTCGCGGGACCGCTGCGGCAGCCCGACGTCGACCCAGCGGCCGACGAGCGTCACGAGGTGACGGGCGAACTCGATCGGATCGGTGGCGACCGCGCTGCGCTCCATCGTCACCGGCACCCGCAGCGGCGCCAGCCCCTCGGTGAGCGGGCCGAGCACGTGCTCGGTGACCGACGACTTGCCGGTGCCCGAGGCCCCGACGAGCGCGACCCGCCGGCCCTGGCGCAGCGCCCGCTCGAGCGCCGCCTCGCAGCCGTGGCTGCCCGTCAGCTCGTCGAAGGGCACGTGCACGGCATACAGCTGGTCGTGGCGGGGGCTGGGGTTGAAGGCATGCCCGGCCTGGAGACGGCGCAACAGCTCGACGCCGGGCCCGCGCTGCTCGGGCGCGGCGGGTGCGCGGCGCTCGCTGCGCTCAGCCGCCGAGCGGCGTGAGTTCGTAGAGCCGTGCGGGACGGCCGGGTCGATCTCCACGCACCTCACGGTAGGCGACGACACCGACAGCCATGAGCTGCCGAAGCACCTGGCTCGCACGCGAACTCGTCCACCCCATGCGGCGCAGCAGTCGGTCGTCCGAGGGGCTCACCGGGCCGAGCTCCTCCAGAGCGGCCACGAGCATCGTGGCGGGGCGCCCGAGCTGCGCCACCTGCGCGTCGCGCCGGCCGCGTTCGGCGATCGCCTCGGGCCACTCCTGCGGGGCCAGGCGCGCGAGGTCGAGGGCCTCGCGCGGGGTCCATCGCGCCGGGGACTGCGGGAGCTGCACGGGGTGCCCGAGCCGCTTCTCGATGAGCGCCGCCGCCTCCTGCCGCGTCAACTCCGGGAGCACGATCCGAGCCTCGAAGAACGCGTCCGCCGGCGGCCGCAGCAGCACCGCCGCGTCGTCGGGTGTCGTCGTGACGACCCACTGCACCGGCAGCTCCCACAGCTCGTCGCGCAGCACGCCGAACAGCTGGTTGCCGACGCGGGGGTCGACGTCGTCGAGGCACACGATCGGCCGGGCCGGGGCGCCGGGGGCGGCCAGCTGGTCGCCGAGTGCGGCGATCGCGGCGAGGGCGCCGGCGGCGTCGCCCGCGTCGTGCCCGACGGTCGGGCCGGCGTCGAGCGCGTCCGAGGCGGCCGTGGCCCCCGCGACGTGCTCGGCGACGAGCCGCACGAGGGCCGCGGCGCTCGTCGCGGTCGACGCCCGCAGATAGCGCAGCCGGCCGGCCTGGTCCGCGCGCGACCGGTCTTCGAAGAGCAGTGCCCGCAGGAACGTCGTGCGTCCCGAGCCCCGCGCGCCCTCGACGAGCACGTTGAGCCCCTGCTGCACGGCTCGCCACACGGCAGCCTCGGGGCCGGGCCGCGGCAGGTAGAGCGACATGTCCAGCCGCGAGTCCAGCAGCGGCCTGCCGTGCAGCATCACGGGCCGCGGGGCCGCGTCGGTGCGCGCTCCCGCGGTGCTCGTGGGCGCCTCTGGCGTCCCGACACCATCTCCTACCTGCCACGATGCCACTCCAACCACCTCCTCACGAAACTTTACTAAAGAATCGTCAATAAAGGTAGGTCGGCTCGCACCCCGTCTCGTGGGCCCGATCATCGACCGACTCAGGAGTGGGAGGCCCTGCACCCCGAGCGGCTCCGCGGGCTGGCCGACACGCCGGGCGAGCGGCTGCGAATCCCGCGTCCGGAGCCCGCGATTTGGAGATTATCCACAGCCTGTGGATAATCTCTGAATGCGTTGCCGAATCGTGATGCGGCGCCAGAGGGGCCGGGCCCAGACCCGAATGCCCCGGATCTGGCACTCGCCTCCCGCAGAGGGGGGCAAACACGTTAAGTTCGGCTCTAGCGCGCACCCCGCCATCCGGGCACGGCAGCAGCGTCGCTGCCCGGTCCCCTATCGGAAACGAGGCACCACGCAATGACGAATCGTGAAGTCGTCGTCCTGTCCGCCGCCCGCTCCGCAGTCGGCACGTTCGGCGGCTCACTGGCCGACGTCGCCCCGCAGGATCTGGCCGCTCAGGTCATGAAAGCCGCGATCGAGCGCTCCGGCGTCGAGGCCGAGAAGATCTCGTATGTCACGGTCGGCAACACCATCCCCACGGACGGCAAGTTCGCCTACGTCCCCCGCGTTGCGTCGATCAACGCCGGGCTTCCCATGGAGTCGGTCGCGATGCAGGTCAACCGCCTGTGTTCGTCGGGCCTCCAGGGCATCGTCACGACCGCCCAGAACATCCTGCTCAACGACGCCGACTACGGCATCGGTGGCGGTGTCGAGGTCATGAGCAAGGGCGGTTACCTCTCGACCGCCATGCGCTCGGGCGCCCGCATGGGTGACTCGACCATGCTCGACATGATGGTCAACACGCTGACCGACCCCTTCGGCGTCGGGCACATGGGCGTCACGGCCGAGAACCTGGCCAAGAAGTGGGGCATCAGCCGCGAGGAGCAGGACCAGCTCGCGGTCGAGTCGCACGCCCGCGCGGCCGCGGCCCGCGAGTCCGGCAAGTTCGCCGACGAGATCGTGCCGATCATCAAGAAGTCGCGCAAGGGCGACGTGACGTTCGATCAGGACGAGCACATCAAGCCGGGCACCAACCTCGAGTCGCTCGCCAAGATGCGTCCGGCCTTCGACCGGGAGGGCACGGTCACGGCCGGCAACGCCTCCGGCATCAACGACGGCGCCGCGTTCTTCGTGCTCGCCGACGCCGCGACGGCCGAGAAGGACGGCCACACGCCGTTCGCCCGCCTCGTCTCCTACGCGGTGGCCGGCGTGGCCAACGACATCATGGGCGAGGGCCCGATCCCCGCGACGAAGGCAGCGCTCAAGAAGGCCGGCATGACCCTCGACCAGATGGACGTCATCGAGGCCAACGAGGCGTTCGCCGCTCAGGCCATCGCCGTGGCCCGCGGCCTCGAGTTCGACATGGCCAAGACCAACCCCAACGGTGGCGCGATCGCCATCGGACACCCGATCGGTGCGTCGGGCGCGGTCATCGCGACCAAGCTGCTCTACGAACTCAAGCGCGTCGGCGGCAAGTACGGTCTCGCCACGATGTGCATCGGCGGCGGTCAGGGCATCGCGGCCATCTTCGAGCTGCTCTGAGTCGACACCTGGTCAACACCTACGGGCTGTGCCCGATTCGCAGAGGCCGTCGCGCGTGGCGCGGCGGCCTCTGCGCGTGTGCGGGCGCGGCGGGCAGCCAGGCCTGACGGCGCGCGGGGCAGCTGTGGATCGTGCCTGTGGATCGTGCCTGTGGATCACGGGGTGGACAGCGGGTGGGTGTGCTGACCTTGTCCACAGGTGGCTGACCTGCGGGCCTGTCACACAGGTCTGTGCGATCAGGGCGAGCGGTGGGTCGGCGCCCCGTCGTGTCGGGTGTCCGCGGGTCGTGGGTCGCCGGGCTTGAGAGCGATAAAGATATATCGTTGACATATCTAGATAGTCGCCGCACACTGGTGGCGAACGAGCGCATCCGGCGTTCGAACGACATCAGGAGGTGCGCCATGAGCGCAGCAATGAACCCGGGCTGCGAGCCCGGCATGGAGTGGGGCCGCGTGCCCTGGCAGCGATCCCCGTGGGGTCGAGGACGCCCCGAGTCCGGGCGACGCGGGCGGCGCGGCGCGGCAGGCGGCCCGTGGGCCTGGATGGCCGGCGACGAGGGCGGGGCGCCGATCCAGGATGCTCCGCGGCCGCCTCGGCGGCCCGAGTCACCTGGCGGTGGGGAGGAGGAGCGCGACGATTTCGGTCGGCAGCCAGGGCCCGGTGCTTCCGGCGGGCAGGGTGATCCCGGTGGGCAGGGTGATCCCGGTGGGCATCGTGGGCGTCCGGGGCGCGGCGGGCGTCGGGGGCGCGGGGAACGGGGCGGCTTCGGTGGCCCCTTCGGCCCCGGCGGTCCCTTCGGTTCCGGCGGTCC
>JBDIAP010000027.1:0-30690 GCA_039812485.1 Kineosphaera sp.
GGAGGTGTTGCCGCCCGCGTAGTTGGTGACCTCCGGCCGCGACCCGAGGCGGTGCGAGCGGTCGAGCAGGTCGAGCACGGGCTGCGGCTGATCGGTCATGACGTCCTCGTCTGTGGCTCGCGTCGTGATGGGTTCGGGTCGTAGTGGGTTCGGGTCGTGATGGGTTCGCGTCGTGATGGGTTCGGGTCGTCGTGGGTCGATGTCGTCGTGGGTCGATGCGTGGAGTGCGCGTCGTCGTGGCGTCGTGCGTCTCGGCCACTCCGCGCGCCGGCGCGGCGCCGAGTCGCCTCCGCCCTGACGGCTGCCCTCGCGATCGAACCGCGACGCATGAACCGTTTCAAGCAGCACGGTATCGACCGTGTCGCCACCGGGTCAATGGTGCCATCGACGCTGGCCGGATGCCGAACCTCGGACATCGCGCGGCCCGCGGGCTATCGTTGACAGATGAGACACCTGGCGGGAGCCGCCGCGCGGGTCAAGGACGTCGCCCGGGCCGCGGGCGTGTCCACCGGCACCGTCTCGAATGTGCTGCACCGGCCCGACCTCGTCACGGACGCGACCCGCGACCGGGTGCTCGCGGCCATGGAGGACGTGGGCTTCGACTACGAGGAATGCATGCGCTCGGGCCCCCACCGACCCATCGCGCTCGTCGTCATCGACTCGGCGAACCCCTTCTTCATGCAGCTCACTCGCGGGGCCGAGGAGGAGATCGTCGCGCGCGGCGACCTCGTCGTCGTCGCCAACAGCAGCGGCGACGTGGCCCGCGAGCGTCGCTACCTCGACGTCTTCGCCGAGCAGCGGGTGCGCGGGCTGCTGCTCGCCCCGACGCACCACGAGATGCCCGACCTGGAGGGGCTGGAGCTGCTCGGCATCCCCATCGTGTGCCTCGATCGGCACCTGCCGGGCGGGTCGGCGGCGCTCCAGCCGGTGTCGTCGGTCTACGTCGACGACGTCGAGGGCGGCCGCATCGCCGGCCGCCACCTCGTCGAGCTCGGCCACCGTCAGGTCTTCTTCGCGGGCGGGCCGATGAGCCTGCAGCAGGTGCGCGACCGGCTGGAGGGCTTCCGTGAGGTGATCGCGGCCGCCGGCGGGTCGGTGCACTACGCCGCCACCGAGGCCCTGACCATCGCGGAGGGGCGCACGTTGGGCGCGCGGCTCGATCCGGCCGATCCGCAGGCCCCGACCGCCCTCTTCGCGGCGAACGACCTCGTCGCCATGGGGGTGCTCAACGAGCTGCGGCATCGGGGCTTCGCCGTGCCGGCCGACCTGTCGATCATCGGCTACGACGACATCGAGATCGCCGCGACGACCGCGGTGCCGCTCTCGTCGGTGCACCAGCCGGCCTACGACATCGGTCGCGCGGGCGCCGGTCTCCTCTACGAGCGGCTCGCCGCCACGGACGGCGCGGGCGACGGGGACGCGCACGTCGCCCGGCACGTGCGCTTCGAGCCGAGGCTCGTCGTGCGGGCCTCCACCGCCGCTGCGCCGCACGCCGGCGCCGCTGCGCCGCACGCCGGCTGAGCCCCGGCCACCCACCGACGCCCCCACCGACGCCCCCACCGACGCAGCCCACCGATCAGACGAGATGCGCCGTGGGTCTTGTCAAAGGCCGCTTGACTCGTTTCAATCAGTCCAACGCCGCGAGGTACGTCGACATGTTCACGACCCGGGCGCGCCTTGCCGTGACAGGGTGTGCCCAGGTCGGCGCGCCTGCCACGTCGGCCACCGCGGCGCCGTGGTCCCCGGCGCCGCAAGCCCGCGGCCGCGCGCCGCCGACCACCGCAGGAGACAACGATGACTCCGATCCGCAAGACCACGGCACTGCTGGCGATCGTCGCGCTGGGCATGCTGCCGACCGCGTGCACGAAGAAGAGCGAGAGCAACCCCGGCGGAGCGGCCCCCGCCACCGCGTCGGCCGCGACGAGCGGCGCGGGTGGCTCAGGAAGCAAGGTCAAGGTCGCCTTCGTGCCCAAGCTGCAGGGCATCCCCTACTTCGAGGCGATGAACGCGGGCGGCAAGAAGGCCGCGGAAGAGATGGGCACGGTCGAGTGGCTCTATCAGGGCCCGACCCAGGCCGACGCGGCCGCCCAGGCCGACATCGTCCGCTCGTTCATCCAGCAGAAGGTCGACGCGCTCATCGTCGCCCCCAACGACCCCGACTCGATGGCGCCGCTGCTCAAGCAGGCCAAGGACGCGGGCATCTCCGTCGCCACCTCCGACACCGACGCGCCCACCTCGGTGCGCGAGGTCTTCGTCAACCAGGCCACCGCACAGGGCATCGGCGAGGCGCTCACCGACTCCCTCCTCAAGGCGATGGGCGGCAAGGGCTCCTACGCGATCGTGAGCTGCGGGCAGACGGCCGAGAACCTCAACTCCTGGATCAAGGTCCAGAAGGACTACACCGCGAAGAAGTACCCCGACGCCACGATCGTCGACGTCGTGTATGCCGGCGAGGACCAGGCGAAGGCGACCCAGATGGCCACCGACCTCATGAACGCCCACCCCGACCTCACCGGCCTCGTCGGCGAGTGCACCTCGTCGGCGCCGGGCGTCGCGCAGGCGGTCAAGGACGCCGGCAAGACCGGCAAGGTCTTCACGGTCGGGCTCGGCACGCCGCAGGCGATGAAGCCCTACCTCGTCGACGGCTCCTCGAGCGCCTCGATCCTGTGGAACGTCGAGAACCTCGGCTACCTCACCGCGTGGACCGGCGCCCAGCTCGCCGAGGGCAAGACCCTCGCCGCGACGAACAAGGTCAACGACGCCATGCCCGCCGTGACGTTCGACGCGGCCACCAAGATGCTGCTCCTGGGCCCCGCCCTGGAGATCACGAAGGACAACGTCGACCAGTTCAACTACTGAGTCGTGACGTCGACCCCCGCTCACGAGTCGAGTCGGCCGGTCACGGACCGGCTGGCGATGACGGGCGTCTCCAAACGGTTCGGCGCCGTGCGCGCGATCCGGCACGCCGACCTGCGCGTGCGACCCGGCACGGTGCACGCGCTCGTCGGGGAGAACGGCGCGGGCAAGTCGACGATGATCAAGATCCTCGCCGGTGTCGAGACCGCCGACACCGGCGAGATCGAGGTCGACGGGGCGCCGGCGACGATCCGTGACACGAGCGACGCGCTCGCGCTGGGCATCGCCACCGTCTATCAGGAGCCGCAGCTCTTCGGCGAGCTCACCGTGTCGGAGAACGTCTTTGTCGGCCGTGAGCTGCGCGGGCGCGGCGGCCGGATCGACTGGGCGGCCCAGAACGAGCAGGTCGGGCGCGTACTCGACCTGCTCGGACTGCCCCGCCGCATCGCGACCTCGCCGGTGGCCGACCTGCCGATCGCCACCCAGCAGCAGGTCTCCATCGCCAAGGCGCTCATCGGCGAGGCGACGATCCTCATCCTCGACGAGCCGTCGGCGATCCTCACCGACGCCGAGATCGACGTGCTCTTCGGAGTCGTGCGGCGACTCGTCGCCGCGGGCGTCAGCGTCATCTACATCAGCCACCGGCTCGACGAGCTCTTCCGCATCGCCGACGAGGTGACGGTGATGCGCGACGGCGCGACGATCGGCACCTACCCCATCGGGGAGCTGACCGTGCGCAAGGTGGCCGAGCTCATGGTCGGCGGCATCCTGTCCGCACAGAAGAGCGTGCGTGAGCCGACCCAGGACGCCCCGGCCCTCGAGCTGAGCGGCCTGGGCCGGGTCGGTGCCTTCCACGACGTCGACGTCGCCGTGCGGCCCGGGGAGGTCGTGGCTCTCTACGGGCTGGTGGGGTCGGGTGTCTCGGAGATCGCGGCCTGCATCTACGGCATCGACCAGGCCACGGCCGGCACGATCACGCTCGCGGGGCGGCGGGTGCGCCCCAAGAACCCGGGGCACGCGCAACGCCTGGGCATCGCGCTGCTGCCGGCGAACCGCACGAAGGAGGGCATGTTCTCCTTCCAGTCGATCGCCTTCAACATCTCGGCCGGCCATCTGGCCCGCCTCTCGCGCTGGGGCTGGATGAACGCCGTGGCGGAGCGCACGGTCGCCCGCGACCTCATCGCGCGCCTGGCCGTCAAGACGCCCAGCGAGCGGCAGGCCATCGGCGCGATGAGCGGCGGCAACGCCCAGAAGGTCGTGTTGGCGCGCCAGCTCGTGGCGCGGCCCGACGTGCTCGTGCTCGCCGAGCCCACCCAGGGCGTCGACATCGGCGCCAAGGAGGAGATCCACCGCATCATCGCCGAGCTCGCCGCCGAGGGCACGGCCGTGCTCGTCGTGACCTCCGACCTGCCCGAAGCGTTGCGGGTCGCCGACCGGCTCGTCGTCGTGCGCGGCGGCACGACGACGCGCGAGTTCGGGCCCGACGCCACGCAGGTCGACGTGCTCGCCGAGGCCGCGGGCCATCAGGGCGGGGACAGCGCCGATCAGGCCGGTCACGAGGAGGCCTCATGAGCACCGCCACCGATGCGACGACCTCGCCCGGGGCACCCGGCGGCGGTCCGTCGGCCCGGCGATCAGGCGGACGCGACCGCGTGCTGCCGCCACCGGTGAGCGGCCAGGAGATCGTGCTCATCGCCGTCATCGCCGCGCTGTGGGTCGTGCTCGCGCTGACGACGCCCGCGTTCGCCACCGCCGGGTCGATCCAGCCGCTCCTCGTCGCGACCGCCCCCATCGCGCTCGCCGGCATCGGCATGACGATCGTCATCATCACCGGCGGCATCGACGTCTCGGTCGGGGCGGCGATGCTCGTCTGCGCCGTCATCACCGCCAAGGTGCTCGTGGCCACCGCGTTGCCCACGCCGCTGGCCCTGCCGCTCGCCCTCGCGCTCGCGATCGGCGTCGGCGGGCTGTTGGGACTGGTCAACGGGGTGCTCACCGCCTACGGGAGGGTGCACGCGATCATCATCACCTTCGGCACGATGAACGTCTTCCTCTTCGTCGGCCTGCAGATCTTCGGCTCCCGCACCGTCAACGGCATCCCCTCGGCGCTGCAGGTCTTCGGGCGCGGGGTCGCCGGGCGCACGCTGGGCGTGCCGCACGCGTTCGTGCTCACGCTGCTCATCGCCGCCGTCGCCTGGTGGTATCTGCGGCACACCGCGGGCGGCCGGCACTACTACGCGATCGGCGGCGACCCGCGGGCCGCGCGGCTCGCGGGCATCGACGTGCGCGGCCGCATCCTCTCGGCGTATGTCGTCACGGGCCTGCTCGTCGGGCTCGCCGCGTGCTTCCTCATCGCCCAGGGCACGAGCACCCTCGACCAGTCCGTCGGCAACGGCAAGGAGCTCGCGGTCATCGCCGCGGTCGTCATCGGCGGCACGTCGATCATGGGCGGGCGGGGGTCGGTGCTCGGCACCGTGCTGGGGGCGCTCCTCGTGCAGACCGTCACCTCGGGCGTCACCCAGCTCGGGTGGCCGTCACAGCTCTCCGACCTCTTCGTCGGCGTCTTCATCATCGTCGCGGTCGGCGCCGACCTGCTCCGCGAGCGGGCCCGGCGCCGGGCGCTGCGGGCGAAGGGAGGGGCGGCATGAGCGCACCCCACGGGTCGACGGCGGCACCGGCGGCGCAGCAGGAGGGCCGCCCCCGGGAGACCGGACTCGGGCCCACACTGTTGCGTGCGGTGCTGACCCAGCGGATCGCGCTGCTCGCGGTGCTCATCGTGCTCGTCCTGGTCTACTTCACGGGGCTCGACCTCGGCGGCTACCTCACGGCGCCCTACGACCCCGACTACCTGTCGGCCTCGCTCATCAACGCCGTGCCGCTGGCGATGCTCGCGCTGGCCGAGCTGCTCGTCATCCTCTCGGGGCGCGGCGGCATCGACCTGTCGGTCGGGGCGATCGTCGCGCTGTCGGGCATGATCTTCGGCTTCCTCTACGGCCAGTGGGGGTGGCCGCTGTGGTTCGCCGTCGCCGCGACCGCCGCCTTCGGCGCGCTGTGCGGGGCGCTCAACGGGTTCCTCGTCGCCTACATCGGCTTCCCCGCTCTCATCGCGACGCTCGCGACCTTCTACGCCTTCAAGTCGCTGGCCATCGTCGTCAACCACCAGTCGCCGATCTCGACGCCGCCGATCCAGGAGCTCTACTCGCTGAGCCGCTCGGTCGAGCTTCCCGTCATCGGGGCGCAGCTGCCCGACGTGCCGCTGGGCATCTTCACGTTCCTGGTGCCGACGATCGTGCTCGTGTGGGTGCTGCTGGCGCGCACGACATACGGGCGGCGGCTCTACGCGATCGGCACCAACGACGTCGCCGCGCTGTGGGCCGGCCAACCGGTGCGCGCGACCCGCTTCACCGCCTACACCCTCGCGGGGCTCATCAGCGGACTCGTCGCGGTCGTCACCGTCGCCCAGTTCGCCTCGGCCCGGCCCGATGCCGGAGTGTCGGGCAACGGCATGGCGCTGCCGGCCATCACGATCGCCGTGCTCGGCGGGGTCGCCATCACCGGCGGCATCGGCCGGGTCGCCGGGGTGGTGCTGGCGACGCTGCTCATCGTCTGGCTCAACGCCGGCATCCTGCTCGCCTTCGTCGGCAACGAGGGCTCTCAATATCAGCTGCTCGCACTCGGCGCCGTGCTCATCGCGGCGGCGCTGCTCAACGGCTTCGCCGGACGGCGGTATGGCGTGGCGACCTGACTCGCCCCTGGCCCGCCGCCTCCCGCGGCCGGCCACCGCCCGCCCGCCGCAGCCGACCCGTGAAAGGCCCGCCGATGACCGACCTGACCGACCTGCCGCCCCAGGCCCGCGCCCTCCTCCAGGAGCAGACGATCGAGCTGCCGAGCTGGGCCCTCGGCAACTCCGGCACGCGCTTCAAGGTGTTCGGCAGCCCCGGCACGCCGCGCGACCCCTACGAGAAGATCGCCGACGCGGCGCAGGTGCACCGGTTCACGGGCGCGGCGCCGCGGGTGTCGCTGCACATCCCGTGGGACCGGGTCGACGACCTCGCGCTGCTCGCCGCGCACGCCAAGGAGCACGGGGTGGCGATCGGTGCGATCAACTCCAACGTCTTCCAGGACGACGACTACAAGCTGGGGTCGCTGTGCCACCCCGACGAGCGGGTGCGGGCCAAGGCCGTCGCGCACCACCTGGGCTGCATCGACGTCATGCGTGCGACAGGCTCGACCGACCTCAAGATCTGGCTTGCCGACGGGCTGAACTATCCGGGTCAGGACGACCTGCGCGCCCGCCAGGAGCGGCTCGCCGACGGACTCGCGCAGATCTATGCGGCGCTGGACCCGCACATGCGGATCATCCTGGAATACAAGTTCTTCGAGCCCGCCTTCTACGCGACCGACGTGCCCGACTGGGGCACGGCGCTGCTGCACTGCCTGGCGCTCGGCGACCGGGCCCTGGTCGTGCTCGACACCGGCCATCACGCGCCGGGCACGAACATCGAGTTCATCGTCGCTCAGCTGCTGCGGGTAGGCCGGCTGGGCGCCTTCGACTTCAACAGCCGCTTCTACGCCGACGACGACCTCATGGTCGGTGCCGCCGACCCCTTCCAGCTCTTCCGGATCATGCACGAGATCGTGCAGGCCGGCGCGCTGGCAGCCAGCTCCGGGGTCAACTTCATGCTCGACCAGTGCCACAACATCGAGGACAAGATCCCCGGGCAGATCCGGTCGGTGATGAACGTGCAGGAGGCGACCGCCAAGGCGCTGCTCGTCGACGCCGCCGCGTTGGCGCGGGCGCAGGTCGCCGGCGACGTGCTCGCGGCCAACGGCGTGCTCATGGACGCCTACAACACCGACGTGCGGCCGCTGCTCGCGCAGCTGCGCGAGGCGAAGGGGCTCGACCCCGACCCGATGCGGGCCTTCCTCGCCTCGGGATACCTGACACAGATCACACAGGATCGTGTGGGAGGGCATCAGGCGGGCTGGGGCGCCTGAGCCGATGGAGCACGTCTTCGCCGCGGTCGACCTCGGCGCGTCGAGCGGGCGGGTCATGGCGGGGCGCCTCGACCTGTCGGGCGACCGAGCCGACGGCCGGCTCGAGCTCGTGCAGACCGCGCGCTTCCCCAACGGGCCGGTCACGCTGCCGACGCACGCCGGGCCGCGCCGGCACTGGGACGTCCTGCGGCTGTGGGAGGAGATGGTGCGCGGGCTCGGCGTGGCCGCCCACGACGTCGGGCCGCTGGAGGGCGTCGGCATCGACAGCTGGGGCGTCGACTACGGGCTGCTCGGGCCCGGCGGCGTCCTCGCCGGCAACCCCGCGTCCTACCGCTGCGCGCGGACCGAGGGGGTGGCGGCGCGGGTCCTCGGCGCGCTCGGCGCGCGGCAGACCTACGGCGTCGCGGGCATCGCGGTCAACGCGTTCAACACGATGTTCCAGCTCGCGGCCGAGGACCGGGGGCGGCTGGAGTCGATGGAGACGGCGCTGCTCATGCCCGACCTCTTCGGCTACTGGCTCACCGGCCGGCGCGTCGCGGAGCTGACGAACGCCTCGACCACCGGGCTCGTCGACGCCCGGACCCGCCGCTGGTCTCCCGCGCTCCTCGAGGCGATGCAGGTGCATTTCGGCGTGCCCGCCGCGCGCCTCTTGCCCGAGATCGTCGAGCCGGGCACGGTGCTCGGCGCGATCCGCCCGGAGATCGTGCCGCTGCTCACGCCGACCGGGGCACCGACGCCGCTGGTCGCCGTCGCCTCGCACGACACGGCCTCGGCCGTCGTCGGGACGCCCGCGGACTCGCCGCACTTCGCCTACATCTCGTGCGGCACGTGGTCGCTCGTCGGCCTCGAGCTCGACGCCCCGGTGCTCACCGAGGAGTCGCGCGCCGCGAACTTCACGAACGAGCTCGGGCCCGACGGGACCGTCATCTACCTGCGCAACGTCGCCGGGCTGTGGGTGCTCAACGAGTCGATCCGCCACTGGCGAGCCCAGCGGCGCTCGATCGATCTGCCGGACCTCATCGCGGCGGCGGCGCGCGAGCAGCCGCTGCGCACCCTGCTCGACCTCGACGACGAGACCTTCCTGCTCCCCGGCGACATGCCCGATCGGGTGGCCGAGGCCGCGCGCGTCTCCGCTCAGCCCGTGCCGCAGGGGCCCGCGCAGATCACGCGATGCATCCTCGACTCGCTCGCCCTCTCCTACCGACGCGCGATCGCGCAGTCCGCTCGGATCGCGGATCGTGCCGTCGACGTCGTCCACATGGTCGGCGGCGGGATCAACAACGAGCTGCTGTGCCGACTCACCGCCGACGCCACCGGCCTGCCCGTCGTCGCCGGGCCCGAGGAGGGCGCCGCGATGGGCAACGTGTTGATCCAAGCGCGCGCCGTCGGCGTGCTCGACGCCGATCTCGCGGGCATCCGCCGCATCGTCGCCAACTCGACGCGCCTGCGCCGCCACGAGCCCGACCCGCAGGCCGCGCGGCGCTGGCGGTCGCTCGAGCCCTGAAGCCTGCGGCCCGTGCGGCGGCGGGGCGCCGGCGCGGCAGGCCTGCGGCCCGTGCGGGCGGGCGCCGGCACCCCTGCGGGTCGAACGCCTGGGGGATCCGCCGGCCCCCTGACCGGCGGATCCCCCAGGCGTCCACCACGGATGCCGGGCCGCGGGATCAGTCGTTGCGCCGGTGCGCCTGGGTGAGCACGGTCCGCTGGAGCGGGCGGCACGCCTCCGCCGCACCGAGGGTGAGGAGCAGCCCCGTCGCCACGGTGGCGAGCACGAGCACCAACCCGGAGGTCTGCAGCGTGAAGACCGTCATGAACGGCGTCGCGAGGAGTAGCCCGACCCCGATCGACCCGGCCAGCGTGATGACCAGCGGGGCGAGGACGTGGTGGCGGCGGATCCGCGCGAAGAGCCCGCGGGGGTAGCCGGCGCGGTCCAGCGCGACCGCCTCGTCGCTGCGGTCGACGACGAGCGCCGCCTGGTTGACCAGCGTCGATGTGGCCCCGACGAGGAGCCCGATCGCCAGCGTGATGATGACCCCGGTGCGCAAGTCGGCGGCGAGGATGAGCCGGGCGGGGTCGTCACCGAGGAAGTCTCGACCGGTCGGGATCATCGCGACGAAGGCGGCGATCATGCCGAGCAGCGCGACGCCCGAGACGTTGCGCCACGCGGCCCGGGGGTCGTCGACGATCCGGCGCATCGCGATGAGCCGCGCGACATTGCCGGTGAGGACGCCGGGGCGCGCGAGGAGCTGGAGCACCCAGGGGCCGACGAGGTTGACCGCCCCGACGACGAGCAGGATCATCCCGGCCATCACCGCGTAAACCTGCAGATTGACCAGGCCGACCTTCGTCGAGAAGGCCTGGCCGAAGATGCCGAAGGCGACGAGCACGACGACGAAGATGCCGACCCGCCAGGCGCGCAGGCGGCGCGGCGACTGCTGCATCGCGACCCCGAGCGGCGAGATGCGCACCTGCTGGAGGCCGAGCACCGTCGACAGCGCCGCGAGCCCGAGGAGGACGGCGACGACCCCGAGCCCGAGCCACCACGGCAGGAGCATGTCGGCGGGCGCCAACGGCGCGCCGTGGAAGGACACGACCTGCCACAGCGGCAGCGCGAGGAGCCAGACCACGACGCCGAGGACGGTGCCGATGAGCGCCTGGACAAGGGTCTCGACGACCGACATGAGCACGACCTCGCCGCCGGTCATCCCGACGAGCCGCAGCGACGCGAGCCGCCGGGCGCGGCCGCGGGCGCCGAGGCGGGCGGCCGCCGCCCCGAGCGTGAGGACCGGCAGGACGAGCAGGGCGCAGGCGATGGCCGCGAGCACGACATACGACTCCAGGAACCAGCCGGCGGACCCCTGCGGCATGCGCAGCCGCGCGAGGATCTCGGGACCCGGGTGCTGCCAGCGCTGCACGAACATCCACGTGCCGCCCGCCACGGTCATCGTCAGCCAGGCCGACACGGTGAAGGCCGCGACGGCGAGCAGGTCGAGGGCCGCGCCGCCGCGGGCGCCGCGCAACCGCTCGACGGCCAGGCGTGGGGCGAGTGCGAGGGCCGCGTTCATCGGGGCTCCCCCGCGAACTCGACGCGCCCGGCACGCTCCGGGTCTGCGGCCAGGAGCCGGTCGGCGTGGATCATCGCGTCGCGCAGCTCGACGAGGCGGGAGCACCAGCGCGCCACCTGGGCGTCGTGGGTGACGATGACGAGCGTCGCGCCGGCCATCGAGGTCGTCGTCGTGAGGATCTGCAGCACCTCGTGGCCGGTCGCCTGGTCGAGGGCCCCGGTCGGCTCGTCGGCGAAGACCACCGCGGGCTCGTGCACCATGGCGCGGGCGATCGCGACGCGCTGGGCCTGACCGCCCGACATCTCACCGGGCCGACGACCGCCGAGTCCGGCGAGGCCGAGCCGCTCGAGCCACGTATCGGCCCGGCGCCGGGCCTCGCCTCGGGAGACCCCGGCGAGCAGGAGTGGGAGCGCGACGTTCTCACGGGCCGGCAGCTCGGGCAGGAGCTGCCCGTCCTGGAAGACGAAGCCGAGCCGCTCGCGCCGCACCCGGGAGCGCTGCGCGTCGCGCAGGCCGGAGACGACGAGGTCGCCGAGGCGGACCTCGCCGGCCTCGGGCACGAGGATGCCCGCGAGGCAGTGCAGGAGCGTCGACTTGCCCGAACCCGACGGGCCCATGATGGCGACGGACTGTCCGGCGGGGATGTCGAGGTCGACGCCGGCGAGGGCGCGGACCTGCCCGAAGGACTTGGTGAGCCCGCGAGCGACGAGCGGAGCGGGTGTCTGTGGTGTTCGCATGATGTCCATCCCATCGCCGATCGGCCCCGATGCCCATGGTGACAGGGCCCGACCGAGGGTGGACCTGGCTCCACCCTCGGCCCGCCTGGCCGGGCTCCTGAGCTCGGGGCGCCCGGTCGGGCCGTCCCCCCGGGGCCGATTCGGGGCTGTGCGGGGGCCGAGTGCGGAAACGGTGTCGGCGCCCCTCGCTACCGTGGTTCCTATGCCGCCCGCCCTGCCACGACGCTCGCGACGACACGTCGGCGCCCGCGCGCTCTTCTGGTGGCAGGTGCTGCTCGGAGCCGGGATCGGGGTCGGGATCGTCGCCATCGTCCTGGCGCTGGCATCCCTCTCCCCGACCGGCGGCCTGGCCGCCGTGGCGTGGCTGCCGGCGCTCACCGCCTGGATCGGGCTCGGCATCGCCGGCCTCTGGGCCCTCGAACGCCGCAAGCCCGCCCCCCTGCCGGCTCCCGGACCGGCCTGGTCCGCCCACGTGCGGGAGCTGCGGTCCTCGCGGCTGGAGATCGTCCACGCCTTCGAGATCGAGCGGCGGCGCATCGAGCGAGATCTGCACGACGGGGCTCAGCAGCACCTCGTCGCCTCCTCGCTGCACCTCGGGGAGGCCGCGCTCCTGCTCTCGACCGACGACGCGGCCGGTCCGGGCGGTGGAGACATCCGTGCGCGCCAGGCCGCCGCCCTCGACCTGTTGGAGCGAGCCCAGGACGCGACCGACGCCGCGCTCGCAGCGCTGCGGGCCACGGTCGCGGGCATCCACCCGGCCGTCCTGTCCGACCTCGGGCTCGAGGCGGCCGTGCGCGAGCTGGCGCGGCGCAGCGCTGTCTCGGTCGACGTGCGGGTGCCGCATCCGCTGCCGCCCCTGCCGGAACCGGTCGCCGCGGCCGCCTACTTCCTCGTCGCCGAGGCGCTGACCAATGTCGCCAAGCACGCGCCCGACGCCGCGGTCACGGCGCTGCTGGCCTGTGACGACGACCTGCGGGTGTCCGTCGTCGACGACGGCCCGGGTGGCGCGCGGGTGCAGGCCGGGCACGGGCTCGCCGGCATGACCGAGCGGCTGGCCGCCTTCGGCGGAGCGCTGCACGTGAGCAGCCCGGCCGGGGGCCCGACCTCGCTGCTGGCCCACATCCCACTCCTGCTCGCCGAGGGTGAGTTGGGCATCGGTGAGCTGGCGAGCTCCCCCGGCGCCGAGGAACCGGGCCGCGGCGCACCCGCGGGTGAGCGCACCGACACCGGCGACACACACCCGAGCAGCAGGTGGGGGCGATGAGGATCGTCCTCGCCGAGGACTCCGCGCTCCTGCGCGAGGGCCTCGCCGGGCTGCTCGAGCGGCAGGGCCACGACATCGTCGCGCAGGCCGCGAGCGCGCCCGAGCTCGAGACGGCCGTCGATCGCGCGGTGGCCGACGACGGGGCGCCCGATGTCGTCATCACCGACGTGCGGATGCCGCCGACCATGACGGCGGACGGTCTTGACGCGGCCGTGCGGATCCGCGCGCGGCACCCTCGGATCGGGATCATGGTGCTCTCGCAATACGTCGCGTCGGGCTACGCGGCCGAGCTCTTCGGTGACGGCGGGCGGTCGGGCTCCCGGTCGTCCGGGGTCGGGGGCAGCGGCGCGATGGAGGCCGAGGTCGGTGGGCTCGGCTACCTCCTCAAGGAGCGCGTCGCCCGCGTCGCGGACTTCTTGCGCAGCCTGAGCATCGTCGCGGCCGGAGGCGTCGTCATCGACCCGGAGATCGCCGCGCTGCTCGTCTCGGGCCGACGCAGCGCCCTCGACGCCCTGACCCTGCGCGAGCGGGAGGTGCTCGAGCTCATGGCGCGCGGGCTGAGCAACCCCCAGATCGCCGAGCAGCTGGTGCTCTCGGCGGGGGCCGTCTCCAAGCACGTCGCCAACATCTTCGGCAAGCTCGGCCTGCCCGCCGGCGAGGACAACCGCCGCGTGCGGGCCGTGCTCGCCTACCTGACCGCGCAGCGGGACTGACGCCGACCCACCGGAACCACGCGTGGTCTGGGGTCATGGGGCCACGGGTGCCGCCGTCCTGGGCAGAGCGAGCATGACGAGCGCCGCCAGCAGGTAGACCGCGGCCTGCCACGGCAGGACCGCGGCGAGCCCGTGGGCGTAGGCGATCGCCGGCGCGCCTGCGTGGCCGGCTCCGCGACCGGACTCCAGGGCAGTGAAGAAGACCGAGCCGAGCACGGCGACCCCGGCGGCTCCGCCGAGCTGGTTGGCGGTGGCGAGCACGCCTCCCGCGGCGCCGGCGTGGCGGCCCGGGACGCCGGCGAGCACGACGTTGACGAGGATCGGGGCGCCGAGCCCCAGCCCGAGACCGCCGAGGAGCATGGGGCCGGCGAGGGCCCAGTAGCCGGGCGTGCCCCCGTCGCGCACGAGGAGCCACAGCCAGACTTGGGCGACTGCGAGCGTCAGGGCCCCGGTGACGACGAGGGCGCGGCCCGCTGTGGCGGCCAATGCCACGCCGGCGCCGGAGGTGAGGATCGAGCCCACGGCATACGGCAGGATCACCAGGCCGGTGTCCCAGGCCGAGCGACCGGTGCCCGCCTGCAGATAGATCGACAGGACGAGGAAGAACGAGGCGAGGCCGCCGAAGAAGAGGGTGGCGGCGGCCAGGCCCGCCGTGAACGGCCGGATCGTCAGCAGCGCCGGGTCGAGCACCGGCTCCCCGTCGCGTCGGGCCACCGCCCGCTCGTAGGCGAGGAAGGCCCCGCCCAAGAGCAGACCCGCCGCGAGCAGCGCCCACCCCCAGGCGGGCCAACCCCACTCGTGGCCCTGCACCAGAGGCAGCAGTGTCAGCACGACGGCAGCCGCGGCCACGGCTGCGCCGGTGAGGTCGAGGCGGACGCGGGCGGGCGCGGTCGACTGGGGCAGCACGCTCAGGCCCAGCGCGAGCGCGAGGATCGCGACGGGCACGTTGATCCAGAAGACGGTGCGCCACCCCAGTCCCCACAGGTCGGCGTCGACGAGCGCGCCGCCGAGCAGCGGGCCGGCGACCGAGGCGAGGCCCTGGACCGCGCCGTAGGCGCCGAACGCCGTGGCCATCTCAGCGGGCGCGAACGATGAGCGGATGATGCCGAAGACCTGCGGCACCATGAGCCCACCGGCGAGGCCCTGCAGCACCCGCAGCGCGATGAGCGCCTCGGCCGAGGGCGCCAGCGCGCAAGCGGCCGAGGCGAGCGCGAAGCCGGCGAGCGAGGCGAGGAAGACGGTGCGGCGCCCGTGGTCGTCGCCCAGCCGGCCGCCGGTGATGAGGCCCGATCCCAGCGCGAGGGTGTAGGCCGCGAGCATCCACTGCAGCTGGGCCGAGGAGGCGTGCAGGTCGGCGGCGATGTCGGGCGCCGCGACGGTGACGATCGTGACGTCGAGCAGGTCCATGAACGAGGCGAAGAGCACGACGAGCAGGGCCAGCGACGCGCGCCGGCCGGCGATGGGGGTGGGAGGTGCCTGGACAGGGCTGTGACTGGTCATGACACGGAGATTGGCATCGGTGGCGGTCATCGAGTGACCGCTATTGGTGGCATGGTGTCGCCTGTGGCTGATACCTCGGCGCGCATCCTGCGTCTGCTGTCGCTGCTGGAGGCCCGCGTGGAGTGGTCCGGCAGCGACCTCGCGGGGCGGATCGGGGTGTCCGCGCGGACGCTGCGTCGCGACGTCGACACGCTGCGCGATCTGGGCTACCCCGTCGAGGCGATCAAGGGGCCCGGCGGTGGCTACCGGCTCGGCCCGGGCGGCAAGCTGCCGCCGCTGGTGCTCGATGACGACCAGGCGATCGCCATCGCGCTCGCCCTGCAGACGGCTCCGGCGACGGTGACGGGCATCGAGGACGCCGTGACCCGCGCGCTGACGACGCTGCGCCGGGTCATGCCGGCGCGGTCGCGCACCGCCAGCGAGGCGTTCGACGTGACGAATCTGCGCAACTACTGGGAGTTCTCCGCCCCACCCGTCGACGTCGAGACGCTGCAGACCGTGGGCGCGGCCATCCGGCGTAGCCGGGTGTTGCGGGTGGAGGTGCTGCCGGCCGCGGAGGGCGCGGCCTGGGCCGAACAGCCGGGCGGGGACGGGACATCCAAGGGGTACGGGCCGCCCCCCGCCGTCGAGCCGCCGCGCGAGGTCGAACCCCACCACCTGGTCGTCTGGGCCGGGCGCTGGTATCTCCTCGCCCGCGACCGTCGGCTGCGGACATGGCAGACGTTCAGGGTCGACCGGCTCCGGCCGCGCACCCCCGAGGGAGCACTCTTCACGCCGCAGCCGCTGACGAGCGACGACATCACCCGGCTCGTGGTCCAGAACCCGGACCGCGGCGACACCCCCGGGCAGTGGCAGTGCGTGGGGTGGGCGAGCCTCCCGCTACCGGCCGGCGTCGTCGCGCGGTGGGCTCCGGGGGGATCGGTGGTCGAAGCCCTGGGGCCCGATCGATGCCGCCTGACGATCGGCGGGTGGTCGTGGGTCGGTGTCGCCGGGCTGTTCATCACGTTCGATACCGAGCTCGACGACGTCGGGCCAGCGGAGCTGGTGCGCGCGTTCGGCGACATCCGGCGGCGGTTGCCTGCGGGCTGACTCGCCAGCTGCCCACAGCCTCGCGGCGCACACCCGGCTCCCTCCCGCGAAGGCTGGGGTTCACGCCCAAGCCCGGTGCGTGAGCACGCACCCTCGGGGCGAGCCCCGCACGTGTGCGAGCGGGTGGCTACTGCCGGCGTCAGCGGTTCGGCGACTCCGGTCCCGGCCCCGGCGGCAGGTCGGGCCCGGGAAGGCCGAGGTCGGCGATGGCGGCCACGTAGCGGTCGACGTGGCGCAGCTTGACGTGCTCGTAGCCACGCACGAGGTCGGGCAGCGCCGCGAACGCCACGGCCCGCTCGTAGCTGCTCAGCGTGAGCCCGTCGACCAGGGCGTGCAGCACCCAGCGGTAGTGCCGCAGCAGCTCGCGCTCGACGCGGCGCACGCGGGCGTGGCCGAACGGATCGAGCGCGGTGCCCCGCAGCCGCTTCATCGGCGCGAGCGCGCGCAGCGCCACGTGGGTCGGCGGGGAGAAGCCGATCTTGGCGGTGCGGCCGAGGGCGCGCAGCACCGGTGGGTGCAGGCGGAACGTCACGTCGGTGCCGCCGGGCACCGCCGCGCGCGCGAAGCGGTCGGCGTCGGCGCGGGTCAGCAGTCGCGCGACCTCGTATTCGTCCTTGTAGGCCGTGAGCTTGTAGAGGTAGCGAGCGACGGCCTCCGAGAGCCGCGTGTCGTCGGTGACGGCCCGCTCGGCGCGCCACACGGCGTCGACGACGCGCACGTAGTCCTGCGCGCACGAAGCGTCCTGGAAGCCGACGAGGTCCACCGCGCGCAGCCGCGCGAGACGAGCGGTCTCGCCGGCGAACGCGGACTGGGCCAACGCCCGTGCCACGCTCGCCGGCGGCCGGTCGCGGTCTGCCCCCGCATCGCCTGCCGCCGGGACGCGCTCACCGTCGACGGCCCCCACCCGGGCCGGGGCACCTGATGCCGCGACACCGGTCGGGCTGTCGGCCGTGGCGGCACGCCGCTGGGCGCCGCCCGTCGCGGCACCCGCCCCGGCGACAGCCACGGCGAAGGCCGCTGGATCGGCCACGGACACGCGGCCCCACGCCAACGCGGCGAGGTTGGCGGCGACGGCGACGCCGTTGATCTCGATGGCCTCTCGCACGGCGGACGGTGGGAGCCGCAGCGCGCCCGACTCGACGGCCGCGCCGACGAGCAACAGGTTGGCCGCCGCGCTCGAGCCGAGCAGCGACCGGGCTGCGCCGAGCATGTCGAGGGTGTGCGTCGACGCAGCCGCGGTCGCCAGCCGCTCGAGCAGTTCGGGCACCGGCGCCTGATGCAGCCCGCGGTCGTAGACCTCCGCGCCGGTCGGCGTGACGCTCGTCGCGGCCACGGCCTGCGTGCGGGACGGGTCGCCATACCCGAGGTTGACCGGGTCCACGGCGGTCAGCAGGTCGAAGACGAGGATCGCGTCGGCCCGCCCGGGCGTGATGCGGTTCGAGGGCTCGATCGGCCCGTCGGCCCGGAAGCGCAGGTGCCCGACGACGGGTCCCGCCTTCTGCGACAGGCCGATCTGGTCGAGGAGGTCGACGGCATACCCCGCCCGCAGCGCGGCGGTCGCGAGGACCTGGTTGACGGTGACGATGCCCGTGCCACCGACCCCGGCGAGCAGCACGTTCTGGGTGCCGGCCGGCGCGCCCTCGCGCATCCAGGCGGGGTCGGGCAGCTCAGGCGGCGTCGACGTCTGCGCCCGCGGGGGACGCTCGGGCACCGCGACCGTCATGAACGCCGGGCAGTCCCCCAGCAGGCACGAGTAGTCGGTGTTGCACGTGCTCTGGTCGATGCGGGTCTTGTCGCCGAACTCCGTGTCGACCGGCTGCACCGACAGGCAGTTGCTCTGCACGCCGCAGTCGCCGCAGCCCTCGCAGACGTCCTCGTTGATGACGACGCGCCGCGCGCTCGGCGCGAGCAGCCCGCGCGAGCGCTGCCGGCGGGAGTCATTGGCACAGTGTTGTTGGTAGATGAGCATCGTGACGCCGGGCACGCCGCGCAGCAGCCGCTGCGCCTCGTCCATCCGATCCCGGTGCCAGACAAGGGTGCCCGCGGCCATCGCACCCGCATCGTGACGAGCCGGGTCGTCGGAGACGACGATGATCCGCGCGACCCCCTCGGCGGCGAGCTTGTGGGTCAGCGCCGGGATCGACAGCGCGCCCTGCGCATCCTGCGCGCCCGTCATCGCGACGACGTCGTTGTGCAGGAGCTTGAACGTGATGTCGACCCCGGCGGCGACGCACGCCTGCACGGCGAGCTGCCCGGAGTGCGCGTAGGTGCCGTCGCCGATGTTCTGGAAGACGTGCGGGATGTCGGTGAACGGCGCCTGCCCGATCCACTGCGCCCCCTCGCCACCCATCTGGGTGAAGCCGGTGACGGCGCTGTCGGTGCGCCGCGAGGTCGTCACGAGCGTGTGGCAGCCGATGCCGCCGGCAGCGAGCGAGCCATCGGGCACGGCGGTGGACCGGTTGTGCGGGCAGCCCGAGCAGAAGTAGGGCGCCCGCGCGACCGGCAGGATCGGCAACGGCGCGCGCGGGGCCGGCGGTGCCGTCAGCGGCAGGACCTGCGCGAAGACCCGCCGCAACGGCTCGTGCAGCCGGCCCGGAGTCAGCTCGCCGTCGGCGGGCACGAGGCGAGCACCGTCGGCGTCGAGCTTGCCGAGCACGCGCGGCGCGCCCGTCACCCCGTAGAGGGCATCCCGCACCTGCGCCTGCACGAACGACGTCTTGTCCTCGACGACGAGGATCTCCTCGAGGCCCTCGGCGAAGCGGCGCACGCCCGTCGGCTCCAGCGGCGTGATCAGCGCGACCCGCAGCACGCGCACCCCCGCCGCGGCGAGCGTGTCCTCGCCCGCGCCGAGGTCGAGCAGCGCCTGCATCGTCGAGTCGTAGGCGGGCCCTGCGGCGATGATGCCGCGCCGGGCCGGCGGTCCGCTCGTCGCCACAGAGTCCTGTGCGCCGACGGTGACGACGTCGAGGTCGTTGGCCCGGGCATACGCGTGCACCATCGCCGCGCGCGGGCCGACGAGCTGCGCCTCGACGGCGACGATGCGCGCGCTGCCGACGAGCGGCGGGCTCTGCCGGAAGCTCCACGGCTCCCCCTCCCACGTCAGCTGTGGCGTCACGGGGTCGAGATGCGAGACCGCGTCGTCGACGGCCCAGGCCCCGTCGGCGACGTCGGCGACGATCTTGAGCGCGACGGGGCTGCCGCTGGCGCGGCTCAGCGCGACGGCGTGCAGCCCGAGCGTGACGACCTCGGCGGCGTTGCGAGGGAAGAGCACGGGGATGCCGAGGGCCGCGAGGGTGCGTTCGCTGACGGCGGGCACGGTCGAGGACTTCGCGGCGGGGTCGTCGCCGGCGAGCAGCACGACCCCGCCGGTGGGGTCGACGCCATACATCGTCAGGTGCCGCAGCGCGTCGGTGGCGCGATCGACCCCGGGGGCCTTGCCATACCAGACGCCGACGACGCCGTCGTGGCGTCGCCGGCCGGTCGGCAGATCGGTCTGGCTGCCCCAGACGCCGGTGGCGGCGATCTCCTCGTTGAGACCGGGCTGGAAGTGGATCGCGTTGGCGCGCAAGAGTTCCGGCTCGCCGGCGAGCATCTTGTCGAGGCCGCCCAGCGGGCTGCCTTGATATCCGCTGACGAAGAAGCCGACGTCGCGGCCGCGCCGGGCGTCGAGTGCGCGCTGCTCGACGAGGAGGCGCACGATGGCCTGCACCCCGGTCAACAGCGTCGGCGGGGCCCCCGAGCGGAAGCGATCGGCCAGGTCATATGCCGTCATCGCCCCACGGTAGGCGCCCTGAGGCAGTCCCGAAAACGAGGGCCGAAAGACAGCGGCGGTCAGTGCTTTGAGTTCACGGCACTGACCGCCGCTGACTTTGCGGTCCGCCGCCTCAGCTCGTGACGTGCGCGTCCAGGAAGCGAATCAGCTGGTCCTTGAGCTCGGGCGTCGTGAAGAACTTCGCGTCGGCGTGCGCGGCGTCGATCTTCGTCATCTCGGTCGGCACTCCGGCGGCTTTGAGCGCGGCCTCGAACCGCTCGGCCTGAGCCGGCGGCGTCGTGCAGTCCTGGCTGCCGTAGAAGAGCAGGACCGGCGGCGTCGAGGAGTTGACGTAGGTGATCGGGCTCGCCTTCGCGGCGATCGGCTCACCCTCGGGGCTGTCGGGGTCGGCCCCGATGAGCCGCCCGTGTGACGACTCCGCACCCGGCTTGGCCCGCTGGCACGGCCCGGAATGCTGGTCCTCGGTGCGCTTCGTGAGGTCGTAGATGCCGTAGTAGTCGACGATCGCCTTGACCTTGGTGTCGGTCTCGGTGACGCCGATGCTGCCCTGCAGGTCAGGCTTGTCCGACGTCATCGCGACCATCGTCGCCAGGTGCGCTCCCGCCGAATCCCCGCCCAGCACGAAGCGATTGGGGTCGAGTCCGAACTGCCCGGCGTGGCTCTTGAGGTAGCGGGTGGCCGCCGCGATGTCCTGCATCGGCTCGGGGAAGGTGCCCTTGGGCGTGAGCCGGTAGTTGACTGCGGCGATCGCATAGCCGTGCTCCAGCAGCACGTCGCGCAGCTGGTTCATCTGGATCTCTTCGTTGTTGATGTCGGCCTTGTCGCCGCCGGCCCAGCCGCCGCCGTGCACCCATACGACGGTCGGGAACGGCCCGGCGCCCTTGTCGGTGTCGGCCTTGGGCATGTAGAGGTCGAGTTTGTGCTCGGCCATGCCGTCGTCCGCATAGACGAGGTCGGTGCGCTTGGGCACGATGTCGACCGGCGCGACCGGCGAGGTCGTCGTGCCGGGCGCGGCGCTGCTCGATGCGGGCGCAGACGGCGACTGAGCCGCCGGCTGCGAGCCGGTGCCGCACGCGGCCAGCAGCAGCGCGGTGGACATTCCGATGACAAGTGCGCGAGCCCGCACGAGTACCCCCCAAGATCCCTCTGCGTCGTCTTCGGCCGGTCCCTGCGGACCGGACCCCGCGCCCCAGCCTACGGGGCCGCCCGCGGCGGGTGGTTCGGGCGCGGGGCGTCCGACGCCCGCGCCGTGACCCGAAGGCGCGCGAGGAACGTTGGGGCGCAATCGGTTTCTCAGACGCGCGACGATGCATACGGTGGCCGAACGATACGAGTTCGAGACCCTCATAGGTCTGGACACGGCCGCAGCCCGGGAGTATCACGGAGACACGTCGCGGCGACGAAGCCGCGGCGACGGCCCGGGGTGTGGGGACGCCCCGGCGATTCAGGGGGTCACACATGAGCATCACCACGATCCGTCCGCATCGACGCGCCGCGCTGACGGCGCTCAGCGCCGCCGCCGTCGCGCTCGCCTGCGCGGCGCCGACCGGGGCGTGGGCAGCGCCGGGCGCAGCGAGCGCCCCGACCAGTGCGCCGACGACGACGGCGCCGGCGACCTCGGTCGGGGTGGCGCGCACTCCTGCTACCTCGGGGGCGCGCTGCGCGACCGCGTGGGGCACCGGCGCCAAGGGCACGCTGCCGGTCGCGCTGGGCCGCGACCATCTGGTAGGCGTCCGGGCCGGGCGGCAGGCGTGCTTCGACCGCATCGTGCTCGACCTCGACGGCGCGCTCGCCACGCGCGGCTACAGCGTGCGTTACGTGCGCTCGGTGCAGGAGGACGGCAGCGGAAGGACGGTGGCGCTGCGCGGGCGCGCGGCGCTCCAGGTCGTCGTCGGAGCACCGGCCTACGACACCAAGGGCCGCGAGACGATCAAGGTGCCCAACCGCGCCGAGGTCGTCTCGACCCGCGGACTGCGGGCCGTCAAGCAGGTGGCCTGGGCGGGCTCGTTCGAGGGGCAGACGACGCTCGGCATCGGAGTCGACCAGCGGCGGCCGATGCGCGCGTTCGTGCTCGACGGCGGCACCGGCGGGCGCCTCGTCATCGACGTCGCGCACCGCTGATGGCGGCAACGGCGCAGCATCAGACCCCGTCAGGACGTCTCTTGATCGAGGCGCTCGACCCCGCTGGGCTCGTGCTGTCGTCGCGGTGCAGGCCGATGGCGACCACTTCGCAACTCCACGACGGGTCACCGTCAGGGAAGCGGAGCGTCGGCACCATGTCCGGCAGTGTCAGGTGCGGTGTTGCGGGGTCTTCGTGGTCCAGCAGGAGGACGCGCCGATACTCGCAGCGATAGCCCGGGGCACGCACTCCGACATGGATCCAGCTCCGCTCGTCGGCGAGGTCGACGTCGGGCCCTCGGGCTGCCAGCCACGTGGTGAACGCCCACACACCGTCCTCGTCGGCTCGCGTCCAGCCCCGGTTCTCGCGGATGGCGGGATGCACGTCCCGGTCGTCGAAACAACCGTCCGGACCGCATCGCCACGCGTCGACCCGGGCCTGGACCGGCTCGCTGGTCGCCTGGTCATACACCCGAATCCACAGCAGCGGGTAGAAGTAGGCACCGGTCGCGTCGCCAGGTCCGGAGGACATCTGATCCCGAGTCCCCATGACCCGGGCATCGTCGAGGTGATGCGGCCACTCGGGGTGGTGCGAGATCGGCCCGATGTACTCCGAGAGGTAGGCCGTGGCGTCGACGTGCCAGTCTTCAGGCGACTTCGGCGCCGGCCACGGTGCGAGGTCGTCGGAGTCGAGGTCGAGTGGGGTGTCCGCCCGCACACACGGCACCGGCTCCTGCTGCCCGGGGAGGTACGCAATCTCGCGGACAGGGTCGTAATACAGCAGCCCCGCAGACTGCGCCTCGATGCGGACCGCCTCGAAAACCGCCTCCCAGAGGCCCAGTCCACCCTCCTCGTCCAGTCGCAGGTGCAGCCCGTCCTCCGCCGCGTACGTCTCCAACGACGCATGATCGACCGTGTAGGACTCGTCCGGCAGCTGCAGGCGCTCCCGCACCCGGGTGATGAGATCGGCGATGGCCGGCTCGATCACGCCCGATTCGCTCTCCGGCGGCCACGGCCTTGCGAGTCTCCAGGCGTCGAAGACCTCGCATGCGGCACGACCTTGGCTCGGCGCCGCGGAGACGAACACCTCGACAGCATCGAAGAGACCGTACGGACCCTGCGGTGGCGGCATCCCGTCCGCCGGCTCGGCCTGCCCGGGCAGGAAGGCCAGCATCATGTGCGGGTCGTAGAGCATGAGGCCGAGTTCGGCCGCGGCCTCCTGGAAGGAGCCGTAGATCGCTTCCGCCTGCTCCAGGTCGACGTGCACCGACACGTAGATGCAGTCGTGCGCCACCGCCTCCTCCAGCGGCCGCCGGGTCTCGGCATACACCGCCTCGTCGGCCGCGGTCGTGCGTCGCCGCACCGCTGCGAGGAGGGCCGTCATCGGAGCCGTCGCCCGCCCCGTCGGCCAGTCGTCGCTGTGCGCGCGATAGGAGCTGTAGGGCGTCTCCCCCTCCCCAGGGACCGGCCCGACATAGAACTCCAGACTCATGCCGACCTCCCCGCCAGCCCTGACGTTCGACTCTCCATCATGCGGCTATGAGCCTGCAGCACCTTCTGCCCACGTCACGATGCATGCCAGTGCACCAGAAACGCCCCCGGCCGGAGCCGGGGGCGTTGTCTGAGCCGCTTGTCGGAATCGAACCGACGACCTATTCATTACGAGTGAATCGCTCTGGCCGACTGAGCTAAAGCGGCAGTGCGCCCGCATGGGACGCGAGGACCAGTATACGGATGCGGTGAGCGGCGCCAAATCTCGGGGCGCGGCGGGGCGCGGTGCCCGGCGCCGCGCTCCGGGCAGCTCAGCAGCGGTCCGTCACGAATCGGTCAGCACTTGAGGCCGTCCTGCGGGGCCTTGCCTTGCAGCAGGTAGGCGTCCACCGCGGAGTCGACGCACGAGTTCGACCGCATGTAGGCGGTGTGCCCGTCGCCGTCGAAGGTGATGAGTCGTCCGCTGTCGAGCTGACCGGCGAGCTGCTGGGCCCACTCGTAGGGGGTCGCGGGGTCGCGGGTCGTGCCCACGACGACGATCGGCGCGGCGCCGGCGGCGGCGATCTTGTCGGGCTTGCCCGTCGCAGGCACCGGCCAGTGGTCGCACGTCGTCGACCCGTAGACCATGAACGGCCCCCAGGTCGGCGCCTTCTGCGCGAACTGCTGCCCGAGCTGCTGCAGCTGGGCGAAGTCCTGCGGCTTCGAGCCCCGATCGAGGCAGTTGACCGCCGAGATCACCTGCATGATGTTGCCGGAGTAGGTGCCGTTGGCGCGCCGGTCGGCATATTCACCGGCGAGCGCGAACAGCTTGTTGCCGCTGCCCGCCTTGACCTGACGCAGCGCGTCGGTCAGCGAATCCCACGACGTGTTGTCATACATCGCCCGGGCCAGGCCGAGGCTCGCCCAGCCCTCGGTGAGCTGCGTGACACGCGGGTCACCCGTGACCGGCACGGGCCGGCTGTCGAGCCCCTTGAGCAGCTCTCGCAACGCCGACATCCCGGCCTCGAGGTCGCCGCCGAGCGGGCAGTTGCCCTCGGAGACGCACTGCTGCACGTAGGCCCGGGTCGCGGTCTCGAAGCCGACGGCCTGACCGAGATTCATCTGCTCGTTCGACAGGTCGGGAGCGATCGCGCCGTCGAGCACGAGCCGCCCCACGCGCTGCGGGAACAGACCCGCATAGGTCGCGCCGAGGAACGTGCCATAGGACTTGCCCAGGTAGGTGAGCTTCTCCTGGCCGAGCGCGCCGCGCAGGATGTCCATGTCCTTGGCGGCATCGACGGTCGAGACGTGGCCGAGGATCTTGGGGTACTTGCTCTCGCAGGCCTTGCCGAAGTCGGTCGCCGTGCGCTCGAGCTGGTCGAACTCGGCCTGGTCGTCGGGAGTCGGGTCCATGCCGAGCATCTGGTCGACCTGCGGCGGGTCGAGACACACGATCGGCTCGGAGTGCCCGACGCCGCGGGGATCGAAGCCGACGATGTCGAAGGAGCGACGCACCTGGCCGGACACGATGAAGTCGGCCATGTTGGCGTAGTCGACCGCGGACCCGCCGGGACCGCCCGGGTTGACGAGCAGCGAACCCTGGCTCTTCTCCGACGCCGGCACCTTGAGCAGCCGGAGCTTGGTCGTGCCCGTCGCCGGGTTCGCGTAGTCGATCGGCACCTCCAGCCAGGCACAGCGTGCGGTCGCAGAGGCGTTGCTCACCCCGTCGCACGCGGCCCACGTCAACGCCTGGCTGTAGAAGCTCGCCAGCTGGCCGCTCGGTGCCGTCGCCGACGGCCCCGAGTCGGTCGGTCCCGCGTCGGTCGGTCCCGCGGTGCCGGCGGCGTCGCCGCCTCCGGTGGCGCAGCCGGCGATCGCCAGGAGCAGCGCGGTCGCCGCCGAGATCAGCCGTGGACGGACGGGGTGTGCGCGGCTCACGTGTGCTCCTTCGCAGTTGCCGGGCCGAGCCCGGGGCCGACGACCGACCGGGCGGTCCGGTCACTCGCCGCGCGTGGCCTCCGCGACGTGTCGCGGGCGCCCCGCGCGATCCCGGGGCTGGTGGGCGGCTGGGTAGGGGGTGTCGAACTGTCTCGGGTCACGCTACCGGGCGAGGCGGACACGTCGCCCACCGTCCGTCGTGCGGGCACGCGCCCACCGTCCGAGCGCGGCACGCAGGCAAGCGGATTCATGACGGGCCGACCTTGAGACCGACCGCCATCGCCTCCAGGGCCAGCAGCGGCGGCACATTGGCGTCGATGCGTTGCCGGGCCGTCGTGATCGCGTCCATGGCCGCCAGCAGCTCGACCGGGCCCAGGCGGCGCGCGAGCGTCTCGACCTCGGGACGCAGGTCGTCGTTGACGAGCTCGACGGGGGCCTGGACGTGCAGCATGAGCGCGTCGCGATAGATCGAGACCAGGTCGATGAGCGAGCGGTCGACGACATCGCGGGCGAAGCGCGTGGCGCGCGTCTTCTGCTCCTTCTCCAGCGCCGCGAGCCGGGCGCGCACCGCCGGCGGCTGGGTGCGTGCGGCCGGGTCGGCCCCCAGGGTCTCCAGCAGGCGGGCCCGCTCGCGGGCATCACGCTCCGCCCCCGCCGCGCCCGACTCCTCGTCGGCGATCGAGGTGAGGTCGGCGGCGGCCGCGACCGCGTCGGCAGTCGTGTGGATGCGATTGGCGAGTTTGACGGTGTCGCGGCGCCGGATGCGGGCGCCCTCGTCGCGCGCCAGCCGCCGCGCGAGGCCGATGTGGCACTGGGCGGCTCGGGCGGCATAGCGCGCCATCGGTGGGTCGACGCCGTCGCGCCGCACGAGCAGCTCGGCGACGGCCGCGCTCGGAGGGGTGCGCAGCCGCACGTGCCGGCTGCGGCTGCGCAGCGTGATGATGACGTCCTCGAGGCTCGGGGCGCACAGCATCCAGACCGTGCGCGCCACGGGCTCCTCGATGGCCTTGAGCAGCGCGTCGGCCGCTCGCTCGGTGAGCCGGTCGGCGTCCTCGATGATGATGACCCGGCGCGGCCCGACCGACGGCCGATGCGCCGACAGCAGCGCCAGCTCGCGCGCCTGCTGCACCTGGATCGACAGCCCCCGGGTCGCGACGACCTCGACGTCGGCGTGCGTGCCGTCGAGCGCGGTGCGGCACTCGCGGCACACTCCGCACCCGCCGTCGGGACACAGCAGGGCCGCCGCGAAGGCGCGCGCGGCGTTGCTGCGCCCCGACCCCGGCGGCCCCGTGAACAACCACGCGTGCGTCATGCGCGCGGGGTCGGCGACTGCCGCCGTGAGGGTCTGCACCGTCTGCGACTGCCCGACGAGGTCGTCCCAGACGCTCACGGCCGCACCTCGGCTCCCCCGCCGACGCGAGCCCTTGCGTCGTCTGCTCCCGCGTCGTCTGCTCCTGCGTCGTCTGCTCCCGGGCCTTCTGGTCCCGCGTCTTCTGTTCCCGCGTCTTCTGTTCCCGCGTCGCCTGCGGCCGCGTGCCCGGCTCCGGCATCACGCGGCCCGTCGACCGCGTCGTGGCCACCGGCAAGCGGCTCGAGCCGGGCCCGAACGATCGCGGCGAGCTCGTCGGCCGGACGCGTCGCGTCGAGCACGAGATAGCGCCGGGGCGCCGCGGCGGCGAGCTGCCGGAAACGCTGCGCCACCTGCTCGTGGAACGCGGCCGACTCCGACTCCATGCGGTCGGCGGCGCGGCCTCGACGCGCGGCGCCCACGTCGACGGGCACGTCGAGGAGCGCGGTGAGGTCGGGCACCAGCTCGTCGGTGGCCCAGCGGGACAGGTCGGCGATCGCGTCGGCGTCGAGCCCGCGGCCCCCGCCCTGGTAGGCGATCGAGGAGTCGACATAGCGATCGGAGACGACCCACTCGCCGCGCTCGAGCGCGGGCCGCACGAGTCGCTCGACGTGGTGGGCGCGGTCGGCCGCGAAGAGCAGCGCCTCGGCACGTGGCGAGGGCCCGTCGTCGGTGTGCAGGAGCACCTCGCGCAGCCGTGCCCCCAGCGGGGTGCCGCCCGGCTCGCGGGTCACGACGTGCGGCACCGCGCGCTCCTCGAGCCAGCGGGCGAGCAGCTGGACCTGCGTGGACTTGCCGGCGCCGTCGCCGCCCTCGAAGACGACGAAGAGGCCGCGGCGAGGCGGGCCCGATCGGGCACGCGCGGCGTCACCGAGCGCGGGGCTCTGATTCATGGCCCGAAGCCTAGGTGAGGCCACCGACAAGATTCGGGCCTCACGGCGGTGGGGCGCGGGCCGCCTACGGCGCCAACCGCATGACGGCGCCAACCGCATGACGGCGCCAACCGCATGACGGCGTCAACGACCTCGGGGCGCCAAGGGCATCGGGGCGCTCGGGGCGCCAAGGGCATCGGGGCGCTCGGGGCGCCAAGGGCATCGGCGCGAGCACGCGTGGCCCCGGGGCACCACGCGGGCGTCAGGCGTAGGTGTTGACGTTGCGGCCGAGGGCGCCCTCGGTCGCCAGGGGAAGCATCATCTTGTCGATGAGCTGGCCGGCCGCGGAGGCCTGGGCGTCCATCGTCTTCTTCAGCAGCGAGACCTGAGCGTCCTGCATGGTGGCCGCGTTGCGGCTGCTCAGGATGGTCTGTGCCAGTGCGGCGACGTCCATGTCCTACTGTCCCTACCTGTTCCTCGGCGATGCACCCTCCGGGCGCCGTACGCCTGCCCATCGACCGCGCCACCGGCCCCTTGAGACCGCGGCGGTGTGGCGCACCCCGCATCGGCGACCCCTCAGGCACCCCCTCGGCGAACCCCCTACAGACGTAGCGCGACTCCCACCCGCCGACCTCCCGGCACCGCGGCGCACCGATTGTGCGCAAAACCATCGCCCTTGCGACAGCCGACCGCGCGGCACGCCGAAGGCCGCCGCCCCCGAAGGAGCGACGGCCTGTGACGTGGTCGGACGCGGCCGACGAGTGGGCTCAGCCCTGCAGCACGCTGCGGGTCACGGCGCTCTGCTCGGTGAGCACGCCCGAGATGATGTTCTGCGCCTCGTTGATGCGCTCGACGGTCTGGGCGACGCCCTGCAGGGCGTGCACGACCGACCCGGCGTCGCTCTGGATGGCCGACACCTTGGAGTCGACCTCCTCGGTCGCCTTCGCGGTCTCGCGGGCGAGGTCCTTGACCTCGTTGGCGACGACGGCGAAGCCCTTGCCGGCGTCGCCGGCGCGGGCGGCCTCGATCGTCGCGTTGAGCGCGAGCAGGTTGGTCTGCTCGGCGATCGAGGTGATGACCTTGACGACGTTGCCGATCTCGACCGAGCTCGTGTTGAGGCTGTTGACGATCTTGCTGGCCTCCTCGGTGAGCCGCTGCGCGTCGGCGGCCACGTTGCTGGCCTCGAGCACGTTGCGCTCCACCTCGGTGATCGAGCTCAACAGCTCCTGACCGGCGGTCTCGGTGCGGGCGCTCGCGCGGTGCCGCTCGATGGCGTTGGACACGAGGAAGGCGGTGTTGCGCAGGGCCCGCTCGCGGTCGGCGGAGAGGTGAATCTCCTTGGTGGTGAAGAAGTCCATGGTGCCGACGACGGAGCCGTGCACGATGATCGGCAGGCAGACTCCCGACTTGACGCCCGCGCGCTGGGCGGCGGGGGCGCGGACACAGTCGGTGACGAGGCCGAGGTCGGGTTCGAAGACCATGTCGCGGGTCTTCCAGGCGCGGCCGGCCACGCCAACGCCCTCGGCGAAGGTCGCCTCGCGCGTCACGCGGCGGAACTCCTCGCCGGCGCTGCCGGACTCCAGGGAGTTGCGCAGCACGCGGTCGTTCTCGTCGATGGCCCAGAAGGAGCCGTACTCCCACTGGAACTCGTTGCGGGTCGTGTCGAGGGCGCCCTTGATCGCGGCCTCCTCGGAGACCGACTCGGCGATCTCGCGGACGACCGCGTTGATCGCGGCCATGTCGTGCTCCATCTCGCCGCGCCGCTCGCCCTCGAGCACCCGCTCGAGCGCCTGGCTGACGATGACGCCGACGGTGCCGAGCACGGTGAGTCGCACGGGCCCGGGCACGTGCTCGGGGTCGGCCATGAAGTCCATCGTGCCGACGACCTCGCCCTCACGAATGAGCGGGAACGCGACGGCCGCCTCGATGCCGCTGCGCTTGGCGACAGGGGCGCGCACGCAGTCGGTGACCTGCGCGAGGTCGGCGGCGAAGACGAGTTCGCGCTGCGCCCACACGCGCCCGGCGAGGCCGACGCCGCGGGGGAAGGTGGCGGTCTGGGTCACCTGACGGAACTCCGGCGACACCTGTCCGGACTCGAGCCGGAACTTCAGCACGTTGTCCTTCTTGTCGATCCACCAGCACGACGCGTACTGGCACTGGAAGGCGTTCCGCACGACCTCGAGGGCGGTCTGCAGCACCTCGTCAGGTGTCGTGGCCGTGCCGGTGCGCTGGGCGACCGTGTTGAGCGCCTCGACATAACCCTGGAGCTCTTCGTCGTGATGACTGGAGGCCGCGTTGGCCGAGACCCCTCGATTGCGGTTACCGAACACTGTTCCTCGCTGAAGCCCGTCCACTGCGCGTTGCGGTGGATCCTGTGGTGGTGCAGGTCGAATGCACCATCGGCGAAGCTGCAGTAATCCTGAGAACGAACGGCGTTGGCGGAGCCGGTCCCCACCGATGACCCGCGTCACGTGACGGCCGTCGCGTCGCCCGCCCGCGGACCCACGCCCGGCGCTCCGCTCGACGTCCCCCGGGGCCGTGGGGCATCGGCGCTGGTCAGACCCGCACTTCTGGAATCCCTCGCGGCGGGCGCCGCAGCGCCGACACTGGTAGGCATGACCGTGCGCCTGCTCACCGACGCCGACGTCAGCGCGGCGCTCACCCCCGAGCGCACCCGCACCTGGATGCGGGAGGCGCTGCGTGCACACACCTTCGGCGACCTCACCGCCCCCGCCCGGACCGACGCGATGATCGGGCAACGGCGGCTGCGACTCACCGCCGGGCAGGAGCATGTGCCGCGGGCGGGCCGGGGCGACTGCGCCGACCATCACGACCCCGCCGGCCATGACGGCCATGACGGCCATGACGACATCGTGGGCCGCCGGTCGCCCCGGCGCGGCGGCTGGTTCGGGTTTCGGTCCTACCTGGCGCCGGGTGACGGCACGAGCGACGA
>JBDIAP010000028.1:0-30616 GCA_039812485.1 Kineosphaera sp.
TCAAAAGTTCGTCGCCATGTTGGTGAAGCGGCTGTAGTGCCCTTGGAACGCAACGGTGATGGTCTTGGTGGGCCCGTTACGGTGCTTGGCCACGATGATGTCGGCCTCGCCCTCGCGGGGTGAGTCCTGCTCGTAGACGGATTCGCGGTGCAGGAGCATGACCATGTCGGCGTCCTGCTCGATGGAGTTGTGCACGACGACGCCGTTGGCGACGAAGTTATGGGTGCCCAGGACCGTGGCGTCGAAGACCTCCTCGACGCCCGCCGGTTCGATGCCGACGATCATGTCCCACTCGACGTCGTTGACAGCTGTGAGGTCGACGTCGGCGCGGTCGAGCACGGCCGCCACCTGTGCGAGGGTGCCGCGGTCGGCGGGGGCACCACCGGCGACGGCGGCGGCCACCTCGCGCCACACCGGGTTGGTGTCCGGGGCGGGGCGGGTGTCCGTGCGCACGATCGTCAACAGTCGATCGCCCTCGCCGCCCTCGACGCCGATCTCCTGCAGGAAGCGGCGCTGCGAGTCGAGGTCGACGACGTCGAGCACCCAGTCGCACCCGCCGCCCCACACCTGGCTCGAGATGCCGAACCGCAACAGCAGCAACGCGATCCGGTCCAGCCGCTCCCGGTCGTCGGCGAAGCAGAAGATCTCCCCGCCCGCGTGGGTCGTCGCGAGCCCGACACCGCCGGCGCGGGTGAAGAGCTCCCGCAGGAACAGCGCGATCTGCGCCTTCGGCAGCCGTCCGATGCCGCTCGGCACGCGCGCCTCCGGCAGCTCAGCCACGAGCCGGGCCGCTGTCGTCACATCGTCGTCCGAGAACGACTCGTCCCGCATCGACGGCGCCGGCACGTGCCGCGGCACGGCGATGCGATCCCCGAGGGTCAGATCACCGAGGGCCTGCCACCCGGCATACGACAGGAACGGATGGTTCGCCGTCGCCCGCACCCGTCTCCCCGAGCTCGTCGTCACCTCGAAGACCGGCCGCACCCCGGTCGAAAACACGTGCGTCATCGGCCGCTCGACATAGCGCAGCGACTCGTCGAGCGCCCACACCGGCACATCCGTCGCCCCGGCCGCGTAGAGAGCCCCGAGCGTCGTCTCCGAGCCGGTGTCGGCCCGCAGGATCCGCGTCGTCGCCGGCAGGCAGCCCGACTCACGCAGGTCACTGACCTGCGGCTTCTTGTCGGTGCGCTGCTCTGGGCCACGGTTGAGCTGGGAGAGCGCGATCACGGGCACTTCGATCTCCTTGGCGAGCAGCTTGAGCGCACGCGAAAACTCCGACACCTCTTGCTGGCGGGATTCGACGCGTTTGCCCGAGCTCATGAGCTGCAGATAGTCGATGATGACGAGCTTGAGATTGTGACGCTGCTTGAGCCGGCGGCACTTCGCGCGGATCTCCATGAGCGACATGTTCGGGGAATCGTCGATATACAGCGGCGCCTCGCTGACCTCGCCCATCGTGCGCGCCAACTTGGCCCAGTCGTCATCGCGCATCGTGCCCTTGCGCATGTGCTGCAACTGGATCGACGCCTCCGCGCTCAGCAGGCGCATCGTGATCTCGTTGCGGCTCATCTCGAGGGAGAACACGACCGTCGTCTGACCGTGCTTGATCGCCGCCGAACGAGCGATATCCAAAGCCAGTGTCGACTTGCCCATCGCCGGTCTTGCCGCAATTACTATCATTTGCCCGGAATGCAACCCGTTCGTCAACTCGTCGAGATCGACGAAGCCGGTGGGCACGCCGACCATCTCCCCGCTGGAGCCCGAGGCGTGCTCGATCTCGTCGGCGGTGGCCTCGAGCAGCTCGCCGAGCAGGTGGTAGTCCTCGCTGCCGCGTTTGTCGGCGACCTGATAGATCTCGGCCTGCGCGGCGTTGACGATGTCCTCGACATCGCCGCCGCCCGTGCCGTAACCCATCTGCACGATGCGGGTGCCCGCGTCGACGAGGCGGCGCAACACCGCGCGCTCGGCGACGATCTGGGCGTAGTAGCCGGCATTCGCCGCGGTCGGCACAGCCGCGATGAGCTGGTGCAGGTAGGACTGGCCGCCGATGCGCGCCAGGTCGCCGCGCTTGTTGAGCTCGTCGGCGACGGTGATGGCGTCGGCCGGCTCGCCGCGCCCGTAGAGGCTGAGCACGGCGTCATAGATGAGCTCGTGCGCCGGCCGGTAGAAGTCGACCCCGCGAGTGATCTCCAGGACGTCCGCGATCGCGTCCTTGCTCAGCAGCATGCCGCCCAGCACGCTCTGCTCCGCGTGCATGTCCTGCGGCGGTAGGCGATCCTCGCCGTCCTCGCGCGGACCCTGCTCGACGTCCTGTTCCAGCCTCGCCAGCGACAACTCGACCCTCCTGTAGTGGCACTGTTCGGTCGCGAATTGCAGACCCTCGTCGTGCCCTCCCACGACGAGGGTGCTGCCCCCCACACCCATATCTCGCACCACCGACAAGCTGACCGATCGCCGGTGTTGGCCACCCGGCCGCAGCCGAGTTCATTCACGCTAAACCGCAGGTCAGACAGACTCAACACGGCCTGTGGACACAGCTGGGGACAGCTTGTGGACGAGCGGGGGACAACCGGGGACGCCGCTGTGGACGAAGCTGGGGATTTCGCTGAGATACAACGATCGCCTGCCGTGTGACCAGGACATTCGCCGCACACCGCTTGTGTGCGAGAAAAAAACCGCTGACCTGGCGATCTGTCTCTCCCCTCGGTCACGCTTGCGTCCATCACCGATGTACGCAAGCATCGCCGGCCACGGCGAAAGCCCTGTGGACAACCTGTGGATAACTTGCTTCCTGAGCACGGATATCCTCATCCAGTGAGTGCCCCCACCATGCGCCGCGAGGTGCTGAACCTCGCCGTGCCGGCCTTCCTCGCCCTCGTCGCCGAGCCGCTCTTCCTGCTCGCCGATGCCGCCATCGTCGGCCACCTCGGCACTGCTCAGCTCGCCGGGCTCGGCGCCGCCAGTGCGGCCCTGACCACGGCCGCGAGCGTCTTCGTCTTCCTCGCCTACGGCACGACCTCCCTCGTCGCCCGACGCCTCGGCGCCGGCGACACCCGAGGTGCCCTGACCGCCGGCCTCGACGGCGTCTGGCTCGCCGCGATCCTCGGAGTCGTCTCCGCCGCGCTGACCTTCGCCTTCGCCGAGCCGATCTGCGCCGCCTTCGGGGCCTCGGCCGCAGCCACCGAGCACGCGGTCACCTACCTGCGCGTCAGCGCGCTCGGCCTGCCGGCGATGCTGCTCGTGCTCGCCGCCACCGGCGTGCTGCGCGGCCTGCAGGACACCCGCACTCCCCTCATCGCCTCCGTCACCGCCTTCGGCGCCAACATCGCGCTCAACGTGAGCCTCGTCTACGGCGTCGGCATGGGCATCGCCGGCGCCGCCTGGGGCACCGTCATCGCCCAGACCGGCATGGCCGCAGGCCTGCTGACCGTCGTGCTGCGCGGCGCCCGCCGCCTCGACGCCCCCGTGCGCTTCCACCCCGGGCGCGTGCTCGCCGCCGCCGCCACCGGTGTGCCGCTCCTCGTGCGCACCCTCGCGCTGCGCGCCGCGATCCTCGCCACGACGTTCGTGGCCGCCCGCCTCGGCGACGTGCCGCTCGCCGCCTACCAGGTGGCCGCGACGATCTGGACCTTCCTCGCCTTCGCCCTCGACGCTCTCGCCATCGCCGCCCAGGCCCTCACGGGCCGCAATCTCGGCGCCGGCGACAGCGCCGGGGTCCGCGCCGCCACCGCGCTCATGGTGCGGTGGGGGGTCGGCTTCGGGGTCGCGCTCGGCCTCGCCGTCGCCGCGCTGAGCCCCCTGCTGCCACGGCTGTTCACGACCGATCCCGCCGTGCAAGCGGCCCTCACGGCGGCCCTGGTCGTCATCGGCCTCACCGCTCCCATCAGCGGCCACGCGTTCGTGCTCGACGGTGTGCTCATCGGCGCCGGCGACAACCGCTACCTCGCCTTGCTGCAGGTCGTCGCCCTCATCGGCTACCTGCCGGTGCTCGGCCTCATCCTCGCCCGCGGCGACTGGTTGCTGGCCCACGGTGAACCCTTCGCCGTCGCCGTCGTGTGGGTCGCGATGGCGTGGTTCATGGCGCTGCGCAGCCTCATGCTGCACCTGCGCGCCCGCCGCGACGCGTGGATGGTCACCGGCGTGTGACAGCCGCGCCCTGGGCTGAGGATCTCGCCCACGGACAGCGCTCCTACGCCGGCCCTGGGGCAACAACCCCGGCCCCCGGCGAGCGAGAGCCGGCCAGGTGGCACGCCAACCCCGCGGCGACGGCCGGCAGGCCCGGACGCCGGCCGCGTGAGCTCAGGCCGGCACGTTGTGGGGCGTGACGACGACCACCGGGCTCGGCAGCGACACCGGCCGGCCGGGCAGCAGCCCCTGCACCTGGAGGAGGCCGCGCAGCGCGCGGCGCGCGTCGCACCGCAGGTCATGGTGCAACACCGCGGTCAGTCGACCCGCACGCAACAGTGTGAGGTTGTCGTCGTCGAGGTCGTGCGCGACGAAGCCGCGGATCGCCCGCCCCGCCGCGTCGAAGGCCGCGAGCGTGCCGCGATTCGCCCCGCCCGGCGAATAGACGACCCCCAGCCCGGCATCACCGAGGGCCTGGTTCGCGACGCGCTCCATCGCCTCGTCCTGACCATCCGAGCCGTCGACCCGCACGACCCGTGCCCCGGGCCGCAGCCGCGTGAACTCGACCTCGAACCCGTCGGCTCGCTGCCCCTCACCGAAGAACGCCGCCCGGCTCAGCGGCACGAGCGCATCGACCGGCTCACGACCCGCCGCCAGATCGAGCAGGTAGGCGGCGGTCGCCCCAGCGGCCACGTTGTCGATCCCCACGTAGGCGTGCCGCCCCGTCGTCGGCAGATCGGTCACGAGCGTCAGCACCGGTATCCCCGCCGCCACCACGGCATCGACGGCGAGGGCGACCGCCGGGTCGTCGGGGGCCTTGAGCAGCACACCGTCGCTGCCCCGCGCCGCGAGCCGGCGCAGCCGCTCGGCGATCGCCTCCGGTCCGGCCGCGGCGTCGAGGTCGTACCGCAGTCGCACGAGCGCCGGCCGCAGCATCGCCGCCTCCGCCTCGAACGCGGACCGCACGACGTCGGTGAACCGCTGCGGCGCGGCCATGACGAGGTCGGCGACCAAGGTGCGCCCGGTGAGCACGAGTTGACCTGCCTGCCGGTCGAGTTCAGCGATGGCCCGGTGCACCGCACGCGTCGCCCGCGCGCTGACCCCGCCCCGCTCGTGCAGCACGCGGTCGACCGTCGCCTCCGAGAGGCCGGCCTGGTCGGCGATGTCGCGGACCCGATGACGGTGCGGCATCAGCCCTCCCCTGCAGCAGTGCCCTTCCGGCGGTCGCCCGGCCGGTCGTCTGTGCGGAGTGTGGCCCCTGGTCGCGGCTCCCGCAACGACGCGTGGTCCGACCTGGGCCGCGAACACCGGGCCGCGAACACCGGGCCGAGAACCAGGCTGCGGAGACCGCGCCGGGAGCCTGGGCCGAGGCGGCAAGCCTAGGCGGGTGGGCCGAGCGGGTGGGCCCAGGCGGACGGGCCGAGGCGGGCAAGCCGAGGGTAGGCCGAGGGGGACGAGCCGAGGACACCGGGCCGCGAGCGGGCCGCGGTCGGTGAGCCCGGCGCTGAGGGGTTTCTGAGGCGTCGGACCCCTGGTGCGACGACCGCCCGGGAGTCACGCTGGTGAGGACGAGGCGGCCGACGCATCACCTGGCACGCGCCGACGTCACCGACTCGAGCCCTTCCAGGAGTGATGCCCCGCGGCTCCAGGCGGCGAGCCCGGCGTGCGCTTCGCCGTCCCCGGCACCGGCGCACCGCGTGCCCACAGACCCGCCGGTCCGCCGCGAACCCCCGACGACGCGCAGCCCGACGAGCCCGGAAAGCCCGACAAGCCCACAAGGAGCCTTCATGACCCTCACGACCAGCGCCACCACGCCGACCCGCGCCGGCCACTACTGCATCGAGGACTGCCGCGTCGAGGACCTTGTGACCCTCATCGCCGAGGGCGTCGCGGCCACGGACGCTGCCGACTATCCGACCGCGAGCGAGCTGCGCGAGGGCGTGCTCCTCTACGACGCCGCCCGCCTGCGGGTCGCCCACGCGACCGACGCGCCCGCCCTCGCTGCCGAGCTCGCCCGCGCCCTCACGGACGGGCCCGGCATCGTCGTCGTCGCCGGCGCCTTCGAGGCCGACACGATCGACGCCGCGACCGCCGCCTTCGACGACCTCATCGCCCGCCAGCACGAGGAGGGCCGGCAGGTCGGCGACCACTTCGCCGCCCCCGGCGCCAACGACCGCGTGTGGAACGCGCTGGAGAAGTTCGCGACCGCGCACCCGGAGCCGTTCGTGCGCTACTACGCCAACGACGTTCTCGCCATCGTCGCCGGCGCCTGGCTCGGCCCCGGCTACCAGGTGACGAGCCAGGTCAACGTCGTCAACCCCGGCGGCAAGCGCCAGGAGGTGCACCGCGACTACCACCTCGGCTTCCTGCCGGCGCAGACCGCGGCCGCCTATCCCGCGCACGTGCACCACCTCTCGCCGGTGCTCACGCTGCAGGGCGCGGTCGCGCACGTCGACATGCCCGTGGAGTCCGGCCCGACCCTCTACCTGCCGCACAGCCAGAAGTACGGGCCCGGCTACCTCGCCTGGTGGCTGGAGGCGTTCAAGGCCCACTTCGACCGGAACCACATCCAGCTGCCGCTGACCAAGGGCGACGCCGTCTTCTTCAACCCGGCGCTCTTCCACGCCGCGGGCACCAACCACTCGACCGACATCTTGCGGATGGCCAACCTGCTGCAGATCAGCTCGGCGTTCGGCCGCGCGATGGAGACCGTCGACCGACGTCGGGTGAGTCTGGCGATCTATCCGGCCCTGGCCGCCGCGCTCGCCGACGGCAGCCTCGACGAGGCCGCCGCCCACCGCGTCGTCGCTGCGAGCGCCGAGGGCTACCCCTTCCCGACCAACCTCGACCTCGACCCGCCGATCGGGGGCCTCGCGCCCGCGACGCAGGCCGATCACGTGCGCGAGGCGCTGCGCGCGGGACGCTCGCTCGACCAGCTCCGGGAGACGCTCGACGCCTACGACGCGCGCCGGACCAGCACCTGAGGCCGGGACCAGGCCCATCGACCCCGAGAAGAGGGTCGACGGCCCGGCCCCGCACCGCGGCTCAGCGCCGCCGCACCCCCCGGGCCCACCACCCGACGGGCGCCCACCGCGCCGCCTTCATCGCCACGGCCATGCGCCGGGGGAAGACGATCTCGTGCCGGTCGGCGGCCAGGCCGTCGGCGATCGCGGCGGCCGCCTGCTCCGGCTCGACGATGAACGGCATCGGGAAGTCGTTGCCCTGTGTCATCTCGGTGCGCACGAAGCCCGGGCAGATCGTCGTGACGTGCACGCCCCGGCCGGCGACCGACGCCCGCAGCGCCTCGAGGAGATTGATCTGGGCGGCCTTCGTCGCGCCGTAGTATTCGGCGCCGGGCAGCCCGCGGTAGCCCGCCACCGACGCGACGCCGGCGATCGTGCCCGACCCCCGAGCCAGCATCGCGGGCAGGGCGGCGGCGATGCCGTGGCTCAGGCCGCGCAGGTTGACGTCGAGGTGGTGGTCGAATTCTCTCGTGTCCCAGGCACGCCCGTCGCTGCGCCGCCAGTAGCCGGCAGCCAACACGACGAGGTCGAGGTCACCGAGAGCGTCGACCACCGCGGCGTGGGCGGTCGCGGTGGCAGCGGCGTCGGTGACGTCACACGTCGCGGCGAGGAGCGCGTCGCCCGCCGCGACGAGCTCGTCCAACTGCTCGCGCCGCCGCGCCGAGACCGCGACGCGCGCCCCGCGCCCGGTCAGCTCGCGGGCGAGCGCGGCACCGATCCCGCTGGAGGCGCCGACGATCCACGTCGACGCGGACGGCAGCTTCATGTGGCCTCCCGGGTGAGCAGCAGGTGGTGCACGTCGAGATAGCCGGCGGCGAACCCGGCCTCGCAGTAGGCGAGGTAGAACTCCCACGCCCGCACGAACGCCTCGTCGAAACCCAACCCCAGCACCTGCCCGCGCGCCTCGACGAACCTCCCGCGCCAGCAACGCAACGTGCGCGCGTAGTGCGCCCCGAACGCCCGGTCGACGCGCATCGACAAGCCGGTGTCGGCGGCGGCGACGTCACGCAGCGCCCGGATCGAAGGGATGAGGCCGCCGGGGAAAATGTGCTTCTGGATCCAGCCGCGCGAATGGCTCGTGGCCAGCAGCCGCTCGTGGGCCATGGTGATCGACTGGACGACCGCCCGCCCGCCGGGCGCCAGACTCCGCTCGATCGCGCGCAGGTAGGTGGGCCAGTCGGCCTGCCCGACGGCCTCGATCATCTCGACACTGACGACGGCGTCGTAGCGGCCCTCGACGTCTCGGTAGTCGCGCAGCTCGACGCTCACGCGGTCGGCGAGCCCGGCCGCGGCGAGGCGGCGGCGCGTCGTCTCGTGCTGGTCGGCGGACAGCGTGATCGTGACGACGCGCGCGCCGCGACGGCCCGCGGCCAGGGCCAGCGAGCCCCACCCGCTACCGATCTCGAGTAGGCGGGTGCCCGGCCCGACGCCGGCGAGGTCGAGCACGGCATCGATCTTGCGCACCTGCGCGGCGGCGAGGTCCGACGCGTCTGGCTCGTCCGAGGCCAGCTCGTCAGGCGTGAAGAGGGCACTCGAATACGTCAGCGAGGGGTCGAGAAAGGCCGCGAACAGGTCACCCGACAGGTCGTAGTGGGCCTCGATGTCGGCGCGCGAGCGTTCGCGGGTGTTGCGCGCCAGGCCTCGCAGCACGGACGGGCGTCGAGCCGCCGCCGCGCGGACCCGGCGCAGCGGCGCGGGCACGAGCTGCGGCAGGTCGCGCGCGAACGGTTCGAGGGCCTGGGCCAGGTCGGTGCCGGGCGCGGCCCGCCACTCCCCCGCCGTGTAGGACTCGCCGAGCCCGACCTTCGGGTCGCCGGCCAACCGCGCGAAGAACGACTCCGGTTCGAGCACCTCGAGCACCGGCAGCACGACGTCCGCGCCCGCGGCGCGGGCACCGACCACCCGCCCGTCGGGGTAGAGAGCCCGCACCGGCACCCGACCGATCGCGTAATGCGCGACGGCCCGGGCCAGCGCCCGCCGCGCCGGGTCGACGAACGGCGGCGGCCCGGGCTGCCAGCGAGTCGCCGGGCACTCCGCGGCTGCGGGCTCGGCAGCTGCGTCCTGAGCTGCTTCGAGCTGGGCGCCGGTCGCCGGGCTCGACTCCGGCGTTGCGTCGGCGTCCGGGACGACGGCGCGGATCGGGAGCGTCCGGCCTCCGTCGACGGGTGGTGGGGTCACGCGGGGGCCCTCCGCTCGAAGTCCGGCTGATGCTGTGCTGGCGGCTGTCGCGCCGGGGTCGGTGGTCGAGGCCCGTCGGGCCGCCGAGGCTGGCGGGGCACGACCGGCAGTCGCCGCAGCCACAGCCAGACGCCGTGCACGCGGATGAGGGTGCTCACCCGCTGCGGCATGAGGGGCCGGCGGAGCAATTCGCGCGCCACCTGGGCCGGGCGGGCCGGCGTGGGCCGCCCGCTGAAGGACGCGACGAAGTCCGCGACGTCACACTCTTGTGTGGGGTCGACCGAGTCGCCGGCGCGCCACTCGACGGTGACGGCGACCCGCTGCGCGTCCAGCCGGAAGCGCAGCCGATAGCTGCCCCCGACCTCGTAGAACGGCGAGACGTAGAACGCCTTGCCGACGTCGGCCCGACCGCTCTCGTCGAGCCGCAGCACGTAGGCGTGGCGCTCGCCGTAGGTGTTGTGCACCTCCGCGATCACCGCCCGCACGAGGCCGTTCGACCTCAGGCACCAGAACACCGACAGCGGGTCGAAGAGATGCCCCAGTGCCCGCGCCCCGGCGAGCATGAGCACCCGGTCGTCGGCCGCGAGATCGAGGCCCGCATCGCGCAGCTGCGCGGCCACCCCTGCGCGCAGGGTCTCACCCGGCCCGCAGCCGAGGTGATCGCGCGCGTCGAACGACGCCAACCACCGCAGCGGCGCCGGGAAGACCGGCAGGTCGTCGACGTCGACGAGCCACAACGTCAGCGCGTGCGTGAAGGAGTGCGCGACACCGGCCGCCCGCCGACCTCCCGGGGGCAGCGACCCGGGCCGGCCGAGACGCGGCCGGCGCGCATGACCGATGCGCCCGGCCACGATCGCCGGCACACGCGGCAGGTCGAGCGGATCCGGCAGGTCCGGCACACGCGGCAGGACCCGCGCGGGCCGCAGGTCCGGCACGCCGGGCAGGTCCGGCACGCCGGGCAGGTCCGGCACGCCGGGCAGGTCCGGCACGCCGGGCAGGTCCGGCGCGCCGGGCGCGTCCACAGTCCGCGCCTTGTCGTCGTCGGCGTCGCTCGTCGAGGCGCGGCCACCGGCTACCGCCACCGCCTCGTGACCCGGGGCACCGGCCAAGGCTCGGATGACCGAGCGGCGCCTCACCAGTGCGCCCCGAACGCCGCGGCGGCGGCCACGCCGGACCGGCAGCCGTCCTCGTGGAAGCCCCACCCGTGGTAGGCGCCCGCGAAGGCCGTCGTCGCGGTCGTCAGCTCCGGCAGCCGCCGCTGGGCGCCGACCGAGGCAGCCGTGTAGACGGGGTGGCGATAGGTCATCGTCGCCAGGCGCGCGTCGGGCGCGATCCGCTGCCCGGCGTTGAGCGTCACGAGATGGGGCGTCGAGCCGGGGAGTCCGTGCAGCAGATTCATCGAGTAGGTGACCACGGGCGAGTCCTGCGCCGCGGCGCAGCTCGGCATCGCGTAGTTCCAGCTCGCGTGCGCCCGGCGGCTCGGCGGCAGCAGGCTCGCGTCGGTGTGCAGCACGGTCTCGTTGGAGGCGTAGCCGATCGCGCCGAGCACCTCACGCTCGGCGCGAGTGGGGTCACGCAGCAACGCCAGCGCGGTGTCGGAATGGGTCGCGACGACGACCGCGTCGTAGGCCTGCACGCCGGAGCCGGTCTCGATGCGCACCCCGTCGCGGACGCGCTCGATGCCGGTGACCGGCGCCCCGAGCCGCACGTCAGGCAGCCGCTGGAGGAGGGCGTCGACATACGCCCGCGAACCCCCCTGCACCGTGAACCACGTCGGGCTGCCGCCGATCGAGAGCATGCCGTGGTGGCGCAGAAACGTGAAGAGATAGCGCGCGGGGTAGTCCAGCGCGAGCCGCCGCCCGGTCGACCACACGCACGAGACCAGCGGGATCGCGTAGTGCTCGACGAAGTAGGCGGTGAAGCCGCGCTGCGCGAGCCACCGGCCGAGGGTCGTGTCGTCCTCCGGTGCTCCGGGCCCCGCGGGGGACGCTCCGGACGCCGGACGGGAGTCGGCATCGAGCCACGCCGAGGCGAGGCGGTGCAGCCGTCGGACCTGGGCCAACAGGCCCACGAACCGGCGATCCGCCAGCCCCCGCGGGCGGGCCAGGATGCCCCCGACGCCCTTGCCGCCGGCATACTCCAGACCGCACTGCCGGCAGTGGATGCTCATGCTCATCTGCGTCGGACGCGCGCGTACGCCGAGCTCCGTGAAGAGCCTGCGCAGCTGTGGATAGGTGCGGTCGTTGTGCACGATGAAGCCCGTGTCGACCGCCAGGGCGCGGCCGTCGCGGTCGCGGATGTCGTGGGTGTGGGCGTGTCCGCCGGCTCGCGGCTCGGCCTCGAAGAGTGTCACCGGTCCGCGGCGCGCGAGGAGGTGGGCGGCCGTCAGCCCCGAGACTCCGGCGCCGACGACGGCGACCCGTCGGGGCGCACCCACCGCGGTCATCGGCTCGCGAAGGGGTACGCGCCTGCACACACGGCCGCCCATCCACCGGCGATGGCGACCGCCTTGAGCCTGGTCTGCGGGGGGCAGTGCCGCCCGAAGGCGATGACGTCGCACGCGTCCGCGGCCACGCGCGCGGCGACGGCGGCCCGCAACGCCGGGCCGGGTGGGCACACCAGCAGCGCGGCGCCGGAGAGCAGATCGCGCGCCCCCACCGAGGTCGCCAACAGGGCTGCCCCGCGGTCGGCCGGCAGCTGGGCGGCGTCGACGAGCGACTGTGGGCGAGCCAGGGTGAATGCCCCGTAGGCACAGGTCGCGGCACCGATGATGCGAGGGTAGAGGCGTGCGGGCAGGGACATGAGGGTCCTTCCTGACGCGGTCGCCGCGGCGAACGTTCGCTCTTTTGATGATTCGATCATCAAAATAAGGGGTGGTCAAGATGAGTCGACAGTCCCCGCGGTGGCGCCCCGACACGGACCGCCCCACCGTGCACACGGTCGCCGGCCGGCTCCGCGAGATGTCGACGCTCTCCCAGGGGTATGCCGACCGGGTCAGTCGACACCTCGAGGTGCACCGCTCCGACCTGTCGGCGATGGGAGTCATCGCGCAGTCGGCACGGGAGGGCGACACGCTGTCGGCCGGCGAGCTGGCGCGACGGCTGGCGATGTCGCCGGCGGCGGTGACGGCGCTCGTCGATCGCCTCGTCCGCGCGGGTCACGTGCAGCGCGAGCGGGACGAGCGCGACCGGCGTCGCGTCACCCTCGGGCTGACGGCGCACGCGGGCGCCGTGAGCGCGCAGATGTTCCGGCCGCTGGGGCAACGGCTCCGGTCGGCTCTGTCGCTCTACAGCGACGACGAACTCGCGCTCGTCGCAAGGGTGCTCGACGACGTCATCGCCGCGACCAAGCACGCCCTCGAGCAGGAACTCCCGGAGGTGCCGCCCACCCCACCCACCCCTGGGACTGTCCCGGTAGGGCCACAGGACGGCCCGAGGTCACCCGGACAGCACTGATCGATCTCACCATGCAAGACGGCTCGGCGGTGGGTCGGCCCCAACCTGACATAGCGGCGACCTCGTCAACGTCACCGCGTCTGAACTGGCCAAACCCCGGACCCTCACGAGGCCGTGATCAAACCTTAAGTTTCTTCACAAGACTTTTGTGCCTATCAGCGACGATGCACGCTTGACAGCACCCCCGGGGGTGGGTTCACGCTTGAGATGTCAACCACACCGGGTTGACGAACCACCAGCAAAGCCGCCCCCATCCGGGCGCACGACGGTCGTGCAGGATCAGCCGTCGTGGCTCCTCCTGCGCGATCAGAGGAAGGAGCCTCCCCATGAACTACCCATTCCCTTACGCACAGGCCATGGGCGCGGGCACTGAGCCCGAGAGCCTCGTCAGCACGCAGGCCATCGTCATGGCCGTGACCACGCTCGTGCTCGTCGTCGTCGCCGCCGTGAGCAACATCCCCGGCGTCTTCGTCGTCGCGGCCTTCACGGCCGTCGTCGCCGCCGCGTTCTCGGTCGCGACCGCCCTGCGTCACCTGTCGAGCCAGCCTGACGTCGGCTGAGCCACCCCGTCTCCCACCTTCGGCACCCGAGGAGCCCGAGCACCATGTCGTTCGTCCACCCGCCCGCCCCGACCCGCCTCGCCGCCGACGACTACCTCAGCGTCGAAGGCATCACGCTCGCTGCGGTCGCCGTCGTGCTCACCGCCGCCGCCATCGTGGCGGCCAACATGGCGCTGCTGCTCCTCGCGGGAGTCAGCCTCGCCGCCGCCGTCCTCGTGACTCTCGGCACGTCCGCCAAGGCGCTCATGGCGCCGACTCAGGACGCCCCGACGCACGCGCAGGCCGGCTGAGCACCGCACCACCCCGCGATGCGTCGGGGCCGACCACAACGCGGTGGTCGGCCCCGATTCGCGTGTCGGGGGCCGGCGCCGACGGACCGGCGGCGCGCACCCTGCGATCGAGCAGGGCTCCGGCCGTGCGGCGCGCCAGCTCGGCGGCCTGTGGGTCCTGACCGGCGGTCGTGCGCACGATCGCGCCCTCATAGATGATCGCCAGCGTGCGCGCGAGCTCGTCGACCCCCGCCGCCCCGAGCTCGCGTTCGTGTCCGTCGGCGACGAGCCGTTCGACGAAGAGCTCGTGGACCCATCGCTTCTCCTCGCCGATGACGGCCAGCCCGGCGTGGTTGGTGCCCGCCAGCTCGGCGTAGGCGTTGACGAAACCGCATCCACGGGGGTTGAGCGCGAGCCACGACGACAGCGCGTCGAACACCCCCAGCGTCGAGTCCCGGCCGGGCGGCAGCGCGTCGAGGTGGTCGTGCACGTGCTGCGTGAAGCGCGCGTGTCGCCCCCGCAGGTAGGCGACCACGAGCTGCTCCTTGGAGCCGAACCGGTCGTAGAGGGTCTTCTTCGTCGTCCCCGCCTCGTCGGCGATCCGATCGACGCCGACGGCGCCGATGCCGTGGGCGTAGAAGAGTGTGGCCGCCGCAGCCAGGATCCGCGCCGCCGCGGGGGTCGTCGGCGCCTGCACGGTCATGCGCATGTCTCCTCCTCGACATCGGCCCGTCGCGCGCGATCGAGGGAGCACCGATCGATCGGTGGACAGGAGACTGAAAGTATACAGACCGGTATGATTATGTGCTCGGCATGACGGCTTCACCGACCTGCCGGACCGCGACTCCACCCGTCGCCACACGCACCCGACTCCTGACCCGCATCGCGCCCGTCGGGCTCCCCCTGGCCTTCGTGCTGCTGTGGAGCTCGGGTTTCGTCGGCGCCGAGCTCGGGGTGCGCGTCACGAGCGTCGACACGCTGCTCATGTGGCGGTTCGTCGTCGCGACCGCCGTGCTGATGAGCGTCTGCCTGCTCACCGGCCGGCGGATCGACGCCGCCGCGCTGCGCCGGCACGTGCCGCTCGGCGTGCTCAGGCAGTTCGCCTACCTCTTCGGCGCGTTCCACGGCGTCGAGTCCGGCGTCTCGGGGTCGACCGTGGCGCTCGTCGCGGCGCTCCAGCCGCTCCTCGTGGCCCTCGCGGCCGTGGTCGCGCTCGGCGAACGCCTCAGCGTGCTCGCGGGCCTCGGGCTGTGCGTCGGGCTCGGCGGGGTCGCGCTCGTCGTCGGGGACGGCCTCGTCGGTGTCGGGGGTGGTGTCGGGGGTGGTGTCGGGGATGCGCCCGGGTGGGCCTACCTCCTACCGATCGGGGGGATGGTGTGCCTGGCCGCCGGCACGGTCCGCCAGCAGCGCAGCGCCGACCGCACCGACCTGCTCGTCGCGCTGACGGTGCAGAGCGCGACCGCCGCGGTCTGCTTCACCGCCTGGGCGCTGCTCGCCGGGCGCGCGGCACCCGCGCCGACCTGGGAGTTCGTCGGGGCCATCGCGTGGGTCGTGGCGCTGGCGGGCTTCGGGGGCTACGGCACCTACCTGCTCGTGCTACGCCGGCACGGCGCCGCGACGGTGAGCGCGCTGCTCTATCTCACGCCCCCGACGACGGCGGTGTGGACGGCGGTGATGTTCGGGACGCCACTGCGGGCCGCCGCCCTGGCCGGCATGGCCACGGCGGTCGCCGGCGTGCTGCTCTTCCTCTGGGCTCGCCACCCCGCCTCGGCGGCGGGTCGATGGGGCCGGCAGGCACCTGCCGAGCGGGTCGCCGCCGGGCCGCGCCCGACGCCGGGTCGTAGGTTGAAGCCCACCCGCCGAGCGCCGGCACGCACACCTCACCCGAAGGAGACCCCGCACCCATGAGCGAGACCCGCACCCCGTGGCTCACCGATCAGGTCGTGCTCGTCAGCGGCGGCACGCAGGGCGTCGGCGCGGCGGTCGCGCGCCGGGCCGCCGCCGAGGGCGCCGCGGCCGTCGTCGTCACTGGACGGCGACCCGAGCTCGGCGAGGCCGTCGCCGATGAGCTGACGAGCACCGGCACGCAGGGCCTCTTCGTCCCGACCGATCTGCGCGACGTCGCCCAGGCCCGCGCCAGCGTCGTCGCGACGATCGAGCGCTTCGGCCGCCTCGACCGGGTCGTCAACGCCGCCGGCTACACCGCCCGCGGCAGCATGCTCGACACGACACCCGAACTCTTCGACACGCACATGGCGATCAACGTGCGGGCGCCGTTCTTCATCATGAGCCAGACCATCGCCCACCTGCGCGAACGCGGAGTGCCGGGCTCGATCGTCAACATCGGCTCGATCTCGGCGCACGCGGGGCAGCCCTACCTGGCCCCCTACGTCGCCGCGAAGGCAGCCCTGGCCGGCCTCACCCGCAACGCCGCGCACGCGCACCGCTGGGACCGGATCCGCGTCAACTGCGTCAACATGGGCTGGACCGCGACCGAGGGCGAGACCTCCATCCAGAAGAGCGCCCACGGAGCCGACGACGACTGGCTCGCCCGGGCCGACGCGTCGGTGCCGATGGGCCGCATCGGGCGCCCCGGGCAGATCGCGGAGTTCGTCACGTTCCTGCTCTCCGACCACAGCGGCGTCGTCACCGGCTCGGTGCTGGACTGGGACCAGATCGTCATCGGCGGCCAGGACTAGCCCGGCCCTCGGCGAATCCTCGCCAGACGCCGCCGCGCCCGCTCGTCCCGTCGGCGTGGACGGGGCGAGCGGGCGCGCACTGCGACCAGCGGTCAGTTGTCGGGGTCGCCCCCGACGATCTTCAGCGCCCCGGTGGGCGCCTCGACCTCGCCGGGCTCGACCGTGTGCGGGTCGACGACCTTGCCGGGGTCGAGATCGCCCAGCTCGTGCGAGAGCTCGGCGAGCTCCTGGCCACCGGCCATCTCCGCGGTGAGCTGGTCGAGGGTGAGCTCGTCGCGGTGCGCGTCGAGCACGACCCGGCCCAGCTTGAGGATGATGAAGTGGTTGCCCACGAGGTAGGCGTGGTGCGGGTTGTGCGTGATGAAGACGACGCCCAGACCGGCGTCGCGCATCTTGGCGATGTACTTGAGCACGACACCGGACTGCTTGACGCCCAGCGCCGCGGTCGGCTCGTCGAGGATGACGACCTTCGCGCCGAAGTAGATCGCCCGGGCGATCGCGATGCACTGCTTCTGTCCTCCGGACAGCGCGCCGATCGGCCGGTCGAGGTCGGGGATGACGATCCCCATCTTCGTCAGCTCCTCGCCCGCGATGCGCTGCATGGTCGGGATGTCGAGGCTCTTGAAGGGGCCCTTGACGAGCTCGTTGCCGAGGAAGAAGTTGCGCCACACGCTCATGAGCGGGGCGAGCGCGAGGTCCTGGTAGACGGTCGCGATCCCCTTGCCCTGCGCCTCGCGGGGGGAGCCGAACTGGGTCTGCTCCCCGTCGACGAGCATCGTGCCCGACGTGTGCGCGTGCAGCCCGGCGATGATCTTGATGAGCGTCGACTTGCCGGCGCCGTTGTCGCCGAGCACGCAGGTCACCTCGCCCTGCCGGACGTTCATCGAGACCCCGCGCAGGGCGTCGACGTTGCCGTAGGACTTGCCGACGTCGTCCATGACCAGCAGCGATGCCTGACCGGGGAGGTGGTCCTGGATGACGACACTCATGACGCGTCCGCCTTCTTCTTGACGTACATGTTGACCAGCGTCGCGGCGATGAGCATGACGCCGAGGAAGGTCTTGAGCCAGTCGACGTCCCAGCCGGCGTAGCTGATGCCGAGGTTCGTCATGCCGTAGATGAGCGCACCCACCGAGGCCCCGACGATCGAGCCGTAGCCGCCGGTCAGCAGACACCCGCCGATGACCGCCGCGATGATGTAGATGAACTCGTTGCCCAGACCCTGGCCGGACTGCACGTTGTTGAAGTTGAAGAGCATGTGCATGCCGACGAGCCAGGCGCCGAAGCCGGTGCCCATGAAGAGCCCGATCTTCGTCGCCGTGACCGGCACGCCGACCGCGCGAGCGGCCGCCGCGTCGCCGCCGGCGGCGAGGATCCAGTTGCCGACCCGGGTGCGCAGCAACAGCCAGGACACGATGGCCGTGAGCACGAGCCAGTAGATGACGACGGTCTGGATCTGCACCGGGCCGATGGTGAAGCTCGAGGCGAAGACCGCCTTGGCGCTGTCCCAGCCGTCCATGTCGCTGATCGTGTTGGACGAGACACCGCCGGTGACGATGCGGGTCACCGCGAGGTTGACGCCCTGCAGCACGAAGAAGCTGCCGAGGGTGACGAGGAAGCTCGGCAACCCCGTGACGTGCAACAGCCAGCCGTTGAACGCCCCGACTGCGAGCGAGAGCAGCAGGGCCAGGAAGACGCCCATCCACACGTTGAGACCCAGATACCAGCTCAGGTGGGCGGCCGCGAGCCCGGAGAAGGTCACGGCGACACCGGTGGACAGGTCGAACTCTCCGCCGATCATGAGCAGCGCGACGAAGATCGCCATGATCCCGATCGTCGCGGCCGCGTAGAGGATCGTGCCCACGTTGGCGACGTTGCGGAACGCCGGCGCGGTGACGAGGAAGAGCAGCACGAGCACGACGAGGCCGATGAAGGCCCCGACCGCCGGCATCGACATGAAGAGCGACAGCGCCGATCTCGTGGCGACCCGGTCGTCGGCCGGCGCTGCGGGGGGCGCGGGGGTGGTGGTGGTCATCGGCAGATCACCGAGTGCCGTTGGCGGCGAACTGCGCGACCTTGTCGATGTTGCTCGAGTCGATGAAGGCCGGGCCGGTCGGCACGTTCTGGCCGCCGCCGATAAGGTTGCCGTTCGTCTTGTGGAGCCACAGCGCGTCGACGGCGAGGTAGCCCTGCAGGTAGGGCTGCTGGTCGATGGCCCACGTCACCTTGCCGTCCTGGACGGCCTTGACGAGCTCCTTGTTGGTGTCGAACGTGCCGAGCTTGGCCGTGCTGCCCGCGCCGGCGATCGACTTCACGGCGTCGAGGGCGAAGGGGGCGCCGAGCGTCACGACGTAGTCGATCGAGGGGTCCTGGGTCAGCTTGGCCTGGATCGTCGTCGTCACCGCGGAGTCGTCGCGGCCGTTGACGTAGATGCGCTCGACCTTGGCGCCGGCGGCGCCGTCGGTCACGCCCTTGCAGCGGTCCTCGAGCTGCTGCTGGCCCTGCTCCTGGATGACGCAGATCGCGTTCTTCGCGCCGTCCTTGACGAGGCGCTCGCCGACGGCCTTGCCGGCGTCGGTCTCGCCCTGCCCGAAGTAGCCGATCGCGCCGAGCCCCATCGCGTCGGGCCCGCCGGCGTTGAACATCGTCACCGGGATGCCGGCCGCGACGGCCTTCTTGATGGCCGGGCCGATCGCGCCGGTGTTGGGGTCGGTGACCGCGATGCCGTCGACCTTCTTGTCGATCGCGGCCTGGATGAGCTGCGCCTGCTTCGTCGCGTCGGGGTCGGCGGTGTATTCGAGCTTGACGTTGTCCTTCTTGGCGGCGGCGTCGGCGCCCTTGCGGATGATGTCCCAGAAGGTGTCGCCCGGCGCCTGGTGCGTGATCATCGCGACGGTCATCGACGGGGTGTCGGCGACGCCGGCGCCCGTGCCGGCGGTGCTCGCGGTCTCCTGCTTGCCTCCCGAGGACGAGCAGGCGCCCAGGGCGACGGTCGAGCACGCGGCCAGGGCCACAGCAACGGTGATGCGGCGAGAACGGGTCATGTCGTGGTGCCTTTCGCGGGTCCCGGCCGCGGGCGCGGCGGGGAGGTGGGGGTGAGCCGGCGGTTGCCGGTTGATGCTGGTGCCGGCCGGGCCGGCGGTGGTGCGCAATGAATCAGATCGATGCCACAACCCGGGGGTGTGGCCACTCAGTTCGCGGACGGGATCTCCGCCAGCTGGACCGGGCGACCCTCGCGGCGCGAGAGCTCGCAGGCGTCGGCGACGCGGAACGCCTCGAGGCCGTCGCGAACGGTGCAGGGGGACGGCATCCTGCCGGCGGCCACATCGGCAAAGGCCGTGAGTTCGGCCTGGTAAGCGGGCAGGAAGCGCTCCATGAACGACCACTTCTGCGGCCCGGCAGGGAAGCTCACGCCCTCCTGCGCCGATCGCATCGCGAGGGAGTCGTCGAGCCCGACCGCGATCGTGCCCTCGCTGCCGTGGATCTCCATGCGCACGTCGTGCCCACCGCCGTTGTAGCGGGTCGACGTGACAACCGCGAGGGTGCCGTCGTCGAGCGTCAGCACCGCGGCGGCGGAGTCGACGTCGCCCGCGGCGCTGAAGAAGTCGGCGCCCTTGTTGGCGCCGGTGGCGTAGACGGTCGCCACCTCGCGGCCGGTGACGAACCTCAGGATGTCGAAGTCGTGCACGTTGCAGTCGCGGAAGATGCCGCCGGAGGTCGGGATGTAGTCGGCGTGCGGCGGCGACTGGTCGTGAGTGGCCGCGCGAATGGAGTGGACGAAACCGAGGTCGCCGGACTCGACCGCCGCCTTGGCCCGCCGGTAGCCGGCGTCGAAGCGGCGTTGGAAGCCGACGTGGATCGGCACGTCGGTCTGCTCCTCGAGCCGCACCAGGTCGATCGACTCCTCCAGCGTCGCGGCCACGGGCTTCTCGCAGAAGGTCGGCACGCCGGCCGCGACGCCCGCCCGGAGCAGCGCCGAGTGGGCCGGCGTGGCCGTCGTGATGACGAAGCCGTCGATGCCGGCGGCCAGGAGCTCATCGACGCCGCCGACCGACTCGACGCCCAGCTCACCGGCGACGCGCTGGGCGGCGCCCTGCATGGCGTCGGCGAGGACGACGGAGTCGACGAAGTCGAGATCCCTGAGAGTGGCGGCGTGGAACGCTCCGATCCGGCCGACGCCGGCGATACCGATGCGCACGTGCAGTGTCCTTTGCTGGTCAAGCGGTCAGGTCGACCCCCATGCGCACGAGACGCGCAGCGGCGGGCGTGGGGACAGCCTGCCTCGTGACCTCAACACCTGTCAACGGTTTGTCCTGACATTGTTACGTCTCCCGGGTCGCGGGGCTCAGCTGATCCAGGGCGCGCACCGGCTCACCCTGATTCGGGAGCCGCGCGAGCAAGGCGACCAGGGTGTTGCGCAGCAGCTGCGGGTCGGTGTGCGCGACGAACGAACCGCCGCACAGACTCCTGGCCACCCAACCGACCCGAGTCCTCGCGAGCTGGGCGAAGTGCTCGAAGCCCTGGCCGTATTCGCCCGCGGTGGGCTGCAGCGCCCACACCGGCGCCACGACGCGCTCGAGCAGCTCACGGCCCGGGGCGTAGGGGAAGTCGGCGATCTCGGTGAGGCGCAGCACCGTCTGGCGGGTCGGTTGCCGCACCCAGCCGCCGGACCCGTCCCGCAGGATGGCGCGCAGCAGCGAGTAGTCGTTGCCACCGACCCGCGGCACGCTGAGCCAGTCGGTGGCCATCGGCACCCCTCGGCTCTCCAGGAACGCCTCGAGGGCTTCGGGGCCGTGTCCCTCGGCACCGAGCGCGAAGCGCGCGACGAGCTCGTCGAGCATCGACTCGGAGGCGAAGATCTGCATGAGCCCGAGATAGTCCTCGCGCGGCCCGATCGCCGGACTGTCGATGAGACACAGGCCACCCCACAGCAGCGGGTAGGCGGCGGCGACGGCGGCCGCCACGCCGCCGCCGTATTGATGCCCGACGATGACCGGGCACCTCAGCTCGAGCACGGCGACGAGTCGCTCGAAGTCGGCCACCACGTCGTCGACCACGTCGACCTGCGCGGTCGTCTGGCCGTGACCGCGCAGGTCGACCGCGAGCACGCGATGGGACTGGGCGAGCAGGGGGGCGAAGCGCCGCCACACGTCGCTGGAATAGCCGACGCTGTGGACCAGCACGACCGTGCGCCCGGGGCCGCCGTAGTCACGCACCGCCAACTCGCCGCCGGACACGGGGATTCGCAGCTCGTCCACCATGTCCCCTCACCCACCCGTCTCGTCCCCGCATCGCACAGCGGTGCCGTGCCCGATCGCTGGTGGATCACGCTAGTGCCGGGGTGTGTGAAAGGTCTCAGAGTGATCTGTCGGGCCGCTCGCTCGACGTCCTCCATCGCGTCGAATTGTTCTCAGGGTCAAGGAATGTTCCTGTGCCAGAGCGAATTTCGGGACACGACGTCGAGCGGTGAGGAGGGGTGGCCAAGGTAACGATTCTGTCTCGGCGTCACAGCGGCCGGGCGGCGCGTGCCGACCGGCCGCCGGCCGCCCGCGCGCGCCGCTCAGGCGTAGAACGCGGGCTTCTCGATGAGCTCCACCGGCACGACACCATCCTCGGTGAGCGCCTTGACCCCGGCGTCGCAGACGCAGGCGGCGGCGTAGCCGTCCCAGCTCGTAGGGCCGGTGTGCTCGCCGCGACCCACGGCCCAGATCCACTCCTGGATCTCGGTGACGAAGGCGCCCCAGAAGCGCTCGTTGTGGTCCATCGTCAGCCGGTTGAAGCGCCCGAGGGTGCCCGTGCGCTCGACGCGGTGCTGGTCGGCGAGGCGGATCGTGCCGAGTTCGGCGACCGACTCACACTGGATGTCGTAGGAGTGCTGGTTGTTGACGAAGATCTCGTCGTCGATCCAGACCCCCGACTCGGTCGTCATGATGAGGATCAGCGGGTCCTGGAGGTGCTCGAAGCGGTGCGCCGTCCTCCTCGGCTTGTCGACCCGCACCGAGACGATCTCCTCGCCGAGCAGCCAACGCATCGTGTCGATCTCGTGGATGCCGGTGTCGTTGATCGCCATGTCCCACGTGTAGTGCGACGGCACCGTGGGGTTGCGGTGGCGGTTGTGCACGATGAGCGTCTCACCGATCTCGCCGGAGTCGAGGATCGCCTTCATCTGGCGGTAGGAGTCGTCGAAGCGGCGCATGAAGCCGACCGTGACGAGCCTGCGGCCGCACGTCTGCTCGGCCGCCATGATCTCCAACGCCTCGCCGGAGGTCGGGGTCAACGGCTTCTCGCAGAAGACCGGCTTGCCTGCGGCGATCGCGGCGAGCACGTCGTCCTTGTGGGCCGGGCCGTGGCTGCAGACCATGACGGCATCGATCTCGGGGTCCTCGATGAGTGCCGCGGAGCCGGCGTAGGCGCGCCCGCCGATCGACGCCGCGACCCTCGCCGCGTTGTCAGCGACGACATCGCTGACTCCGGTGACCCGCCCGCCGGCGATGACGGTGTGGATCCGGTCGATGTGGGCCCGGCCCATGCCGCCGGGGCCGATCATGCCGATGCGCACGACCATGTGCGTGGTCCTTCCTAGGTGATCGAGCAGGGGTCGAATGATGGGGTCAGAGGGCGCCGAGGCCGTGGCGGGCGAGGAACTCGCGGGTCTTCATCGCGTTCGGCTTCGGGTAGGAGGGGTCGCACCCATACATGTCCTGCTCACAGATGACGTAGAGGGGTTTGCCGAGGTCGGCGAGCGCCTCGATGACCGACGGCATGTCGGGCTCACCGGCGGGCGGCGCGACCGAGCAACCCTTGTGCACCGCGGCCACGAACGGCCAGTCGTCGTCGTGCGCCTGCTTGACCAGGACCGGGTCCATGGCCTTGATGTGCACGTAGGAGATGCGCTCGGGGTAGGTCTTGATGAGGTCGATGTTGTCGGCGCCGCCGTAGACGATGTGGCCCGTGTCGAGGCAGAAGCCGACATACTCCGGGTCGGTCGCGGTGAAGATGCGGTCGATGTCCTCGCGGGTCTCGATGTGGGAGTCGCCGTGCGGGTGCAGCACCATCTGCAGCCCGTAGTCCTCCTTCATCAGGCGGCCGAGGCGGTTGGCGTTGGTGATGTAGAGATCCCAGGCCGCGCCGGTCAGCGTGCGCTCGTCGGTGTATTCGCCGGTCTTCTCGTCGCGGAACATCGGGGGCAGGTGCACGACATACTCCGCGCCGACCGCGGCGTGGGTCTCGCCGATCGCCCGGAAGGTCGCCTCGGTGTCGGCCCAGGCCTCCTCCTTGTGCAGGATGCCCCAGCCGGTGCCGGCGACGACGCGGAAGCCGTGGGAGTCCATGACCTCTCGCAGGCGCGTGGGCTCCGTGGGGAAGTAGCCGAACGGCCCCGTCTCCATCACCGAGAAGCCCGCGTCGGCCATCTCCTGCAGCGCCGTCTCCCACGGGATCTGCTTCGGGTCCTGCGGGAACCAGACACCCCACTGATCGGGACACACGCCGATCGTCAGGTCGGCGTAGCGGGGGTCGGGGTTGCGGGACGTGTCCTCGCGCATCGTGATCCTCTCGGGGCGTCGTCGGCCCGGCGCTCGAGCCCACCGCGGTGACGCGGCGAACGTGGGTCGACCGTAGCCTAACCATGTGTCTTAATGTCCTGTCAATAGGAGGACGATTCTCTCTCCACGGACCGCTCGTTATGTCAGAATGTCAGGGCAAAGACGCACCGACTGCCCGCCTGGAGCTCACCATGAAGATCGCCACCGCACCCTGCAACTGGAACAACGGCGACATCCCCGACTTCCGCCCCTACACCGCTCCCGGCCAGTTGATGGACGAGATGGTCGAGGCGGGCTACACGGCCACCGAGTGGGGCCCGGGCATGCCCGACGACCCCGCGGTCGTGCGCGCCGAGATGGCCGCCCGGGGCCTGCAGATGGTCGGGGCCTTCGTGCGCCTGGGCTACCGCGACCGCGACGCCTGGGACGAGGCCGACGCTGCCGCGCTCGCGGTCGCCGAGCGGGTCAAGGCCGCCGGCGGGTCGATCCTCGTCGCCGCCGAGCTCGGTGACGAGCGCCGCGACGCCGAGGCCGGGCACGTCGACGAGTCCCGCGGCCTGACCGGCGACCAGTGGCGCAACCTGTGCGACGGCCTGGCGCACCTCGCCGACCTCTTGGAGCCGATGGGCATGCGTGTCGTCCTGCACAACCACGTCGGCACCTACGTCGAGACGGCCGCCGAGACCAAGCGCTTCCTCGACGAGAGCAACGCCACGAAGGTCGGCTGGTGCCTCGACGTGGGCCACCTCAAGTACGGCGGCGGCGACGCCCTCGACTTCCTGCCCGATTACGGCGACCGCGTCGCCCACGTGCACCTCAAGGACGTCGACCCCGACGTGCTGGCGCGCGCGAAGGCCGAGGCGTGGAGCTTCGGCGACGCACTGCGCGGCATCATCTTCCCCGAGCTCGGCGACGGCCTCGTGCCGATCCCCGCGATCGTGCGCGATCTCCAGGAGCGCGGCTACGACGGCTGGTACGTGCTCGAACAGGACACGACCCACAAGCACCCGAAGGACGCCGCCGCGATCAACCTGCGCTACGTCCGATCGCTCGACGTCTGAGGTCGCGAGTCACGCCGCCGACACGCAGGTGGTCACCGGGTGGTCACCGGCGTGTCGGCGGCGTCGTCGAGGTGGCTGCTCGCGGTCGCCATGAGCGGCAAGAGCCCGAACACCCTGATCGGGGGTTCGGGCTCCGCCACGTCATCACCGGTCATACGTTCTGCGGGAACCCCAGGTTCAACCCCCCGTGGCTCGGGTCGAGCCAGCGGGCGGTGACGGCCTTGGTCTTCGTGAAGAAGTGCACGCCCTCCATGCCGTGGGCGTGGGTGTCGCCGAAGAGGGAGTTCTTCCAGCCGCCGAAGGAGTAGTAGGCCATCGGCGTCGGGATCGGCACGTTGATGCCGACCATGCCGACCTGCACCTCGTTCTGGAAGCGGCGCGCGGCGCCGCCGTCGTTGGTGAAGATCGTCGTGCCGTTGCCGAACGGGTTGTCGTTGATGAGCTGCAGGCCCTCGTCGTAACTGTGGATGCGCACGACCGAGAGCACCGGGCCGAAGATCTCGTCGGTGTAGATCGACATGTCGGTGCCGACCTTGTCGAAGAGCGTCGGCAGCAGGAAGAAGCCGTCCTTGGTGCCGCCCTCCCACTCGCCGTCGCGCCCGTCGACGACGAGCTCGGCACCCTCCTTCTCGCCGGCCTCGACATACCCGGTGACCTTGTCCAGGTGCGCCTTGGTGACGAGCGGGCCCATGTCGACGCCGTCGACGTTGCCCTCGCCGGTCGTGAGCGTCGCCATGCGCTCCCTGATCTTGGCGACGAGCTCGTCGGCGATCGAGTCGACCGCGAGCAGCGCCGAGATCGCCATGCAGCGCTCGCCCGCCGCACCGAAACCGGCATTGACCGCCGCGTCGGCAGCGAGATCGAGATCGGCGTCGGGCAGCACGAGCATGTGGTTCTTGGCGCCGCCGAGCGCCTGCACGCGCTTGCCGGCCTTCGTGCCGCGCTCGAAGACGTACTGCGCGATCGGCGTCGAGCCCACGAAGCTGATCGACTTGACCTGCGGGTTGTCGAGCAGCGCGTCGACGGCCTCCTTGTCGCCGTGCACGACGTTCATGACGCCGTCGGGCAGGCCGGCCTCGCGCCACAGGTCGGCGATCTCGTTGACGGCGGTCGGGTCCTTCTCGCTCGGCTTGATGACGACCGCGTTGCCGGTGGCGATCGCGACGGGCACGAACCACAGCGGCACCATCGCGGGGAAGTTGAACGGGCTGATGACGCCGACGACGCCGAGCGGCTGGAGGATCGAGTAGGCGTCGACCTGCGTCGAGACGTTCTCGTTGAAGCCACCCTTCATGATCGTGCCCACGCCGCAGGCGAACTCGACGACCTCGAGGCCGCGGTTGATCTCGCCGACCGCGTCGGCGTAGGTCTTGCCGTGCTCGGCGACGATCGTCCTGGCGATCTCGCCCTTGCGGGCCTCGAGCAGCTCGCGAAACGCGAAGAGCACCTTGGTGCGCCTGGCGATCGACGTCTGTCCCCACTCCTTCGCGGCACCGGCGGCACCGGCGACGATCTCGTCGACCACGGCCTTGCTCGCGAGGTCGAGCACGCCGGTGACGGCCCCGGTCGCGGGGTTGAAGACCTCGCTCGTGCGCTGCGCCTGCCCCTCCCACGAGTGGTGACCGACGAGGTGGGTGATGCGGGTGGCGTTGACGGTGGCTGTGGTCACGATGCCTTCCTTTGTCTCTTGTTCTGGCTACACGTCTGTTCTGGCTACGTGTCTGTTCTTGATACGCGTCTGTTCTTGTTACGTGTCTGTTCTTGCGACACGTCTGTCGGTGGTTCAGTGCTGCTGGTGGAGGGGGAGGCGCGCGTCGATGTCCTGGTCCTCCCAGGTCTGACGCACCCAGCCGTGGGCGGGGTCGTCGCAGATGAGCCAGACCCGCTCGTCGCCGGGGCCGGCCATGACGTTGAGGTAGTACATGTCGTAGCCGGGCGGCGTCATCGCCGGTCCGTGCCAGCCGTGCGGCACGAGCACGACGTCGCCGCTGCGCACGGCGGCCTTGACGTCGATGGGCCGCTCGTCGGTGCCGTAGACGAACTGCACGCCGACCGGATCACACACGGGCGGCTCCGCCCCCCGCGGTCCCCCCGAACGACCCGGACCCGCTTCGCCGGACGCCGCTTGCTGCGCGATCACCCTCGCTGCGCTCAGGATCGGGCGCATCTCGAAGTAGTAGATCTCCTCGAGCTCGCTCTCGACCCCATCGCGGTGGGTGTCGTGCTTGTGCGGCGGGTAGGAGCTCCAATTGCCCGACGGCGTGATGACCTCGCACGCGATGATCGAGGACGCCTCGAGCGTGCCCGGAGTGCCGAAATTCTGCACCTGCCGTGAGCACTGCCCCGCGCCCCGCAGCTCGACGGGGATGTCCGCGGCGCGCACGATCGAGAAGGGCACGTCGGCCTTGGCCCGCGCGAAGGGGAACGCGACCCGTCCGCCCCCCTCGCTCGTCACCGTCACGGTGCTCTGCCGCGGGATGTAGGCGGTGTCCGCCGGCCCCGAGAAGACGTCCGGTCGCCCCGCGAGCGTCGCGGTGTGCTCGCCGCAGTCGACGCGCACGTCCGCCCCCGCCAGGACGAGGACGAGGTATTCGTCGGCGCCGGTCTCGATGGTGCGCGACTGCCCGTCGGCCAGGTCGGCGACGAGCAGGCCCGTGTGCTCCCAGCCCGGCCGACCTGGGCGGATCGCCACGGGGAAGTCGGCGTCGCCCTCGGTCCCGAAGGGCACGATCCAGTCCTGCGTCATCATCGACCTTCCTTGTCGGGCAGCGGGGTGGCGTCGGGCAGCGGGGTGGCGTCGGGGAGCCTGGTCGCGTCGGTCGGCGACGTGGCGGCCGCCCCGTGCACGAGACCGGCCGCCACATCGACGGCGGCGGCGACGTCCCCGTCGGGAGGGAAGAGCAGCGCACGCCCGACGACGAGCCCTGCCGCGGCGGGGCAGGCCAGCGCCCGCGCCCACGTCGCGTAGGTGTCGTCGGGGCGGCCGGTCGGGTCGCCGCCGAGCATGAGCGTCGGCAGCGTCGTCGCTTCGAGCACCCGCTCCATGTCGTCGACGACCGGCAGCTTGAGCCACGTGTAGGCGCTCGTCGCGCCCAGCCCTGAGGCGACGTGCACCGACGTGATGACCGAGTCGGGGTCGAGCAGGTTGCGCACCCGGCCGTCGTCGGCGCGCACCGACCAGAAGGGCTCGATCATCGCCATGACGCCGGCCTCGGCGAGCTCGGTGATGGCCTGCGCCGACGCCTGCAGGGTCGGCGCCGTGCCGTCGTCGGCGAGGCAGATGCGCGTGAGCATCTTGCCGCCGTCGAGACGGTTGCGGGCGATGTCGCGGGCCCGGTAGCCGGTGAAGCGATCGTCGAGCTCGAACGACGCGCCTTGCAGGCCGCCGCGGTTCATCGAACCGACGACGACCTTGTCGTCGAGCAGGCCCATGAGCAGGAGGTCCTCGAGCACGTCGGGCGTGCCGAGCACACCGTCTACGCCGGGGCGGGTCAGCGCGATCGCGAGCCGCTCGAGCACCTCGGGACGCGAGGCCATGGCCATCCTGTCGTCGCGCACGCCGAGCGCGCCTCGGGCCATGTGGTCGGCGGCGACGATGAGCAGCTGATCGGCCGCGCCGAGCAGTGGGCGCCGACGACGGGCCTGCCAAGCGCGCTCGACCGCGCCGGGGTCGTGGCGGCGCACGGCGGTCAGCTCGGCGATGCTCACGGGCCCGCTGCGGGTGCCGCGCATCACGGACGCTCCCTGGCGGCACGCACGAAGGTCTGGAGCTCGGCGGTCGTCGGCATCGCCGAGGAGCACTCGAGCCGGGAGGCGACGATGGCGCCCGCCCCGTTGGCGAGGGTGACCGCCTCCTCCAGGGGCAGGCCCTCGAGCAGGCCGTGGCACAGGGCCCCGCCGAAGGCGTCGCCGGCGCCGAGACCGTTGACGACGTCGACGAGGATCGGCGGCACCGTCAGCGTCTGGTCGGCGGTCATGGCGAGCACTCCCTTCGGCCCCTGCTTGACGACGGCGAGTTCGATGCCGCGCTCGAGCAGCGCTCGGCCCGCGCGCTCCGGGTCGGTCTCCCCCACGGCGATCGCACACTCTTCTTTGTTGCCGACGGCGACCGTGCAGTGCTCGAGGGCGACCTGGCAGGCGTCGGTCGCCTCCTGCGGGGACTCCCAGAACATCGGGCGGTAGTCGAGGTCGATGACGGTGTCGGCGCGGCGGCCGCGGTGTGCCCAGGCCCGCTCGTGAGCGGCGCGGCTGGGCTCGGCCGAGAGGCCCGTGAGCGTCGACCAGTAGACGCGGGCGTCGCGCACGACGTCGGTGGGGATCTCGTCGGGCTCGATGAGCAGATCGGGTGCCGTGGGGTAGCGGTAGAAGTAGAGGGGAAAGTCGTCCGGGGGGAAGATCTCGCAGAAGGTCACGGGCGTCGGCAGGCCGGGCACCGCGGTGACCCACGTGTCGTCGACGCCGAAGTCACGCAGGCTGGCGTGCAGGAACCGGCCGAAGGGGTCGTCGCCGGTGCGGCTGATGACTGCGGTGCGGTGCCCGAGCCGGGCCGCCGCGACTGCGACGTTCGTGGCCGACCCGCCGAGGAACTTGCCGAAGGTCTCGACCTCTTCCAGGCCCACCCCGATCTGGTGCGGGTAGACGTCGACGCCGATGCGGCCGATCGTCACGACGTCGAACGGCTGCCCAGCCTGCGGCCCACCCGACGGGGGTGCGGCCTGCGTCTGGAGCGGGGGCGTCGTGGTGGGCATGCCGGCACAGCCTTTCGGGTCGAGTCGCATCATCGGGACGGATCGCATCATCGGGACGGGCGTCGGCGACGGGCACCGGGCCGCCCGATGCGCTCCAGCTAACCGCACGGGATCGGCACTGTCAATAGTTTGTAAGGACATTTGCACTTGACGACGAGATGTCCTGTTGTCACCTACCCTGAACGGATGACCGCTCAACTCGCCGTGGAGATCGACCGCACCAGCCCAGTGCCGCTCTACCACCAGCTCGCCGAGCAGCTGACCGCCGCCATCGAGGGCGGCACACTCAAGCCCGGCGACGCCTTCGAGAACGAGTTGTCGCTGGCCGACCGGCTCAGCCTGTCGCGGCCGACCGTGCGCCGGGCCATCGCCGAGCTCGTCGAGCGCGGCCTGCTCGTGCGCCGCCGCGGCATCGGCACCACGGTCGCCAACCAGGTCGTGCACCGCCGCGACGAGCTGACCAGCCTGCACGAGGATCTGGCCCGCACCGGCCGCACGCCCACGACGAAGGTGCTGCGCCTGGAGTCGATCGTCGACGAGCGGGCGGCGCAAGCCCTGCAGGTGCCGGTCGACACCTCGCTCGTCTTCCTCGAGCGGCTGCGCTTCGCCGGCGACCAACCGCTGGCGATCCTCACCAACTGGCTGCCGCCGCATGACGACGATTTCGACGTCGCCGAGCTGGAGCGCGACAGCCTCTATGCGATCCTCCGCCGCCGCGGCATTCGCCCGGTCGTCGGGCACCAGGTCATCGGCGCCCGGTCGGCGACGGCCACGGAACGCCGCCTGCTGGAGGTCACCAAGGCGCAGCCGCTGCTGACGATGACGCGCCACGCCTACGACGCCGACGGCACGCCCGTGGAGTTCGGCGACCACTGCTATCGGGCTGATCAGTACGCCTTCGACATCACGGTGCACGAGCGCTGACGATGATGCAGCGCAGGGTGAGGACGGAGC
>JBDIAP010000029.1:0-30315 GCA_039812485.1 Kineosphaera sp.
CCCGGCTCGAAGCTGACCCGACCGCTCGACAGGAGCGAGTCGAGGTGCAGCGACCCCGCGACCCGGTCCTCGCTCGCCCCGACCGGCAGCTCGACGAGCGGCACCGGGCGCGCCTCGACACCCTCGCCGTGGCGCTCCCGATCCGGGCAGGCGGGGTCGGGCGAGCTTGGGGCACAAGCGAATCGGCAGCCCGGCACGACGTCGATGTCGCCGAGGGAGCCCGCGAGACCGCGGACCATCGTCGTCTTCGCTGTGCCCTTCTCGCCGCGCACGAGCACGCCGCCGATGTGCTCCCCGACGGCCGACAGGCACAGCGCGAGCCCGAGCCCGTCCATCCCGACGATCGCGCTGAACGGGAACCTCACCGAGCTACTCACTTGGCGTCCTCCAAGTCCCCCTCGGTCGCGAGGTAGGTCGCGCGCAGCGCCTCGAGCGTCTCGGCCTCCGGCGACTCCCACAGCCCGCGGTCGACGGCCTCGAGCAGCCGCTCGGCCATCCCATGCAGCGCCCACGGGTTCGAGGTCTGCAAGAACTCGCGGTTCACCTCGTCGAGCACGTACTCCGCGGTGAGCCGCTCGTACATCCAGTCGGCGATGACGTTCGTCGTCGCGTCGTAACCGAAGAGGTAGTCGACGGTCGCCGCCATCTCGAAGGCGCCCTTGTAACCGTGGCGGCGCATCGCCTCCATCCACTTGGGGTTGACGACCCGCGCCCGGAAGACCCGCGAGGTCTCCTCGAGCAGCGTGCGCGTCTGGACCGTCTGCGGCCGCGTCGAGTCCCCGAGGTAGGCCTCGGGCGAGGTCCCGGTGAGCGAACGGACCGTCGCGACCATGCCGCCGTGGAACTGGAAGTAGTCGTCCGAATCGGCGATGTCGTGCTCGCGGGTGTCGATGTTCTTCGCCGCCACCCGGATCCGCTTGTACGCCGATTCCATCGCCTCCCTAGCGGGTTCGCCGTCGAGGTCGCGGCCGTAGGCGTAGCCGCCCCACGTCGCGTAGACCTGCGCGAGGTCCGCATCGGTGCGCCAGTCGCGCGAGTCGATGAGCTCGAGCAGCCCCGCGCCGTAGGTGCCCGGGCGGGAGCCGAAGATCCGCCGGGTCGCGTGCGCGGCGTCGGTCCCGGCGGCGACGTCGGCCCGCACGTGGGCGCGCACGAAGTTCACCGCGTCGTCCTCCTCCTGCTCCGCAGCGAGCCGCACCGCGTCGTCGAGCATCGCGACGGCGTGCGGGAACGCGTCGCGGAAGAAGCCGCTGATCCGCAGCGTCACGTCGATCCGCGGCCGGCCCAGCTCGGCGGCCGGCACGACCTCGAGCCCGGTGACGCGCCGCGACGCGTCGTCCCACACCGGCCGGATGCCCAGCAGGGCGAGCGCCTCGCCGATGTCGTCGCCGGCGGTCCGCATCGCCGAGGTCCCCCACAGCGACAGCCCGACCGAGGCGGGCACCTCGCCGTGGTCGCGCTCGTACCGCTCGACGAGGGAGTCGGCCAGGAGCACCCCTGTCTCGTAGGCCAGTCGGCTCGGGATGGCCCGCGGATCGACGGCGTAGAAGTTGCGCCCGGTCGGCAGCACGTTGACCAGTCCGCGCAGCGGCGAACCCGACGGCCCGGCCGGCACGAAGCCGCCGCCGAGGGCGTGCAGGGCGTGCGCGATCTCGTCGCTCGTGCGGTCCAGGCGCGGCACGACCTCCCGGACGGCGAAGTCGAGGATCGCGGTCAGCGACTCAGGGTCGGGCGTGATGTCGGCCGGTCCCCCGTCGTCCATCGCGATCGCCACGACGTCGTCGACCGCCTCGGGGGTCCACCCCCGCTCCTCCATCGTCTCGATGAGCACGCGCGCGCTGGCCTCGACATCGTCGGTCTCGCGCCGCGTGCCCTGACCCTCGACGAGACCCAGCGCCTCACGCAGCCCGGGCAGGTTCTGCGTGCCACCCCACATCTGCCGGGCCTGCAGGATCGCGAGCACGAGCGCGACGCGCGCCTCCCCCACCGGTGCCTGCCCGAGGATGTGCAGGCCGCCGCGGATCTGCACGTCCTTGATCTCGCAGAGCCAGCCGTCGACGTGGAGCACGAGCTCATCGAAGGACTCGGCGTCGGGACCGTCGCCGGTCAGTCCGAGGTCGTGGTCGAGCTTCGCGGCCTGGAGCAGGGTCCAGATCTGCTGCTGGACCGCCGGCGCCTTCGCCGGGTCCATGACCGAGACGATCCCGTATTCGTCGAGCAACTGCTCGAGGCGGGCGATGTCACCGTAGGAGTCGGCGCGCGTCATCGGCGGCACGAGGTGATCGACGAGGACGGCGTGGGCGCGGCGCTTGGCCTGCGTGCCCTCGCCGGGGTCGTTGACGAGGAAGGGGTAGACCAGCGGCAGGTCGCCGAGGATCGCGTCGGGGGCGCACGACCCGCTCAGCGCCGCGCCCTTGCCGGGCAGCCACTCCAGGTTGCCGTGCTTGCCGATGTGGACGAGCGCGTCGGCGCCGAAGCCGCCGTCGTCCTGGCGCGCCTGCAGCCAGCGGTAGATCCCGAGGTAGTGGTGCGTGGGCGCGAGGTCGGGGTCGTGGTAGATCGCGATCGGGTTCTCGCCGAAACCCCGCGGGGGCTGGACGAAGAGGACGACGTTCCCGGCGCGCAGGCCCGCGTAGACCAGGGCCGGCTCACCCGACTCGTCGACGTACATCGTGCCCGGGGCAGGGCCCCACGCCTTCTCCATGTCGGCGCGCAGGTCCGCATCGACGCTGGGGTACCAGCGCTCGTAGTCGGCAACGGGCACGCGCAGCGGGTTGGCGGCGAGCTCGTCCTCGGTGAGCCAGGCCTGGTCGTAGCCGCCGCGGGCGATGATCGCCGCGATGAGCTCGTCGCCGTTGCCGGACTCCAGGCCCGGCAGGGCGTCGGGGCCGGTGAGCGGGCCGACGTCGTAACCCGCGTCGTGCATCGCGCGGAGGAGCTGGAGCGTCGAGGCCGGCGTGTCGAGGCCGACGGCGTTGCCGATCCGGGCGTGCTTCGTCGGGTAGGCCGAGAGCACGAGGCCGATGCGGCGCTCGCCGACGGGGATGTGATGCAGGCGGGCGTGCGCGACGGCGATGCCGGCGGCGCGGGCGCAGCGGTCGGGGTCCGGCACGTAGGCGGGCAGCCCGTCGTCGTCGATCTCCTTGAAGGAGAAGGGGACCGAGATGATCCGTCCATCGAACTCCGGCACCGCGATCTGGGTCGCGGCATCGAGCGGCGAGACGCCGTCGTCGTTGGCGAGCCACTGCTCGCGGGAGTTCGTCAGCGCGAAGGCCTGGATGATCGGCACGTCGAGATCGGCGAGCGCCCCCGCGTCCCAGGCGTCGTCGGCGCCGCCGGCCTGCGCCGCGGCGGGCGTCGAGCCGCCGGCGGCGAGCACGGTCGTCACGACGGCGTCCGCCGCGCGCAGCGTCTGCAGCAGTTCGGGCTCGGGGGCGCGCAGCGAGGCGACGTAGAGCGGCATCGCCCGGCCGCCGGCCGCCTCGACGGCGTCGGCCAGGGCCCCGACGAAGGCCGTGTTGCCGCTCATCTGGTGCGCGCGGTAGTACAGGATCGCCACGGTCGGACGCGCGTCGTCGCCGGACGTCCACGCGCGGCAGGACGACTCGCCACACGCTTGCCGCGGTCGGTCGCCGACCCCGCAGGCTCCCGTGCAGCCCAGTGAGCCCCACGACGGCGCGCTCGCGGGCGGGTCGAAGCCGTGCCCGGTGAGTAGCACGGTGTCGGACAGGAACGCGGCCAGCCGAGCGAGGTTGTCGGCCCCGCCGTGCGCGAGGTAGGCGTGCGCCTGGGCGGCGACACCGGCGGGCACCGTCGAGACGCTCATGAGCTCGGCGTCCGGGGCCTGCTCGCCGGTGAGCACGACGACCGGTCGAGGCTGCTCGAGCAGCGCGTCGAGGCCCTCCTCCCAGGCGCGGCGACCGCCCAGAAGCCGCACGACGACGAGGTCGGTGCCGTCCAGCAGGTCGGGCAGGTCGTCGGTCGCGATGCGCGCCGGGTTGGCGTAGCGCCAGGTCACGGGGGCGTCGGCGCGCCCGTTGGCGGCCCGGGCCGAGAGCAGATCGGTGTCGGAGGTCGACAGAAGCAGAAACACGGGGATCGCGCCTCTCTCGGGGTCCGCGCCCCGGGACGAATGGTCGACCGGGAGTCTCTGGCTACCGGCTGCGCGCCTCGCGCAGAGCACGGATCACAGTGGCGGGACCGCGCCGGACTCACACCGGCTTCCTCCCTGCAGGACCGACCATGAACGGGCAGGGGGCCGAGGCCGACCCCGCCCCGAGACTAGCAGCGCCCCCCGCGACCCCCGTCCGCGCCCGAGCCGGACGGCAGGGGCGTTGCCACGTCAGGGAAGCCGGCCGCCGAAGGGCACGGTGAAAGGCTCGGCCTGCGACCGCCGACACCACATCCCGGACATCGGCGGCACGGCCGTTGATCGTCGCGCTGTCCGCGCAGATTCGAGCGCGGTCTGCCACCGCGTGAACCACGCCCGCTGGATGCGAGCCGGGCCGGCGTTCACCCGCCCGATGATCTCGCCGCCGAAGGGATCGCCAGGGCCGGACCGGCCCGCCCCGGCTCTCGGATGACGTGGGAACCGGATGGACACACGGCACCTTCGCGAAGTACTCGGCGGGAGGGGTCAGTCGACGCGGGATCGGCGGCCCCGCGGGCGGTTCGGGTGCCCGTCCCGGCGTCTGGCGGTCGCGTTCTGGCCGTCGTGATCGAAGGTGACGTCGACGTTCTGGAAGCCCTTGAGCGACTGCGTCTGCACGAGATGGGTGTAGGCGACCTGGTCGGCGATCGTCAGGTCGACGCGGTCGGTCATGGGCGTCAGCAGCGCGCGCGGATAGAGCCGGCGGGCCAGCACGACGTTGAGCTCCATGCAGGCGACCAGGCCCATCGCGGCGACATAGAGCCACACGAGCAGTCCGAGCGTGATGCCGAAAATGCCCTCCGCGGCTCCCGCCCTCCCGACGACGCGCTGCACGAGTTGGCCGCCACCGGCCTGCAGCAGCTGCCACAACACCGCCGCGACGACCGCCCCGGGCAGCGCCTGGCGGGTGGACACGCCGGCGACGGTGCCGAACCGGAAGATGACGACGAAGAGGCCCACCGCCAGCAGCAGCGACCCGGCCAGCGCGACGAACTGCACGAGCCCCGACAGGGCCAGCAGCTCCGAGAGCACGCCGCCGACCTGCGACAACGCGGTCGTCGCAAGCACGAACAGACCCAGCATGAGGATGAGGCCCACGCTGCGCACGCGCAGCACGACGGGGTTGGGCCGCTGGTTGCGGCGCACGTTCCAGGCGACGTTCATGGCGTTCTGCACCGCGGTCGTCACCGCGAGCGCGCCGTAGAGAGCCGAGAGGCCGCCGAAGAGGACCGCGGTGAAGCTGCCGGAGAGGCCCTCCGCTCGGATCTGCGTGCCGAGCACCGGCACCTGCGCCATCGCCGTCGCCAGGATCGCCTCGCGAAGCTGCGGGTCACGCTCGAGCACGAAGCCGAGCACCGAGGTCAGCAACAGGAACAGCGGGAAGATCGAGAAGAAGCCGTAGAAGGCGATGAGCGCCGCGAGGTAGCCGCCCTGATCATCGAGGAACTTGTAGAAGACGGCGACCGGGACACCGATGACCGGGTGCCGGCGCTGGAAGCCGTCGACGCCTCCGATCGGTGCCACGCCGTTCCTCTCGTGTCGCTCGAAGGTCCTCTCCCTCTCCTGCCCGCCCCGCACCCGGCGACCTGGCGTCGTGGCGACTGCCCGGCGCGACGAACGCGGTTCATCCTTCCATGCGCCGGCGGCACCTCTCGCGACGGCGCCCCCTGGTGGCGGTCGCCGCGTCAGCTTGTCGGTGCTCGGTGCTTGACTGCGTCCGCAGGCCGGAGAGGGCCGGTGTTGACATCGACATGCCCTCGTTCATGTGATCGAATCTAGTGTCTTGAGCAGTTGTTCCGACTGCCCGCTCCGGGTATCCTGGGCGTACCGGCTTCCGACCGACGAAGGAGGTTTCCGACGTGACCGTGACCCTCGCTCCCGAGGTCGCCCTCGAACCGTTCTCGGAGCTGCCTCCGGGCACCTTCGCGGCGTTGGGCGACGACGAACTCCTGCGCGCCATCGAGGCCGTGGAACGCCTCAAGGCATGGGTCGACTACGTCGGCCTCACCGCGGTGGGCGAGCTCGATCGACGGACGCGCAGCGCCGCTGTCGACCGGCTCGGCCCCGACGCCAGCGATGCCACCCGGGAGCGTGCGGCGCGATCGGCACGGTCGGCGGCCGCCGACGAGGTCGTGTTGGCGACCGGGCTGGCCTACCCCGAGGTCCTCGCACGCATCGAGGTCGCCGACGGCGACCCCGCCCGCGTGGGCGCCCTCGTCGACCGACTCCGCGACGGCACGAGCACGTGGCACCGCGTGCGCACCTTGGCCGAGCGCTGCGCACCGCTGCCGCCCGACCAGGCCGCGGAGATCGGTGAAGCGGTCCTCGCGCCCGTCCGTGGCGGGGCAGCCCTCACCGACACGCTCTTTCGCCAACGGCTCAACCGCCGGCTCGCCCGACGCATCGACCTGCGCGAATCCCGCGAGGAGGCGCTCCGGCGCCGCGCGCTGTGGGTCCGTGTCGATCCGGACGGCACCGGTGCCCTCACCCTCACCGGGGGCGCCGTCCGGCTCCAGGGCGCCTACGAGCGGGTCGACTCCATCGCGCGGCAGCTGCGCGCCGCCGGGCACTGCCGCACGCTGTCGCAGTTGCGCAGCGATGTCGCCCTCGACCTCATGCTCTTCGGCCACCTCGACGGGAGCGACACACCCGCCGCCGGCACCTCCCGTGCTGTGCTCGATTCCCCTGCCACCAGCGGCGCCTCCCCTGCCACCCGCTGGGTCGACGGGCCACACGCGAACGGCGTGACGCCGGCTGGGACACAGCACGCTTCCGTCCCGGCCAGTGAGCACCGCAGCGACGCCCCTGCACCGTGCGGCCCCGGCACCGACACCGAGGCCGCCCTCCTCAGCCAACGAGCAGCAGCACGCGCACGCCGCCTCGAGGGCATCACGGCCGGGCAGGCCAGCAGTGCATTCATGAGCCAGACCTATCCGCACACGGGCGCCGACCCGGGTGGGTTCGCACCCGACTCCACCGCCCGGTCCTTCGATCCCACTGAGCTCGGCACCCGGCTGCCGGCCGCGTCTGTCCACGTCGTCATCGCCCTGTCCACACTGCTCGGTCTCGACCACGAGCCGGGGCAGCTGACGACCGCCACCAGCGTCGAGCCCCTCGATGCCGACATCATCCGCGACGCCGCGATGACCGCGGGAGGCACGTGGCGACGCCTGGTCACCGACCCCCTCGACGGCACAGCGGTCGAGCTGTCGTCCAAGGCCTACCGCCCGGGCCCGCGACTGCGCCGCGCCGTCCGCGCCAGAGACCGGGTCTGCCGCGCGCCGGGGTGCACCGTCCCCGCCGGCCACAGCGACATCGACCACGACCACGACTACCACGACGGCGGCGCCACGGACCTGGGCAACACCACCGCGAAACACCGCCGCCACCACAACCACAAGACGAGCCGGCAGTGGCGCACCGACCGGGACACCAGCGACCCCGCAGGTCCGGTGATGTGGACGACCGCCACCGGTCGCACCTACAGCAGTCATCCCTACGACTACCGGCCCCTCGCCCCGGAGCGCACCCACTCCGTCGCCGAGACGGCGATCGTCCAGCTGCTCAAGCCCGTCGAGTTCCTCGACGACGTCGAGCCATGGAGACCCGACACGCACGACCTTCGGCATCGGCCCCCGACACACCGCGAGCGCGAAGCACTGCAGGATCTCCGGTCCGGCGCCGAACTGGGAATCCCGCAGACCCCGCAGCCGCCCGAGGTCGACGGCGGATCAGAAGAGCCGCCGTACTAGGCGCCGGCCGCTGCCGAGGGTGTGCCACACCGCTGCGGGGCTCGGCGTAGGCTCGCGGGCGTGCCCGCCACGACCAGCGCCGAGACCGTCCTGACAGTTCACGACCACGTGCCGGTGGGCGACCATGCGGGCTCCCGGCCCGCCGCCGAGCGGCTCGCGGGTGATCGCTGTCCAGGGGCGCTGCGGCTGCACGAGGCGGCGGACGGTCCGTTGGCCCGGATTCGAGTGCCAGGCGGACTGCTCACGGCGGAGCAGGTCGAGACTCTTGCCGAGCTCGCCGAAGCCCTTGGGGACGGGTCGCTGCACCTGACCGCTCGGGGCAACGTCGAGATCCGCTCGGTCCGAGACGCGAAGCAGCTGCAGGCCGGGCTCGATGCTGCGGGCCTGCTGCCCGCCCCCACCCACGAGCGAATGCGCAACATCGTGGCGTCCCCGCCAGTGGCGGCTTCGCCGGGCGTGTGCGCGGTCGCGGCCGACTCGATCGACCTCGCCCCGACGGTCCGCGCACTCGATGCTGCGCTCGTCGCGGAGCCTGAGCTGGGGCGCCTGTCAGGGCGATTCCTCTTCGGGCTCGACGACGGATCCGGTGACATGCTCGCGCTCCAGCCCGACCTCGCGGTCGTGGTGCTGGGCGACGCGGCACCGCACGCCTGCCGACTCGTGTGCGGCGGCGACGACGCGGGACCGTTCCTCGCACTGTCGGATGCCCCCACGGCCCTCGCCGTCGCGGCCCGCGCGTTCCTCGACATCGCAGGATCCGCCTGGCGCTTCGACGACCTGGCCGATCCGCGCGCTGCCGCTGGCGACATCGCCCGCGCCGTGGCCGCCGCAGTCCCCACCTGGCACCAGGCGACGCGATCCGCTGTCCCGGCGGCCACCGATGCTCCGGCCCGGTCGGCGGCGCTCGTCGCCGCGCTGGCCCTCGGCACCGCCGGCGCGGACGCCTGGCGCGCCCTCGCGGCGCTGGCCGGACGCGGCGACGGCCTCGTGCGCACGACACCCTGGCGATCCGCGGTGGTCGCCGGCCTGAGCCTCGACACGGCCCGCGGCGCGGCCGCCGACCTGCCGCGTCTCGGCCTGGTCACCGACGCCGCCGACCCGTGGGCGCTGATCGGCGCCTGCACCGGGCTCCCGGGGTGCGCCAGCTCCCACGCCGACGTCCGCGCGGATGCGGCGCGGCTGCGTGACCAGATGCGCGGCCACACCCGTGATCATCCGCGGGACGACGGGGACCGGCGGAAGGGCGGGGCGGACGTCCCCGTCTACCTCAGCGGCTGCCCCCGTCGTTGCGGCCACCCGCGCACCGCTCACGTCGAGGCCGTCGCCGGCACGGCGACCGCCCCGAACAACGGCGCCTATGCCGTCGCGCGCGCGGCAGCCGGCGGCAGCGCCGCCGGCCACAGCGATGTGCAGACAGTCTCCGCGAGCGAACTCGCCGCAGCCATCCGCGTCGCGGGCGAGGAGGACCCAGCGTGAGCCGCTACGACTACATCACCGACGGAGCGGAGATCTACCGTCGCTCGTTCGCGACGATCCGCGCCGAGGCCGATCTGTCGGCGTTCGATGACGGCGAGGAGCGCGTGGCCGTGCGCATGATCCACGCCGCCGGTGAGGTCGACCTGACGAACGACATGGAGTTCTCCCCCGGCGCGGCGGCGGCCGGCATCGCCGCCCTGCAGGCCGGCGCACCGATCCTCACCGACGTGCAGATGGTGGCCTCCGGGGTGACCCGGCGGCGCCTGCCCGCCGACAACGAGGTCATCTGCCTGCTCTCCGACCCCCGAGTGCCCGAGCTGGCCGCGCGGCTGGGCACCACCCGCACCGCCGCGGCCGTCGAGCTGTGGCGCGACCGCCTCGACGGGGCCGTCGTCGCCATCGGCAACGCGCCGACCGCCCTCTTCCACCTGCTCGACCGCCTGCACGAATGGCCCCAGCGGCCGGCGCTCGTCGTGGGCATCCCGGTCGGATTCATCGGCGCCGCCGAGTCCAAGGACGCGCTCGCGCGCAACGACCTCGGCCTGCCCTACCTCGTCGTCCACGGCCGCCGCGGCGGCAGCGCCATCACGTGCGGGGCCCTCAACGCCCTCGCCAGCACGCAGGAGTAGCACGACCCATGCCCCCCACCCAGCCCACCGGCACCCTCGTCGGCGTCGGCGTCGGCCCCGGCGACCCCGCCCTCCTGACCCTCGCCGCCGTCGACGCCATCGGCCGGTCGCCCGTCATCGCCTACCACTCCGCGCGGCACAAGCCGTCCGTCGCCCGCGGCATCGTCGCCTCCCACCTGCGCTCCGACCACGTCGAGGAACATCTCGTCTATCCCGTGACGACCGAGGGCACCGACCACCCCGGCGGCTACGCGGGGGCCCTCGCCGACTTCTACGAGGAGGCGACGGAGCGTCTCGCCGCCCACCTCGAGGCAGGCCGCGACGTCGCGCTCCTCGCCGAGGGCGATCCTTTCGTGCACAGCTCCCACCAGCACCTGCACCAACGCCTCGCGAGCCGCTTCCCGACGCGGGTCATCCCGGGCATCAGCTCGGTGACGGCGGCCGGCGCCTCCCTGCGGCGCCCGCTGGTGGAGTCCACCGAGACCCTCGCTGTGCTGCCCGGCACGCTGCCCGAGGAGGAGCTCGCCGCCCGGCTCGGGGAGGCGGACACCGCCGTCGTGATGAAGCTAGGCCGCACGTTCCGACGGGTCCGCGCGGCACTGGAGCGCACCGGCCGCCTCGACGACGCCTGGTATGTCGAACGGGCGAGCACGGCCGACGAGCGCGTGCTGCCGCTGCGCGACGTCGACCCCGAGCAGGTGCCGTACTTCTCACTCGTCGTCGTCCCCTCGCGGGTCGGGGCGCCGCCCGCCGTGGACCCTGCCGACGACCTCTCGCCCGGCGAGGTCGTCGTCGTCGGCCTCGGCCCGGCGGGGCCGCTGTGGCTCACGCCGGAGGCCAAGGCCGCGCTCAGCAGCGCGACCGACCTCGTCGGCTACACCACCTACGTGCGGCGGGTGCCGCTGCGGCCGGGCCAGCGGGCGCACGACAGCGACAACAAGGTGGAGTCGGAGCGGGCCGAGTTCGCGCTCGACCTGGCCCGGCGCGGCCGTCGCGTCGCGGTCGTCTCCTCGGGCGATCCGGGCGTCTTCGCCATGGCGAGCGCGGTGCTCGAGGTGGCCTGCGAAGCCCGCTATGCACACATCAGTGTGCGGGTCGTGCCCGGCGTCACCGCCGCTCACGCCGCGGCCGCCCGCATCGGCGCCCCGCTGGGCCACGACTACGCGACGATCTCGCTGTCGGACCGGCTCAAGCCCTTCGACGTCGTGCGCCAGCGGATCCTCGCGGCCGCCGGCGCCGACCTCGTGCTCGCCCTCTACAACCCGGCGAGCCGGGAGCGCACGTGGCAGGTGGGGGCGGTCCGCGACGACCTGCTGACGATCCGCGACCCGCAGACCCCCGTCGTCGTCGCTCGCGCCGTCGGCTCGCCCGACGAGGACGTCATGATCACGACCCTGGCCGAGCTCGATCCGGCGCGCGTCGACATGCGCACCCTGCTCATCGTCGGCTCGAGCCAGACGGTGGTCGCGCAGCGCCCCGACGGGCCGGTCGCCTACACCCCGCGGCGATATCCCGAAGCGCTCGCGGGGTCGACCCGCTCGGGGCAGGATGGCCCCGGAAGGGAGCTCCCGTGACCGTGCCACACCTGAGGATGCGCGCCGACCGCAGCGTGCTCGTCCTCATCGACTACCAGACCCGGCTCATGCCGGCGATCCACGACAGCGAGGAGGTGCTGCGCCGGGCCGGTTTCGTCGCCCAGGTGGCCCGCCTGCTCGGCGTGCCCGCGATCGCGACCGCGCAGAACCCGGCGCGCCTCGGCCCCAATGTCGAGGCGGTCGCCGCCCACCTCGACAGTGACGCCATCGTCGACAAACTCTCGTTCGGCGCGTGCGACGGCGGCCTCGACGACGCCCTCGCCCGGCTCGGTCACGACACCGCGGGCCACGAGCTCGACGCCGTCGTCGCGGGCTGCGAGGCCCACGTGTGCCTCCTGCAGACGGCGCTGGGCCTCGTCGAGTCCGGTCGTCGCGTCTGGGTCGTCGCCGACGCCAGCGGGTCGCGCCGGCCGCAGGACGCCCGGGCCGCCTACGAACGGCTCGCGCACGCGGGCGCCACCGTCGTCACCGCCGAGATGGTCGCCTTCGAGTGGCTCGGCACCGCTGCCAATCCTGCGTTCAAGTCCGTCTCCGCACTCGTCAAGGCCCTCTGAGTAGGTTGGTCCCATGAGCACGCGCATCGAACGCGACAGCATGGGACAGATCGAGGTCGACGCGGATCGCTACTGGGGCGCCCAGACCCAGCGCAGCCTCGGCAACTTCGACATCGGACGCGACACCTTCGTCTGGGGCCGCCCGATGATCCGGGCCCTGGGCATCCTCAAACTCGCCGCCGCGCGGGCGAACGCCCAGCTCGGCGAGTTCGGGCCCGACAGCAGCGCCCACCTCACCGACGAGCAGCTCGCGGCCGTCGAGCAGGCCGCGCAGGAGGTCGTCGACGGCGAACTCGACGACCACTTCCCCCTCGTCGTCTTCCAGACCGGCAGCGGCACTCAGTCGAACATGAACGCCAACGAGGTCGTCGCCAACCGGGCCATCGCGATCCTGGGCGGCGAGCTCGGCAGCAAGACCCCGGTGCACCCCAACGATCACGTCAACCGTGGTCAGTCGAGCAACGACACGTTCCCCACCGCCATGCACATCGCCGTCGCGAGCGAGTTGCACGCCCGGCTCTACGACGCCGTGCAGCGGCTTCGGGACACCCTGGCGGCCAAGGCGGCCGACTACGCCGACGTCGTCAAGGTCGGCCGCACCCACCTGCAGGACGCCACCCCGATCACCCTCGGCCAGGAGATCGGCGGCTGGGTCGCCCAGCTCGACGCCGCTCTGGCCGGAGTGCGTCACGCCGAAGAGGGAGTGCTCGAGCTGGCCATCGGCGGCACCGCCGTCGGCACCGGCCTCAACGCGCATCCGCAGTTCGGCCGCACCACCGCGGAGCGGATCGCCGACCTCACCGGTCTGGGTTTCCACCAGGCGCCGAACCTCTTCGCGGCCCTGTCGGCGCACGACGCCCTCGTCGCCGTCAGCGCGTCGCTGCGCACCCTGGCGGTGGCGCTCATGAAGATCGCCAACGACGTGCGCTGGCTGGCCTCGGGCCCCCGCAACGGCATCGGCGAGATCCACATCCCCGAGAACGAGCCGGGCTCGAGCATCATGCCGGGCAAGGTCAACCCCACCCAGTGCGAGGCCATGACGATGGTGTGCACCCGGGTCTTCGGCAACGACGCCACGGTCGCGTTCGCCGGCTCCCAGGGCAACTTCCAGCTCAACGTCTACAAGCCCGTGATGTCGCACGCGGTGCTCGAGTCGATCCGCCTCATCGCCGACGCGTGCGTCTCGTTCGACGAGCATTGCGCCGTCGGCATCGAACCCAACCGGGCCCGCATCCAGGCCAACCTCGACAGCAACCTCATGCTCGTCACCGCCCTCAACCGGCACATCGGCTACGACAAGGCCGCCGCGATCGCCAAGAAGGCCCTCAAGGACGACATCACGCTGCGCGAGTCGGCGCTCGCCTCCGGCGTCGACGGCGCCGACTTCGACGCGTGGGTCGTGCCGGCCGACATGACGACCAACCAGCGCTAACGCCGCTCGGCGACGGCGGCGATGATCGCCGCCACGGAGATCACCGCCGCCACGCCGAGCAGCCCCCACCCGAGCATGATGAGCAAGCCGGCGCCGATGTTGACGCCGACGACCTCGTCGTGGCCCATCGACCACGCGCCCCAGCCCCACGCCCCGGCCCCGGCCAGGCCGGCGAGGCCTGCCACCGCCGCCAACCCGATCACCGCCGAGCCGCCCCAGCCGGCCCGACGTCCCCCTGATCCTCGCTCACCGCTCATGGCCATGACGTTAGGCGTCGATCACGCGCGCGCCCAGGGCGGAAATACTCACCCGCACCCCTCAGAGCATCTCTGAGAGCCAGGCGACACACGCGCCGACGTCGCCGGCGACGGCGACCCCCAAGGGCGTCGCCGGACGCTCGATCATGACGACCGGGATGCCGCGCTCGGCGGCCGCGACGAGCTTGGCCGCGGTCGCCTCGCCCCCGCTGTTCTTGCTGACGAGCACGTCGATCCCCCACCGCGCCAACGTCTCCCGCTCCGCGGGCAGGGCGAAGGGTCCGCGCCCGGCGAGCACGTGGGCGCGGCGTGGCAGCGGCGGGTCGACGGGCTCGATGGCCCGCACGAGGCACCACGCGCGGACGTCGGCGAAGGCCGCGACCTCCTGGCGTCCGATGGTCAGGAAGGCCCGCTCGCCGAGCGCGTCGACGAGCCCCGCGGCCTGCGCCATCGAACGCGCCGGACGCCAGTCGTCAGCCGGCCCGGGCACCCAGCCCGGCCGCTGCAGCCGCAGCAGCGGCACCCCGACCTGCCCGCAGGCCGTCGCCGCGTGCGTCGTCATCGTCGCCGCGTAGGGGTGGGTCGCGTCGACGACCGCCCCCACCCGGTGCTCCCGCAGCCACGCGGCCAGCCCCGCCACCCCGCCGAACCCGCCGACCCTCACCTCGCCGGCGGGCCGGCGCGGCTGTGCGACCCGTCCCGCCAGCGACGACGTGACCCGCACTGCGGGGATGCGCGCCGGGTCGGCCAGCGCGTCCGCGAGCTGGCGTCCTTCCGTCGTACCGCCGAGGATGAGCACGTGCAGACTCCGGGACGACGAAGATTCAGGGCGCGTCACCCGCACACTGTCGCACCACCACGGCCGGCCGTCCGCGGCAACCCGACAGACGTCGACGACGGCGATCGTCCACCACGACGGTCGGCAGTCGCCGCGGCTCGAACCACGACGCTGGCCGACGCCTTCGACGCGATCGCCGGACGCTACGACACGCTCGTCGGTCTGAGCCCCGGCTACCACCGGCAGCTCGCGGCGTCGGCCCGGGCGTTGGCGCGGTCCCTGCCCGCCACCGACAGCCCCCTCGTCGTCGACCTCGGCTGCGGCTCCGGCGCATCGACACGGGCCCTGTGTCAGGCCCTGCCGGGCGCCCGAATCGTCGGGGTCGATGCGTCGGCCGGGATGATCGCGGCCGCCCGCCGCAAGCGCTGGCCGCAGTCCGTCAGCTTCTTCCGGGCCCGCGCGCAGGACCTGCGCGCGGTCACGCAGACCCACGGGGCCGACGGCATCTTCGCCGCCTACCTGCTGCGCAACGTGCCGCAGCGGCAGCACCTCATGCGCGACCTGCACGCGGCGCTGGCTCCTGGCGGGACGCTGCTCGTGCACGACTACTTCTGCCCCGCGAGCCGGCTCGGGCGGTTCGCCTGGTCGGCGCTCGCCTGGATCGTCATCATCCCGCTGTCCACCGCGCTCACCCGGCGGCCCGGCCTCTTCGTCTACCTGTGGCGCAGCGTGCGGGACTTCGAGCACGCCGAGACCGTCGCGGCGGCCCTGTCCGCCGCCGGATTCGAGGACGTCAGCGTCGCGCCCGTGCGCGGCTGGGAGCGGTTCGTCGTGCACACCGTGACGGCCCGGCGCCCGACCGGCTCGCCCGGACCGCACGGGGGGCCTAGGCTCGACGAACCGTACAGCCGCACACCGCGTTCCGCGCCCTGAGTGAGGCCGCATGAGTCCGAGCCGAGTCGAGATCGCCGGGTATGCCGTCTGCGAACGCATCACCCGCCGGCACGGCACGACCTACTACTGGGGTGCGCGGCTGCTGCCCGCCGCGGATCGGCGGCACGTCTACGCTCTCTATGCGCTCGCGCGCAGCGCCGACGACATCGTCGACCGGGCCGGCCCACGAGAACCCGCTCATCGGGTCGGGCAGCGGCTCACCGATTTCGAGGCCCGATTCTGGGACTCGGTGCGTCCGAAGGAGGGCGCGAAGGAGGGCGCGAAGGATGTCGGCGATCCGCTGCGCGCGGCCGTCGCGCGCACCGTGCGGGAGTGCGGCCTGCGTGAGGAGCTGTTCGCGCGCTTCTTCGCCGCGATGCGCACCGATCTCGTGCGCGGCAGCTACGACTCGTGGCACGACCTGCTCGGCTACATGGACGGCAGTGCCGCGGTCATCGGCGAGATGATGCTGCCCGTCCTGCGGCCCACGGCGCCGGCGACGGAGCCTGCCCGGGCGCTCGGCCTGGCGTTCCAGCTGACGAACTTCTTGCGCGACGTCGTCGAGGATCTCGAGCGGGGTCGGGTCTACCTGCCGCAGGACGAGCTGCGCGGCTTCGGGGTCGACCTCGCGCAGCGCCGGGTCACGCCGGCGTGGCGCGAGTTCCTGCGCTTCCAGATCTCCCGCAACCGGCGCCTCTACCGGCTCGCCGACGAGGGCCTGGCGCTGCTGCCGGGGCGTTCGCGGCGCTGCGTGGCCACGGCGCGACTGCTCTACGCGCGCATCCTCGACCGCATCGAGGACGCCGACTACGACGTCTTCTCCGGCCGGCTGGCCGTGCCGACCTCGCGCAAGGCCGCGACCGCCGCGCGCATGATCGTCGCGCGGCATCCCGAGGCAGGGCCGCGCCGCGACCGGGCGACGCGAGCGGGGCGCACCTCGCCGGCGGGCTGGGGCGACGACGGCGACGTCGTGCTGCTCACCGAGTCGGGGGAGATCGCCGGCAGCGCGCCGAAGTCGGAGGTGCATCACGACGACACGCCGCTGCACCTGGCGTTCTCCTGCTACGTCTTCGACGACCGCGGCGACCTGCTCGTCACCCGTCGCGCCACGACGAAACGCAGCTTTCCCGGCGTCGTCACCAACAGCGTCTGCGGCCACCCCGCCCCCGGGGAGGACCTCGAGGACGCCGTGCGTCGGCGCGCCCGCGACGAGCTGGGCATCGAACTGGCCGACATCCGGCTCGTCCTGCCCCGGTTTCGCTATCGCGCGCTCATGGGCGGGATCGTCGAGCACGAGTGGTGCCCCGTCGTCACGGCCCGCATCAGCGGTGGGGCGCCGCGCCCCGACCCGGCCGAGGTGCAGGAGGCATCGTGGGTGCCCTGGCGGCGGTTCCGCGACGAGGCCTTGGGCGGCTCCCTGCCCGAGCTCTCCCCGTGGTGCCGGTCGCAGCTGGCCGCGCTGGACCGGCTCGGGGACGACCCGCGCGGCTGGCCCGGCGCCGACCCCGCCGAGCTGCCGCCGGCGGCCCTCTCCCCCGCCGCTGCGGGGATCACCCGATGACCCGCGTCGTCGTCATCGGCGCCGGGCTCGCCGGACTCTCGGCCGCCTGCCACCTCGTGCCCGGCGGCCACGACCGGATCACGGTCCTGGAGCGCGATCCGCGCCCCGGCGGCCGGGGCGGTCGGCTCGACCTCGACGGGTTCCGGTGGGACACCGGGCCCACGGTGCTGACGATGCCGCACCTCATCGACGACGCGCTGCGGGCGGCGGGCAGCGGTCTGGACCGCGAGCTGACGCTCCAGCGGCTCGATCCCGCCTACCGGGCGACGTATGCCGACGGCTCGACGCTGCGCGTCCGTGCCGATCGGGAGCGGATGCGCGCCGAGATCGCGGCGGTCTGCGGCGAGCGCGACGCGGCGGCCTTCGGCCCGTTCGTCGCCTGGCTCGAGGAGCTCTACCGGGTCGAGATGCCCCACTTCATCGAGCGCAACTACGACTCGGTGCTCGACCTGCTGCGCCACCCCCGCGCGGCCGCCCGGCTCGTGCGGCTCGGCGGCTTCGGGCGGCTCGGGCGGGCCGTCCGGGCGCGCTTCGACGATCCGCGGCTGCACCGCCTCTTCTCGTTCCAGGCCATGTATGCCGGTCTCGCCCCCGACCAGGCGCTCGCGATCTACGCGGTCATCACCTACATGGACAGCATCGCCGGGGTCTTCTATCCCGCCGGCGGCATGCACGAGGTGCCCGCCGCGCTGGCCCGCGCCGCGGGGGCCGCGGGCGTCGAGCTGCGCTTCGGCCAGGAGGTCAGCGCCATCCGCTGCGGCACCGGCGGCGCGGTGCGGGCCGTCGAGACCCGGGACGGGCAGTCGCTGCCCGCCGACGCCGTCGTCTGCACCCTCGACCCGGCGACGGCCTACGACCGGCTGCTGCCCGACCTGCCCCCGCCCCGGGTGCTGCGCCGCGGTTCCTACTCCCCGTCGGCCCTCGTCTGGCACCTCGGGGTGCGCGGCACGCCCGGCCCGCACATCGCCCACCACAACATCCACTTCGGGCACGCCTGGGCGCCCGCCTTCGACGACCTGCTCGTGGCGGGCACGCGGATGCGCGACCCGTCCCGGCTCGTCACCGTGCCCACCACGCACGACGCGGGCGCGGCGCCCGCGGGGCACAGCACCCTCTACGTGTTGGAGCCGGTGCCGAACCTCGCCGTCGGGCGCATCGACTGGGATCAGGCCGTCCCGGCGCTCAAGGAGGAGCTGCTCGGTTTCCTTCAGGGGTGCGGCTACCCCACCGACGTCGTCGCCGACGTGATGGTCACACCGCAGGACTGGCTGCGCCAAGGTCTGGCCGCCGGCACCCCGTTCGCGCTGGCGCACACGTTCACCCAGACCGGGCCGTTCCGGCCGGGCAACGTCGAGGCGCGCCGACCGGGGCTCGTCTTCGCCGGCTCGGGCACCGTGCCGGGAGTAGGGGTGCCGATGGTGCTCATCTCGGGTCGCCTGGCGGCCGCCCGGGTTGCCGAGCTGCGCACGCCGGATACCACCGGCCGGCGGCGGGCGCAGCACCCGGTCGCGACACGAAGGCCGCACCGACACAGCTAGGTTCGGTCCATGCCGTCACGTGAAGGATCGCGATGATCGCCGCCGGCCGCGTCGTCGACCTGACGCTGCCCGACCACGCGGTGCGCCCGCTGCACCCGGGATCGCCAGCCGCGGCGGCGCCCGCAGAGCTGCTCGACCTGCCGGTTCCGGGCGTCGACGGGCTCTCCCGGCCCCTGCGGGACCGGCTGGTCGAGACCGACACCGACGCCTTCGTCGTCGTGCACGCCGGCCGTGTGGCGCTGGAGTGGTATCGCGACGAGGTCGTGCGCGACACCCCACAGGCCCTCATGTCGATCACGAAGTCGGTCGTGGGAGTGGTCGCCGGCCGGCTCATCGGGCAGGGGCTGCTCGACCCGGAGCGGGCGGCCGCCGACTACGTGCCCGAGCTGCTCGGCGGCGGCTACGCGGGCGTCACGGTGCGCGACCTGCTCGACATGCGCACCGGCGGCCTCGACTACGACGAGGACGATGCCGACCCCGCGGGCGAGCTCGCCCAGCTCGCCGCCGCCGTCGCCCCTGCGCTGCCGCAGGTCGCGCCGCCGACGCTGCGGACCCTCGTCGCGTCGAGCCCGCGCGCGGCCCGGCACGCCGGCCCGTTCGCCTACCGCTCCCTCGACACCGATGCGCTGGGGTGGGTGCTCGAGCGCGCGTCGGGTCGGGCGGTCGGCGACCTCGTCGCGCAGCTGCTCGCCGACGTCGGCGTCGCGGGGCCGGTCACGATGGCCGTCGACAGCACGGGCACGCCGCAGTGCTCGGGCGGCCTGGCCGCCACCGCCCTCGACGTCGCGCGGTTCGCGCTGCTGCTGCTGCACGGCGGGTCGGTCGGCGACACCCAGGTCGTGCCCGTGACGTTCGTCAAGGACACCCGCAAGGGGGCCCCGGACTCCGCCGACGCTTTCCGGCGCCGTGTCGAGCAGCGCCTGGCCCAGCACGACGAGCTGGCTGTCGAGGGCTTGCGCACCGGTCATTACCGCAACCAGATCTGGGTTCCGCACCCCACGGGACGTGCGCTAATGTGCCTGGGCATCCACGGCCAGTGCGTGCTCATCGACCCCGATAGCGACGCGGTGGTCGTGAAACTCTCCAGTTGGCTGAACCCGCAGGACCCGTCCCGGTTCACCGACGCCACGGAGTGCGCGCGGATCGTGGCGGCGACGGTGGCCGATCTCGACCCGAAGGCGGGGCCGTGGGTTTCTTGACAGTCGCGTGGCAGCAAGGGCGCTCCCTGTGGCGCCACCTGGCACGACTCCTTGCATCGGATCGAGAGGATGCCTCGATGACCACTACGCAGAACCGCCCCGCCGACGCCCAGCCGGACGAGCAGGCGCAGGAGCAGCGCTCACCGCAGCGCCGCCACCTGCGCAACATCTCCGAGATGCGCAGCTTCTTCCGCACCAACGAGACGCCCGTCTTCTTCGTCGGGGCGACCGCGTTCAACCTCCTGGGCATCGACCGCTGGGTGCGCAACTTCTCCTACATCTCGTTCTACGACAGCTGGCACGGCTACCACCCGCGGGTGTTCAGCCCCCCGCTCATCGACCACGACGAGTTCGCCGACGGTGAGGACATCAACAACTACCTGCTGCGCCACCCCTCGGTGCAGGCGCACATCGCCGCCCAGGTGGAGGCGCACAACGGGGCCCGGCCCAAGGTGCTCATGGTGTTCTTCAATCCCGAGACCGAGAAGATCTGCGAGGAGCTCGGCTACGACCTCATCCTGCCCAGCCACGCGCTGCGCAACCACCTCGACTCCAAGATCACGACGACGAAGCTCGGCAACGAGGCCGGCGCCCCCTCGGTGCCGAACATCCTGACGACCGTCAGCTCCTACGAGGACCTCACGCAGCAGTCGCGCGATGCCGGGCTCGGCGACGACCTCGTGCTGCAGTCGGCCTACGGCGACTCGGGCAAGACGACGTTCTTCGTGGCCAACCGGGACGACTGGAACAAGTGTTCCGCCGATGTCGTCGGCGAGGAGATCAAGGTCATGAAGCGGATCCGCAACCGGGCGGCCGCGGTCGAGGCCGTCAACACCCGGCACGGCACGGTCGTCGGCCCCTTCATGACCGACCTCACCGGCTACCCCGAGCTGACCCCCTACCGGGGCGGCTGGTGCGGCAACGACGTCTATCCCGAGGCCCTCACCGACGACCAGCGTTCCCGGGCGATCCAGCACGTCAGCCGCCTCGGCGACCGTCTCCGCGAGGAGGGCTACAAGGGCTTCTTCGAGGTCGACGTGCTCGTCGACCTCGACTCCGACGAGGTCTACCTCGGCGAGCTCAACCCGCGCATCTCCGGGGCGAGTTCGATGACCAACGTCACCGCCGGCGCCTACGCCGACATGCCGCTCTTCCTCTTCCACCTGCTGGAGTATTTCGACGTCGACTACGACCTCGATGTGCCCGAGCTCAACGAGCGCTGGCGCGAGCTCGCGGCCGCCGACGTGTGGAGCCAGCTCATCATGAAGACCTCGGACCCGGAGGTCCGGCTCATCGAGGAGGCCCCGGAGACCGGCATCTATCGGCTGCACCCCGACGGCACCCTCGTGCACGAGCGCAAGACCCTCGACTGGCAGTACCTCAACGAGCCCGAGGAGGCCTTCTTCCTGCGGGTCTACGGCCCGGGGGACTACCTCTTCAAGGGCGCCGACCTCGGCATCCTCGTGACGCGCTCGCGGATGCAGACCGAGGACGGCCAGCTGACCGAGCGCTGTCGGCAGTTCATCGCGGGCATTCACGCCCGCTACACCTCGGTGCCGCTGGGGGCCAACCCGCAGCCGGTCAACTACCTCGCCTACCTGAAGTAGTCGCAGACGCGGAGGCCGAGGCAGGTCTGATCGGGGAGGTTGTCGGGCGCGGGGTCAGGCCGCGCCCGACAACACCCGGCCGAGCTGGCGCAGCGCCCAGATCGTGCCGATGAGCTTGGCCGGCTCCTGCGGCAGCGGCCAGCTCGACTGCTTGACGACGACCAGGCCGGTGGAACGCTCGACGAACACCATCTGGCCGTGGATGCCCAGACACAGCTGCACGGGTCCCGCGTCGCCGGGCACGAACCAGAACTGGTTGCGATACCACCCGCCGGTGAGGTAGGGCTCGTTGTCGCTCGCCGCGAAGGCCGCGCGCACGTCGGGGGGCGGGTAGCAGGCGGTCTGCAGCCACGGCGCGGGCACGACCTGGCGCCCGTCGACGTCGCCGTCCGCGGCGAGCATGAGCCCGAAGCGGGCGAGATCGCGCAGCGTCGTCGAGATGCCCCCGTCGTGGATCGCGGTCGCGAGCGGGTCGAGGGTCACGCCGGCGTCGTGGAAAGCCCCGATGGGCTGCCAGATGCGCTCGCTGATCATGTCGTTCATGCGGCGGTCGCCGGCGCGCTCGCAGACCCAGCCGAGCGCGTCGGTGTCCATGGACCGGTAGGTGAAGACGCCCCCGTGGTCGGTCTCCTGGCGCGTGGTCAGGATGTAGGGGTACATGCCCAGGGGGTCGCCGTGGTTGCGCGGCGCCCAGCCCATCGAGCGCTCCATGACGCGCACCTCGGAGGCGGGGTCGAGATAGGTCTCGCTGAACTTCACCCCCGTGCGCATGTCGAGCAGGTGACGCACGGTCGCGCCGGCGTAGCCCGACCGGGCCAGCTCCGGCACGTAGAGCTCGGCGGGCGCCTCGGGGTCGAGCAGGCCGTCGGCCACGAGGGTCGCCGCCACCGTCGACACGATCGACTTGCTGACCGACATGACGAGGTGGGAGGTGCGGCGCACCTGGCCGCCGTAGTAGGCCTCGGTGACGATGCGGCCGTCCTTGAGCACGATGAAGGCGTCGGTCTGGGTGGCCGCGAGCAGCTCGTCGAGAGTCGGCGCCCACTCCAGGCCGGTCGGCGTCTCACCGAGCTCGAGGGGCGCCTCCGGCAGCGGGCGCGGGGTGTCGTTGCCGTGGATCGCGGCGCTCGGCATGAGCTCGCGCATGTGCTGGAAGGACCAGTGGACGTTGCCCGGCTCCTGCCAGTTGGCGAGCGAGACCAGCGGCTTCTGCATGACCAAGAGCGGCTGGAACCGCTCGACCTGGTCCCAGGCCGAGCCCGGCTCGGCTTGGTAGTAGGGGTGCTCGAAGGATGCTTCCGCTGTCATAGCGGGCACTCTATGCCCGTCAATTCAAACTTGACAGCACAGACACGTCAATGCTTGATTGACGTCATGCAAACCTTGACGACCCCCGCGGTCCCCGCCCGCCCGGACGACTGGCAGGCCTGGATCGCCTACGGCATGGCGTGGGCCGCCCAGCCCGCACCTGCGACGACGCCCCCGACCCCGCCGCGACCCGAGACCCCGGCGCGCGCCGCCGGCACCCGCTGCCTGGAGCTCACCGCCTACCGCGAGGACGTGCCCGGCCCGCGCTGGCAGGCGCTGCACCGCGCGACGTGGCGGGCCTACCGGGCCTGGTATCTGGCCGACGGGATGGAGGCCCGCCCCGGCCTCGTCGAGGCCCGCGACGCCCTGGCCCGGCACATGCCCGAGCTCGTGCCCACGTGGCACCGGCTCGTCGAGCTGGCCGGACACGACCCCATCGCCGCCCGGCTGCTGACGATGTGGCGGCTGCCGACGTTCGCGGCCGGTTGCTCCCAGCTCGTGCTCGACGCCGCCCCCGGCGATCCGCTGCTCGTGCGCAACTACGACTACGACCCGCTGCTCTTCGAGGGTGTCGTCGCCACGACGAACTACTCCGGCCGGCGCCGCGTGCTCGGCACGAGCGACTTGCTGTGGGGGCTCCTCGACGGCATGAACTCCGACGGGCTCACGGTGTCGCTGACGTATGGGGGGCGGCCGGCGCGACCCGACGACGCCCCCGGCTTCGCCATCCCGCTCGTGCTGCGCTACCTGCTGGAGACCTGCGCCGACGTGCCCGAGGCGACCGCGACGCTCCGGCGGCTGCCGATCGCCCAGGCCTACAACCTCGCCCTCGTCGACACCCGCGGCGGACACGCGTCGGTCTTCGTCGCGCCCGGTGAACAACCGGTCGTCAGCGCCCTGCGCGCCACGACCAACCACCGCCTCGAGCGCGTCGAGCACCCGCACGCCGCCGACCGGCTCGACTCGCCGCAGCGCCAGCGCGTGCTGCTCTCGGCCCTCGACGGCCCTGCCGACCCGGCGGCCGTCACCGATCTCTTCCTGCGACCTCCGCTGCGCCGGGAGGCCTACCGGGCCGGCTTCGGTACCCTCTACACCGCCGCCTACCGTCCGGCCCGCGGCGAGGTGACCTACCTGTGGCCCGGCACGGCATGGCGTCGCCACTTCGAGGACGGGCAGGACGGGATCCGGGCATGGGTGAACGAGATGTGAGCGAAGCCGGCGGGCGAGCCCGAGCGGCGATCGACGAGCTGGCGGCCTCGCCCGACCCCGCCGCATTCCAGGAGTTGCTCGCGCTGAGCGGGCACCTGGGGACGGCCCTCGGCGCGTCCGCCCGCACGCTCGCCGAGCACGGGTCGTGGAGCCAGGTCGCCGGCTACGCGGGCACGAGCAAGCAGGCGGCCTGGGCGCGCTGGCACTGACCGCCGCTTAGGCTCGGGTCACCGATGAGTGACCACTACCAGTACCTCGCGCTCATGGCGGCCTGCCTGGCGATCACGGCGCCGCTGGAGTTCGCGCTGCGCGCCCGGGTCTACCGGCGACCGCGGCGCCTGCTCCTGGCCCTCGCGCCGGTCGTCGTCGTCTTCGCGGCCTGGGACATCGTCGGCATCCACCGCGGGCACTGGTGGTACAGCGAGCAGTTCACGACCGGCCTGCTCCTGCCCCTGCGGATGCCGGTCGAGGAGCTCGTCTTCTTCGTCGTCATCGGGCTGTGCGGGCTGCTCACCTACGAGGCGGTGGGGTTCGTCCTCCGGCGGCTGCGGGGCGAGCGTGCCTGAGTACACGCTGCTCGCGATCCTCTCGGTGCTCGTCACCGTCGTCCTCGAGCTGCGCGTCGTGCGCAGCGGCATCTTCGGCTCGGCGCAGTACTGGATCTCGATGGCGATCGTCGGGTGCTTCCAGGTGCTCGTCGACGGCTGGCTGACGAAGCTGTCCGCCCCCATCGTGCTCTACTCCCCCGAGCACATCAGCGGGCTGCGGGCGCCCTGGGACATCCCGGTCGAGGACTTCCTCTTCGGCTTCTCGATGGTGACCGGGGCGATCCTGGCGTGGCACGCCGCGGGGCGATCGGGAGAGACGACGAAGGGCCGCCGATGAGGCGCGCGACCCCGGGGCGCGACCGGCACGCGGCCTTCCACGCGCCACCCCGCGCGTCGGGCGCACCGCACCCGCGCCCGCACGTCGTCGTCGTCGGCGGCGGCATCGCGGGGCTGGCCGCCGCCACCGTGCTCGCCGAGCGCGGTGCCCAGGTCACCCTCCTGGAGCGGGAGGCGAGCCTCGGCGGGCGGGTCCGGTCCTGGCCCGTCGACGTGCCCGTCGACGTGCCGGTCCATCTCGGCGGCACGACGATGAGCCGCGGGTTCCACGCGTTCTTCCGGCAGTACTACAACCTGCGCGCGATCCTGCGCCGCGCGGACCCGCAGCTGGAGCGGTTGCTGCCGCTGGCCGACTACCCCCTCGTGCACGCCGACGGCTACCGGGACTCCTTCGCCGGCCTCCCCCGCACCCCGCCGTGGAGCATCGCGGCCTTCGCGGCGCGCAGCCCGAGCTTCCCGGCCGCCCAGCTCGCGCGGGTCGACCTGCGCGCCGCGCTGGGGTTGCTGCGGGTCGCCTACCCGGCCTCGTTCGACGCCTACGACGGGCGCAGCGCCACCGACGTGCTCGACGCGCTGCGGTTCCCTCCCGCCGCGCGGCACCTGGCCCTGGAGGTCTTCGCCCGCAGCTTCTTCGCCGATCCGGCGACGTTCTCGGGGGCCGAGCTCGTCGCCATGTTCCACAGCTACTTCCTCGGGTCGGCCGAGGGGTTGCTCTTCGACGTGCCGGACGGCGACTACGACCGCGTCCTGTGGCGACCGCTGGGCGAGCACCTGCGCCGCCTCGGCGTCGACGTGCGCACCGGGGTCGAGGTCGGCGCCCTCCGGCCCGGCCCCCGGAGCGTCTCGGTGCGCACGTCCGCGGACTCCCGCGAGCTGAGCGCCGACGCCGTCGTCGTCGCGGCCACGCTCGGCGGCGCCCAGCGACTGCTGGCCGACAGTCCCGGGATCGGGTCGTCCGCGTGGCGGGCCGCGGTGGCCCGCCATCCGCACAGCCCGCGGTTCGTCGTGTGGCGACGGTGGCTCGACGCGCCGGTGCGCGCCGGGTCGCCGCCGTTCCTGGGCACCGCCGGTTTCGCCGAACTCGACAACGTCAGCTGCGTGCACCTCTTCGAGGCCGAGGCCGCCGAGTGGTCGCGAGCCACCGGCGGCAGCGTCGTCGAGCTGCACGCCTATGCGCTGCCCGACGCCGCCGACGACGGTCGGCTGCGCCGCTCGCTGCTGGCGCAGCTGCATCGCCTCCACCCCGAACTGGTGCGCGCGAGCGTCGTGCACGAGGAGTGGATCGCGGCCCGCGACTGCCCGCTCGTCACGCCCGAGCCGTGGGGGCGGCGACCCGGCATCGACAGCGGCGCTGACCGGGTCGTCGCCGCCGGCGACTGGGTGCGCGTCGACCTTCCTGTCGCGCTCATGGAGCGCGCCGCGACCACCGGGATCATGGCGGCGGACCTCCTGCTGAGCCGGTTCGGCCGGGTCGGCCAGGGGGTCTGGACCGTGCCCCTCGCGGGAGTCCTGCGGCCGGCGGCGCGTCGCCGCCGCGGCGCGCGGCCCGGGCCGACGGGCTAGGGTGACAACCCCCGCTCCCCGCACCGGACAGCGAGCACTCGATCGTGAACCTCCCGTCCCACCTCCCGATTCGCCGCCTGCCCCGGCCCGCCGCGCACGACCTACGCTCCACGTGGCGCCAGGCCACTGCGCCGCGCATCGAGCGGGCGCTGCGGCGCTCGCAGGGTCGCTCCCCCGGCGGGTGGTATGTCGTGGGTGCCTCCGGTGATCTGCCGCGCGGGCGCTCGCTCGTGCGGATCGTCGCCGGCGCCGAGATCGCGCTGTGGCGCTCGGGGGACCAGGTGCTCGCCGGGCCCGGCGCGTGCCCGCACCTGGGGGCCCGCCTCGACGGCTGCGTCGTCGACGCGGGCGAGATCCTGTGCCGCTGGCACGGGCTGCGGTTGCCCTCGGAATGGCCGCGCGGGTGGGCCACCTTCCCGGCGCTCGACGACGGCGTGCTGCTCTGGGTGCGGCCCCCGGGGCAGGAGCCGCCGCTGCCGGCGCCGGTGCCGGCCACGCGCCCGGAGCGGGAGACGAGCCTCGTCACCGTCTACACGCGGCGGGCGCGGTGCGAGCCGGCCGACGTCGTCGCCAACCGGCTCGACCCGTGGCACGGCGCGTGGTTCCACCCCTACGCCTTCAGTCACCTCGTCGTCGACGACGACGCGAGCACCGACGACCGCCTCGTCGTCGACGTGACCTTCCGCCTCAACCGCACGTGGGGCGTGCCGGTGCGGGCGGAGTTCACGTGTCCCGACGCCCGCACGATCGTCATGCGCATCATCGACGGAGAGGGCACCGGCAGCGTCGTCGAGACCCACGCGACGCCGCTGGGCCGCGGCGCGGGCGGGCCGGTGACCGTCATCACCGAGGCGACGCTCGCCTCCTCGGACCGGCCGGGGTTCGCCGCGGCCCGGCGCCTCGGGCCGCTGCTGCGGCCGCTCCTGCGGCACACACAGGCCCGGCTCTGGGTCGACGACGCGGAGTACGCGGAGCGCCGCTACCTCGGCCGGGAGGCGCGATGACCACCCGCCGTTCCCTGTCCTGGGTGATCCCGGGCACGCCCGCCGACATCCTGCGGCGCCTGCAGGACCCGGAGGTGGCCAGGCGCCGCGCGCAGAGCGAGCCGAGCCTGCCCGCCCGCGTCACCGAGCTGTCGACCGGCCCGGACGTCGCCCTCGTCTACGAGGTCAGCGCGCAGCTGCCGGACTCGTGGATCCCGGCGCCGGCCGTCGCGCACCTGCGCACCCGGCCGGGCATCACGCGCCGCGAGACGTGGCGCCTCGACGGCGACGCGCAGGCCGAGGTGGATTTCGTGCTCGACGCGATCCCCGCGACCCGCCTGCACGGGGCGGCCGCGTTGCGGGCCCGCGACGAGCAGAGTTCGGAGCTGCGCTACGACCTGACGCTCGCCGTCACCGTGCCCCTGCTCGGCCGGGGCATCGAGGCGGCGCTCATCGCCAAGATCAGCGCCGCCTTCGACCGGGAGGCCGCGGTCATCGCAGGCGCGTGACCCGGCGCCGCGCGAGGGCCCTCAGTGCCGCGCCGCGACGTCCTTGAGCGCGGCGATGTTCCTGTCGAGCAGCGCCCGCGACACCGGCCGGGGCAGCTCGACGGTGAGCGACACGATGCTCGGGTAGCGGGTGCCGAGCCACGTCGCGGTGCTGCCCGGATAGGCCGGAAGCACCGTCACCGGCAGCCCCGTCGCTCGCGAGTAGACCTTCGCCCACGGGCCGCCGCGGCCCGCGTAATCGATACAGCGCAGCGCCTGGTGGTAGGTGACGAACGCCGTCGGCTCCACCGACCGGACGAGGTCGCGGATCGTCACCGACTCCGGCTCGCTGAGGGCCCCGGGGCCGGGGTAGTAGACGTGCCCGGGCCGATAGCGCTTGACCCAGCCGATGGAGTTGCGGTTGAGGTCGACCCCGTGGGCGTTGTGCCGCGTGCCCGCGGCTGCGCCGTCGGGGTTGGGGTGGGCGAAGAGCACGTAGGCGACCCCCCGGGGCGGCGTCGACCGCGCGATGGCGTCGAGGATCGGCACCCCCTCGCACTCGTTGCCGTGCACGCACCCGAAGACGACGACCCGGCGCTCGGCCGTGGCGAGGTCGCCGACGACGCGCACCGTCAGCGGACGCCCCTGCACCGAACGCCCGATCGTCTGCACGCCGCGGGTCAGCCTGAGCCGCGGCCGCAGCAGCCGCTCGGTGGCCTCGTCGACGACACCGGTCACGGGCAGCTTGTTGCGCTGCTGGAAGGCCTTGAGCCGCGCGATCGTCTCGGGTCCGAAGTAGACGGCGGCGGCGCCCTGGCGCAGCGCGCGCCCGTGATGGCGCACCTCGGAGGCCCGCAGCGCGAGGTCGACGCTCGCGACGATGGCGCCGACGCTGCCGGGTTTGGCCACGACGTCGCCCACGGTCTGTCGGGCCGGGGTCGCCTGACTCGCGCTCGGCGCCGCCGCGGCGGCGCGAATGCCGGTCGCGGCGGCTGCGGGCGTCGCGAGCGCCGCCGACCCCGCGAGGGCGAGGGCGAGGGCCGGGGCGAGGGTTGGGGCCAGCACGCGCTGAAGCTGGGGCATGGACGTGTCCCTTCGAGAAGCCGGAGCGATCCCCCCAGATCGGATGGTGACACCATGGCCCGGTGAGCCAGACTCCCCGCGCCGACACGCCGCACCCTGCCCAGCCCGGCGGCGGACGGTCGGCTCAATTGGCGCACACCGGACTTCGCCCGGGGTGGACGACCGGGGCCTGCGCCACGGCGGCCGCGAGCGCGGCGTGGACGGCGCTGCTCGACGGCGACTTCCCCGATCCGGTGACGATCGTGCTACCGAAGGGGCAGACGCCGGCGTTCGCGCTCACCGCCCACGAGCTCGTCGGCGCCCCGGGCGCGGGCCCGGCACGGGCCATGGCCGCCGTGACCAAGGACGCCGGTGACGACCCCGATGTCACGCACGGCGCGGTCATCCGGGTCGAGCTGCGCCGCGGCGAGCCGGGCTCGGGCGTGCGTTTCGAGGCCGGCGCGGGCGTCGGCACGGTGACGCTGCCCGGGCTGCCGCTGGCCGTCGGCGAGCCGGCGATCAACCCCGTGCCCCGGCGCATGATCACCGAGCACCTGCAGCGCATCGCCGCGGAGCGGGGCGCCGTCGCCGATGTCGTCGTGCGCGTCGGGGTCGACGACGGCGCGGCCATCGCGCAGCACACGTGGAACCCGCGCCTCGGCATCCTGGGCGGGCTGTCGATCCTCGGCACGACCGGCGTCGTCGTCCCCTATTCCTGCGCGGCGTGGATCGACTCGATCCACCGCGGCATCGACGTGGCCCGGGCGCTCGGCAACGATCACGTCGCGGGGTGCACCGGGTCGACCTCCGAACGCGTCGTGACCGAGCTCTACGGCCTGCCCGAGACGAGTCTGCTCGACATGGGCGACTTCGTCGGGGCGGTGCTCAAGCACCTGCGCCGCCACCCGGTGCCGCGGTTGACGATCTGCGGCGGTTTCGCCAAGCTCAGCAAGCTCGCCGCCGGCCACCTCGACCTGCACTCCGGGCGGTCGCGGGTCGACAAGGCGCTGCTGTCGCGGCTGTCCCGCGAGGCGGGCGGAGACGAGGCGTTGGCGCGCGCGATCGACGCGGCGACGACCGGGCTCGGGGCGCTGCAGCTCGCGCAGGCCGCCGGCGTCCCGCTCGGCGACGCGGTCGCGCGCGCCGCCCGCGCCGAGGCCCAGGGGGTGCTCGGCGCGGCGCCCGTCGTCGTCGACGTCGTGTGCATCGACCGCGGCGGCACGATCGTCGGGCGCAGCTGAGCTGCGCTAGCCGGCCGCGCAGTCGTGCCGCTGCCGCAGCGGCGAATACAGGTGGCTGTCCGGGAAGGTCTGCGCCGCGAGCACCCTCCCGACGAGGATGACCGCGCTGCGCGTCA
>JBDIAP010000030.1:0-29791 GCA_039812485.1 Kineosphaera sp.
GTCGGTCCCGTCCGTGCGCAGGACGTGGGGCCCTCGTCCGCGGCGGCAGCTCAGTCCGCAGCCGCGTCCGCCGCGCCGTCCGCGTCCGCCGCGCCGTCCGCGCCCGCGGCGCCGTCCGCGCCGGGCGTCCGCCGGTCAGCCTCCGGGCTGCCTTGGGATTCGGGGGTGTTCAGCCACGACGCGGCGCGCACCTCCGAGTTCGCGCGATCCCGCGGTCGCGCCGTCGACGTGCTCGCGGTCTTCCCGACCCGCGACTCGTGGGAGACGATCCTGCAGGATTGGTGGATGAGCCCGACGGCCGTGCCGGCCGACTTCACGGGCACGCTCGCCGTCGGCGTGCCCCTGTTCCCCTCCGACGGGTCGTTCGAGGCGGCGGCGGCGGGCGCCGACTCGGCGCGCTGGGAGGAGCTCGGGCGGCTCATCGCTGCGCGCTATCCCGACGCCTACGTGCGGCCGGGATGGGAGTTCAACATCCCCAACTGGCCGTGGGCGACGACGCCGGACACCGTGCCGGCCTACCGGCAGGCGTTCCGGCACGCGGCGCTCGGCCTGCGGCGCGGCGGCCCCGAGCTGCGGATCGTGTTCAACCCCAACGAAGGACGCGGGGGATCGCTGCCCGACGCGAGCCTCGCCTACCCGGGGGACGACGTCGTCGACGTCGTCGGCATCGACGCCTACGACTGGTATCCGGCCTACCGCGGATCGGGCTGGGACGAGCACCGCTCCAAAGACCAGGGGTGGGACTATTGGGCGGACTTCGCCCGCGCGCACGGCAAGCGCTTCGCCCTGCCCGAGTGGGGGGTCATGACCGGCAGCGACGCCTCCGGAGGCGACAACCCCGACTACATCGAGCACGTGATGACGTGGATGGCCGAGCACGCCGATCTCATGGCGTTCGACGCGTACTTCGAGGAGACGCAGGACTATTGCCGGTGCGCGCTGAGCCAGAACCCGCGGGCCGCGGCCGCGTACGCCGCTGCGCTGCCGACGCTGCCGACGCTGCGGGCCGAGCCGGCCGCGCGCCCTGCCGTGTCCAGGTCGCCCGGCGCCGCCGACCCGCCTGCGGCAGGTCCGGCCGCCGCCCCCGTGACCGCCGGCGGCCCGGAGCTGAGGCGACGCCCCGGCCGGGGTCGGCCCGTCGGCGCGGCGGGGTCAGCGGGCGTTGACCTCGTCGCGCCAGGCCAGCCAGGCCGGCAACGAGCTCAGGTCGAAGCCGGGACCACCGGTGCCCATGGTGAACAGCGTGGCGCCCAGGGCCAGTAGGGGCTCGCCCTCCTCCTGCGGGCTGAGCGGCGCCCTGCCCTCGCGACCGCGGCCGCCGACCCCGACGCTGACCTCGATCTGCGACCGGTCGCGCCCGATCGCCCGGCAATGCTCGTCGAGGACCGAGAGCTTGTGCGCGAGCTCTTCGCCCTGGGTGAAGCTGTGCCAGATGTCGGCGTGGGCGGCGACGAGGCGCAGTGTCTTGCGCTCACCGCCACCGCCGATGAGCACCGGGAGGTCTCGGATCGGGGGTGGGTTGAGCGTCGCCAGCCGCGCCTCCAGCCGGGGCAGATCGTCGCGCAGCCGGTCGAGTCGCCCGCCGGCGGTGCCGAACTCGTAGCCGTAGGCGTCGTAGTCCCGCTCGAACCAGCCCGACCCGAGCCCGAGGATGAGCCGCCCGCCGCTGATGTGGTCCACCGTGCGGGCCATGTCGGCGAGCAACTCGGGGTTGCGGTAGGAGTTGCACGTCACCAGCGCCCCGATCTCGACGCGGGAGGTCTGCTCGGCCCACGCTGCGAGCATCGTCCAGCACTCGAAGTGCTTGCCGTCCGCGTCCCCGTAGAGGGGGAAGAAGTGGTCCCAGTTGAAGACGACATCGACGCCGGCGTCCTCCGCCCGCGCCAGCGCGTCCCGCAGCTGGGAGTAGTCGGCGTGCTGCTGGTGCAGCTGCACCCCGATCCGCACCGGACGGGCCGGTCGAGTGAGGTCGGTCATGCGGGAACGGTAACAACGAGGCAGGACTCAGCGAGAGGATGCCCCCGTCGATCTAGCCTGACGTCAGGAGGGTTTCGTCATGTGTCGACTGTTGGCCTATGTGGCCCCGGCGCCGACCTGCATCAACGAGGTCATCGGCGACGGCCAGTGCGAGACGTTCCAGCGCATGGGTCGTCTGCACGACGACGGCTGGGGCTCGATGTGGATCGACGAGACGGGCGCGCGCCCGCGACTCGTGCGAGAGCGCGACGCCGCGTCGGCGTTCGGTGATGTGCGGCTCGCTCACGCGCTGCGCGAGCCGCTCTCGCGGGCCCGGACGTTCCACCTGAGACTCGCCACCGGCGCCCTTCCCGTGCGGCTCGAGAACACGCATCCTTTCGTCGTCGACGGCATCGGCCTGGCGCACAACGGGTCCTTCCTGCCCACCGAGCTCGTCCGAGACCTCCTCGAGCCGGAGTTCGCGGCGGCCGTCGAGGGCGACACCGACAGCGAGCTCTACCTGGCGCTCGTGCGGCAGCACGCCGCCAGCGCGCCGACCCTGCCCGATGCCGTCCGCAGCGCCGTGGCGACCCTGCGGGCCCTCTATCCCACCGCCAGCCTCAACGCCGTCGTCATGGACGCGCGGCAGATGATCGTCGTGCACGCCTCGACGACCGCGGCCGTGCCCTACGAGCACTTCGACGCCTCGGGTCTGCGGCCGGCCGAGCTGCCCGCCGATCACAACGAGAGCTACTACCGGCTCGGGATGCTGCGGACGCCGCAGGGCGCACTCGCCTTCTCCTCCAGCGGACTCGACCGCTCCGGCTGGCTCATGCTGCCCGACGAGACCGTGACGGTCGTGGACGTGGCGACCATGCAGGTGCGCGTGCAGCCGCTGCCTGACTTCTCCGTGTCGGCGCCGGCCGGGCGGCTGACGGGCTGGCGGGCGGCCCGCCCGGAGTCGATCGGCAGGCGACCGATCGACCGGCAGCCCATCGAACGGGGGACGGTCGCCGCGGAGCCCGCGACGCAGGGGCAGCCCGTCTGATCCGGGCCGTCTGATCCCGGCCGTCTGATCCCGGGCCTACCGAGGCGGGCCCTCCGGCGCGGACCGGGTCGCCGGCGCGCTCCTATGCCTGACCGGCCTGACCGGCCTGCCGCGCGCGATAGGCGGCGGCCGCGACCCGGTTGCCGCAGGTCGTGCTACAGAAGCGGCGCGAGCGGTTGCGTGAGAGGTCGACGAGCACGCCGTCGCAGTCGGGTGCCGCGCAGAGCCGCATCCGGTCCGCCTCCTGCGCGCGCAGGACGTCGGCGAGGGCCATGGCCGCCTCGACGCCGATCCGGTCGGCCGCCGGGCGATCGCTGTCGGTGGCGTGCAGGTGCCAGCTCCAGTGGTCGTGCCGCACGACCTGAGGCAACGCCCGCCCCTCACGCAGCAATGCGTTGACGCCGGTCGCGACCGCCTCTTCGTCGACCCCGAAGAGCCCCCGGAGCCGGTCGCGCAGGCGTCGCATCGCCGCGAGCTCGGCCTCGTCCCCGTCGATCCGGCCGGTGAGCTCCCAGCGGCGCAGGAAGTCGGTGACGTCGGTGACGGTCGCGAGTTCGTCGGGCTCGCCCGCGGTGTTCACGAGGGCCGCGACCATCGCGAGCGAGACATTCGTGTCATGGGCGAAAAGCATGTTGACTCCTGACGGCCATCGGCCTTACCGTCATGATCGTAACCATAGTTGACTCATGACGGTTGACTCAGGACGCTGCACTCGTGGCAGCCATTCGGCAAGGAGAGCGCCCGTGCGCGTGTCCGTCCGCAGCGGCCTCGGCGCGGCTCCCGGTGCGTCCCCCTCCCTCGCCACGGCGAAGATCGGCGACGGCCCGGGCCGACCGACCGCCGCGCAGCAGCCGCCGCTGGTGCCGACGCAGCCGCCCGTGACGCCCAGGCCGGCCTCGACGCTGCGCGGGCTCGGCTGGGCCCTGCTGTCCTGCCTCGCGTTCGGCATGTCCGGCACGCTCGCCAAGGGCCTCATGGTCACGGGCTGGTCGCCGCTCGCGACGGTCACGGTGCGGGTCGGCGGGGCGGCGCTGCTCATGGGCATCCCCGCGCTGTGGTTCATGCGGCGACGCCTGCGGGTGCTGCGCGCCCACGCGGGCCTGCTGCTCGCCTACGGCACGGTGGCGGTCGCGGCGACCCAGCTCTGCTACTTCGTCGCCGTGCAGACCCTGCCCGTGGCGCTCGCGCTGCTCATCGAATACCTCGCGCCCGTGCTCATCGTCGGGTGGCTCTGGGCTCGCCACGGCCAGCGGCCCAACCCTCTGACCGCCGCCGGCGTGCTGTTCGCGATGACGGGTCTGGCGCTCGTGCTCGGCATCACCGGTGCCGTCTCGGTCGACGTCGTCGGCCTCGGCTGGGCGCTGGCCGCCGCGGTGAGCCTCGCCGGCTACTTCGTGCTGTCGGCGCGGCCGACCCCGGACCTGCCGCCGCTCGTGCTCGTCGGCGCGGGCATGGGCGTGGCCGCCGGGGTGCTCGGACTCGTCGCGGTGACCGGCGCGCTCGAGTGGACGACCTCGTCGGCGCCGGTCGCGCTCGGCCAGTGGGTCGTCAGCCCCCTGGTGCCGCTCGCGCTGCTCGCCCTCGTCACCGCGGTCTTCGCCTACACGACCGGGCTGTTCGCGGCGCGTGCGCTCGGCTCGCGGGTGGCCTCGTTCGTCTCGCTCATCGAGGTGCTGGCGGCCGTGGGGTTCGCCTGGCTCTTCCTCGGCGAGTTGCCGACGGCGGTGCAACTGCTGGGCGGGGTGGCGATCGTGCTCGGCGCCGCAGCAGTCAAGGCGGGGGAGGCCCGCTGACACTCGACGATCTGACACTCGACGATCGGGGCCGCGTCACGGCGTCGGGGTGGCGCCCCGGGCTCGCTCCAGGTTGCCGCCGGCGAGGGTCACGGCCCGGCGCAGCACGTCCTGGTTGCCCGCGCTCGACGGCCCCGTCGTCGAGGCCGACACCAGCGCCCCCTCGCGCCGCGCGAGCAGATAGTCGAAGGAGTAGGACAGCCCGCTCGTGCGGTATTCCACCGAATAGCCGACCGAGCCCGGCGCGGTGTCCTCGTGGTCGCGCACGATCATCGTCACCGTGCGCACCCCCGCCTTCAGGCGCATCGGCTCCGCGCAGGCCGCGGTCATGGCGTGGATGGCCGCGCGGCGGTCGGGCACGGTGCCGAAGGTCTCGAGCGTCAGCGTGAGGTCGCGGTCGGAGTCGGCGCCCGCCGCCTCACGCCGGTAGATCGATCGCGCGAACCGCGCCGGCGCCGGCTGCTCCTGGGCCTGCTCCAGCGCCAGCAGCGCGTCGTGGCAGGCGGAGGTGTCCTTGGCCGCCTCGGTCAGGGCGTCGTCCCACGAGGAGTCGGTCGGCCGCGACGTCGTCGTGCCCACGAGGGTCCACCCCGGGCCGACCTCGGCCGCCGCCGGCAGCGACGTGCGCAGCTGCTGCGCGGACAGCCCCCCTGGTGTCATCGAGCAACCGGCGAGCAGGAGGCTCGCCACGAGCAGCGGCAGACGGCGGGGCATCGCGGGCTTTCTCCAGGCGGGGGCGGCGGGCAGCAAAGCGTTGCCAGGGTAGTGCAGACCACGCAGAGTTTCCGTGGGTCACAAGGCAGCTCGCTCGGGCCTCACGCCGGCCTCACTCCGGCGCGACCACCACGATCTCGATCTCGCGCAGGCTCGGCATGACCGCCACGAGCGCGCGCACGGACCGCGCCGCAGGCAGCCCCGCCAGCACGAGCACCGTGCGGGCGCTCGGATGGGTGCGACCCACGAGGGCGAGCTTGAAGAGGTCCTGCACGACGAGCGTGCTCTGGGCCCGGTCGAGCGACTCGTCGTAGGCGTGCGCCTCCACGAAGAGCGTGCCCGCCCCGTCGACGCCGTCGACGTGCACGCTGGAACCCCCGGACACCTCGACGCGCGCCGGGGCCAGGAGCCCGTGGTCCTGCGACGTCGCGTAGCGGGTGAGCAGCGCGATCTCCCGGCGCCGCGCCGCGGCGAGGGTGTCCGGGCGCAGCGCCGCCGAGCCGATCCGCGCGTCGGGGCGGGGCGAGGCGGGCAGCGTGGTCATGACGGGCGCTCCTACGGGGCAGGCGAGGCGGGCTCGGGTCGGGTGTCGCGGCAGGGCGACCGGTCGGTCGCCTCATTGCTGCCCCATCGACGCGGCGGGCCGTCCCTGCAGCACAACCGCGTGTGGCGCGCGTAACCGCCGGGACGTGTCGGGGCGCACCCCAGGATCGACGCGGCTTCGCAGGGGCCCGCGAGGCCGGCCCGCTCCGTGGGCGTCACCGGCGGTCCGCGACCGCGCCGGGCAGCCGCAGCGCCCCGTGGGACCTTGCGGGACGCGGTGGAGCTGCTACCAGGACAAGTGGCGACGCATCGCGAGCCCGGCGATGCGGCCGGGTTCGCTCGTGCCGAGCCGCAGCACGCACAGTTCGACGGCGCGGCGACCGGCGCGGAGGTGGCTCGTCTGCGTCTCGTCGCGCGCGTCGGCCATGGCGATGTCCTCGCGCAGGGCGTCCAAGGCTGCGGCCAGGGGGGTGCGCAGCGTGGGGCGGATCCGCAGGGCGCACTCCAGTGAGGCGAGATGGTGGATGAGGCCCACGGGCGTCACACGGGCCAGCGCGGTGCCGACGAAGGCGTCGCGCCCCGCGAAGTCCGTGGCCCCGGTGAGCCGGTCGAAGACGATGCCACCGGCCAGGCCCAGGGCGGGGGTGATCGGTCGACCGTCGAGCAGCACGGCGGCGGTGCCGCGGGCCGTCGGCGGGCACACCCCGAGCACCGCGCCCAGCATGTCGGCGACGGCGTCGAGCGGCCCGTCGACGTGGCAGTGGAGCGCGCGCGAGGGCAGGGCGATCCGGCTGCCGGCCACGAGGAAGCGGCGAGCCGCCCGGTGCAGGCGGGTCAACCGGTGCAGCGACGAGACCGGCACGTGCGCGGCGGCGTACGCGCCGGCGTCGGCCAGCAGGGTGAGCGGCTCCGCCGACCAGTCGGGCGAGTCACCGGTGTGCGCGGCCGACGACGTGCTCACGGGACGCGGCGGCCGGGCCGAGACGAGCACGTCGAGCAGGGCCATGGCGCTGTCCTGCGGTCCCAGGACCCGCGACGACTCGTGCATGCTCGTCCGCAGCCACTCGACGAGCCGCACCCCGGTGAGGGCGCACCCGGGCTCGTCCACGGCGGGGCACCCGCGCAGCCCGGCGCACGGGCCGCCGCAGCTGCGCGTCGGCATCGTGACGGCCCCCCGCAGCCCTTCGAGAGCGGCGAGCTTGTCGGCGGTCACCCGGGGCGCGGACAGGTAGGCGTCCCGCACGAGCACGTAGAGCCGAGTCGCGCCCACCGCGGTGGCCAGATCCGGGTTCGAGGCCAGGGGATTCGTCAGCATGGTGGGGCTCCCTCGATCGGTGTCGCCCCGGCTCGCTCCCCTGGCGAGGGCCGGCGCGGCAACCGCGCGTGTGTTCGCTGTTAGCACTGGGGGAGCTGACGATGCGCCCCGAGACGACAGCGACTCCCAACGTCATTGTCGACGCGAAACCCTTTGGCGCTCAATGACCTTCCGGTCAAGCTTCGTTCAAGAAATGGCAACCCTTCCGAGCGCCCTCCGAGCGTCGGCGGCGCCGCCGACGCTCAGGTCACGCCGGCCAGACGACGCGTGATGTCCGCGGCGGGTGCCGGCGCGACCGCCCTCCAGCCGGCACCGGCCCACAGCGAGACGCCGCCGACGTCGCCGAGCGAGGCGGCACGCGCCCGCAGCGGCTTGGTGAGCTGGTCGACGGCGGGAAAGACCGCCGGCGCGTAGGCGTCGAAGGCGTCGACGAAGCGATTGCGCAGGCCGCGCGCCGGGCGGCCGGAGAAGGCTCGCGTGATCGTCGCCTCGAACGAGGCATCCTGCAGGCCACGGGCGTGCGACTCGCTCGTGCCCGCCTCGTTCGCCAGCAGGTAGGCGGTGCCGGCCTGCACGGCGACCGCCCCGAGGTCGAGAGCGCGCCGCGTGTCGCCACTCGTCGTCACCCCACCGGCCGCCACGAGCGCGGTGGGGTGCCCCTGCAACAGGCGCAGCAGCTCGATGTGGTCGAGCCGGTTGGGGGTCGACGTCACGTCGTGGGTGCCCCGATGCCCGCCGGCCTCGCAGCCCTGCACGACGAGGGCGTCGGCGCCGGCGGCCGTGGCGGCCTGGGCCTCCCGGGTGCAGGTGATCGTCACGGCGACACTCGTGCCGACCGCGTGCAGTCGCTCGACGACGTCGACGTGCGGCACCCCGAACGTGAACGACACGACCGCCACCGGGTCGGCCTCGAGCACGTCGAGCTTGTCGTCCCACCCGTCGGTGTCGTGCCAGTCGGGCTCGGGCAGGTCGACCCCGAGGCGCAGGGCCTCGCCCGCCAACAGCTCGACATACGCGGCCACCGCCGTGCGGTGCGCCCGCAGCAGTCCGTGGTCCGCCTCGACGTGGGGCACGAAGACGTTGACCCCGAACGGTCCCTGGGTGAGCTCCCTGGTGGCCCGCACCTGGTGAGCCAGCTGCTCGGCGGGTCGATACCCGGCGGCGAGGAACCCCAGGCCGCCGGCCTGCGTCACGGCGGCCGCGAGGGCGGGAGTCGACGGGCCTCCGGCCATCGGAGCGGCCACGACGGGGAGTGCGGTCCGCGGCCAGGGCACACCAGCCCGGCCGGCGGTGGGGCCGGCTGAGGGGGACATCGCCATGGCGCCCACCCTCGCACCATCGACACGGGCTGACAAACTGCCCGGGCGCGCCCCCGGGGTTGCCGGGGACATCGCCGGCTCGGCCCCCAGGGGTGACGACAGCGCAGGCCGGGTCGATTCAGGGTGGCACCGCATGGTGGCCGGCGCCGAATCGCGACAGGCTGGTGAGTGTCTTCGCGGCCGGAGTTTCCCGGTGCGCCGACCCCGTCGTCTACATGGAAGGACAGGCAGTCATGCACAGCATCCACGCCTCGCTCGCCCGCCAGGGCATCACCCGGTCCAGCACCGAACGCGTCCTCGCCGGCGTGTGCGGGGGCCTCGCCGAGAAGCTCGGCATCAACGCCTGGGCGATGCGGGCCCTCATCATCGCCTCGATGCTCGTGCTCCCGGGCAGCCAGATCATCCTCTATCCCATCGCCTGGATCCTCATGCCCGAGGACACCTATCTGCAGACGCACGGCGAGGTCTCGGGCACCGGCCCGCAGGACCGGATCAACCCCTGATCACGGCGTGGGCCGCGGCTTCGGCACACTGAACACCGTGCCGCAGCCCACGACCCCCCACACGCCGTCCGCTGCCCGCCCCGGTCTCGTCGAGGCCGGGGCGGGCCGCGTCTGGCGGCGATGCGGCGCGGCGAGCCGGGAGCGGTGTTGAGCGCCGGCCCGCCGGGTGGGCGCCGGCGCGTCGTCGGCTGGCTCGTGGCGAGCGTGCTCGTCGCGGCGTGCACGGCGGGCTTCGCGGCGCTCGACCTGCCGTCGCCGCTGCTCTTCGGCGCGGTTGTCGGGTCGATGGCGTATGCCGTGTTCGGCACCGGTCGCCGGATCGGCGCCCTGGGCACGCTGCCGACGCTGACGCTCCCGCGCCGCGCCCCGATCGTCGGGCAGGCGGTCATCGGGGTCTCGATCGGGGCGCTCATCGACCCCACGACGCTGCGCGAGCTCGCCGGCTCGACCGGTGCCGCGATCGCCGTGGCCGGCCTGGCGACCCTCGCGGTGAGCATCGTGTCGGGGTGGGTGTTCGCCCGCGTCGGCGGACTGTCGGCCGCGACCGGGGTCTTCTCGATGATCGCGGGCGGAGCCTCGGGCATCACGGCGATCGCCCGCGAGCTCGGTGCCGACGACCGGGTCGTATCGGTCATCCAATACGTGCGGGTCCTGCTCATCCTCGTCGGCATGCCGGTCGTCGCGGCGCTCGTGTTCCGGCCCGAGCACACCGGCGCCGTGCTCGTCACGGGCGGCTCGGCGTCGTGGGTGGTCTCGCTCGCCTACGTCGTGGGGTGCGGGGTGGTGGGCACGTATGTCGGCACCGCGCTGCGGCTGCCCGCCGGGGCGCTGCTCGGGCCGCTGGCCGTCGCGATCGGCGTCGGGCTGCTCGTGGCGTCGCGCACCTCGATCGCGCTCGGCGTGCCGGACCTCGTGTTGTCCTTCGGCTACGTGCTCATCGGCGCCTATGTCGGGTTGCGCTTCACACCGACGACGCTGCGCTCGATCGCGCGGCTGCTGCCCGCCGCGATCGGCCTCATCGTCGCGGTCATCGTCGTCAGCGCAGGCCTCGGGGTGCTGCTGGCGCGGGTCACGGGCCAGTCGGCCCTCGACGGTTACCTCGCGACGACGCCCGGCGGCCTGTATGCCGTGCTGGCCACCGCGGTCGACGCGGGCGCGGACGTGACGTTCGTGCTCGCCGTGCAAGTCATCCGGCTCGTCATCATGCTCGCCGCCGCGCCGCTGCTGTCGCGCGTGCTGCGGCCCGGGCCCGGTCGACGGTAGCGGGTGCCGCGCCGTCCCCCGAGCGGCACCCCGTCCGGGGGTCGGCGCCGTCGTGCGGCCGCGGCTCAGCTGCGTCGCAGCACGGCGACGAGGAAGTCGCTCGTCGGGGTCAGGGGGCGCAGGTCCCAGGTCGCGAGCCGCAGGTCGGTGTGCAGACCGACGGTCTCGACGTCGTCGAAGAACTCCTCGAACGGGTAGCCCCGGCCCGCCCCGAACCCGACGACCGCGCGACCGTCGACGCCCAGATGCCGCTCGAAGCCGCGCAACACGTCGCGGCGGGTGCTCGGCGCGAGGAACGTCATGACGTTGCCGGCGCAGACGATGACGTCGAAGCCTGCGGCGATGCCGCGGGCCGGCAGGTCGAGCTCGGCGAGGTCGCCGACGAGCCACGTCGGGCCGGGGTGGTCCTGCTCGGCGGCAGCGATGAGCGCCGCGTCGACGTCCACCCCGACGACGGTGTGCCCGGCCCGGTGCAGGTGGCCGCCGAGACGACCCGGGCCGCAGCCCGCGTCGAGCACCCGCGCCCCCCGCGGCACCATCGCGTCGACGAGCCGCGCCTCGCCGACGATGTCGTCGCCGGCCTCGGCCAGGTCGCGAAAGCGCTGGATGTACCACCGGGAATGGTCGGGGTTGGCGGCGATGATCCGCTCCCATTGGCTGGGCTCTACGGCCACGTCGAGCCGTCCTCTCGATTCGCGTGTGCGGTCAGGGCGTCGTGCACGGCCGACTCCGGCGGCCCGAGGATCGGGTCGCGCCGCGATGCCACGTCCCAGACCGCCTTGACGTTGGCGCCGTATTCGCGCAGCTCGCCCTCGCGCCATACCGGCGCGTAGCGGCGGGCGCTGTCGTCGCCGACCCCGATGGCATCGAGCCCCAGCTCGCGGCAGATCGTGAGCGCCCGGGGCAGGTGGTAGGTCTGCGACACGACGAGCAGCCGCTCGACGCCGAAGATCCGCCGCGCCCGCGCGCACGAGTCGTAGGTGTCGAGCCCGGCGAAGTCGGCGACGACCCGCTCGACCGGCACCCCCTGAGCCACGAGGTAGTCGCGCATCGTCGTCGGCTCGTCGTAGTCGGGGCTCGGGTTGGCTCCCGAGACGAGGATGACCCGGGTGAGTCCGCGTCGGTAGAGGTCGACGGCGAGGTCGAGCCGGGCCTTGAGGAAGAGCGAGGGGCGGCCGTCCGCGTCGACTCCGGCGCCGAGCACCATCGTCACGTCGGTCGGTGGCACCGAGGCGACATCGGCGGCGGTGTAGAGCCGGCCGCTCGCCCGCGCGTGGGTCCACGCGGCCGGGCCCGCGATGCCGACGACCCCGAGCAGCAGGAGTCCGCCGGCGCACCAGGTGAGTCGGCGCGTCATCGACGGACGCGTCCGCACGACCGGCGGCTCGGCGCCCAGCCCGCCCGCCCCGGGTGTCGTCACGGCACGATCCCCGACGATCGGCGCCCGGTGATCACGACGCCCCGAGGCGAGCGCCGTCGTCGACCGTGCCGCCCGCCTCATCGAGCGTGGCGTCGCCGACGACCTGCACGTCGGCGCCGAACGTCCAGTCGCCGTCGACGCGCAGCCCTCGCGCCTCGCGCAGCGAGGGCGGCCCGGAGGGGAACCGGCGCTCGAAGTCGTCGATCTTCTTGTAGGCCTTGCTGAGCTCGATCACCGGCGCCTCGTCGACGGTCAGCGTGAGGCTCCCGTCAGGTGCGACGTCGTAGGCGTCCGAGCGCAGCAGCAGCAGCTCGTTGGTCGTCTTGACCGGCAGGAACCGTCGCCGCGGCACCCAGATGGCCTGGGCGCCGGTGAACACCTCGATCGCGGCGCCCATGGCCGACTCGATCTGCACGACGGCGGGGGAGTCGGCGTCGCTCGGGTCGACGGTCTTGGCGTTGCGGATGAGGGGCAGGCCGAGCACCCCGCCGCGCTCGGTGAGCACGCGCAGCACGGCCGGCAGGTCGAACCACAGGTTGTTGCAGTGGAAGTAGGGGTGCCGGTGCTCGTCGGTGAAGTAGTGCATCTCCTCCGGCGGGCACTGCGCGGTGTCGCGCAGGATGAGCTGGCCGTCGCTCTTGCGGACGGCCAGGTGGCCGCCCTTACGGTCCATCGCCGTGCGCCGGCATACCTCGGCCGCATAGGGGGCCCCGGTGCTCGCGAACCACCCCGCCAGCGTCGCGTCCGGCCCCGCCCCGAGGTTGTCGGAGTTGCTGACGCACGCATAGCGGAAGCCTGCCTCGACGAGCTGGGCGAGGATGCCCGTCGACAGCAGCGACGGATAGAGGTCGCCGTGCCCCGGCGGGCACCACTCGAGCCGCGGGTCGGCCGGCCAGCTCACGGGGTCGAGGTCGTCGGCGAGCAGCTTCGGCTCCTGGCTCTGCAGGAAGTCCAGGGGCAGGTCGTCGACGGCGAGGTCGTCATGCCTGGCCAGTGCGGCGAGCGTGTCGTCGCGAGTGTTGAAGGAGTTCATGAAGAGCAGCGGCAGCCGGGCGTCGTACCGTCGGCGGGTCGCCCGCACCTGGTCGACGAGCAGGTCGACGAACGACTTGCCGTCGCGCACCGGCAACAGCGACTTGGCCTTCGACATGCCCATCGACGTGCCCAGGCCGCCGTTGAGCTTGATGATGACGGTCTGCCGGATGGCGTCGCGCGCCTGCTCCTCGCTGACCTGCACGTCTTCCAGGCGCGGCGGGTCGAGCAGAGGGTCGATCGTGGCTTCGGGAATGAGTCCGGTCTCGCCCGCCTCGAGCTGGTGGTAGTAGTGCTCGAAGACGTCGATCGCGGCCTTGTCGACCCCGGCCGCGGCCATCTTCTCGCGTGCCTGCAGCAGCCCGTGCGTGCTCATGCCCCGATGGTAGGCGAGGGGTGTGACAAGGGTCGGGTCGTCGGCGATGACCCGCGCGGATCGCGGTGCGCTGCATCGCGTCGCCGGCAGGTGCGTGAGCTTGTCGGCGGTCGGGGGTAGGTTCTGAAACCTCACGAGGCCGCAGTCAACGGGAGGGTCGGATGGTCGGCACACGCAGGTCGAGGCTGGAGATGACGAACGCGCCGCTGACGCGGCGGCAGGTGCTGGGCCTCGGTGGCGGCATCGGGGCGCTGGGCGCGCTCGCGGCCTGCGGCTCGAACACCGGCCGCCAGGAGGCGGGCCCGGGCGCGACCGGCACCGGCGGCGCCGCGAAGCCGACCCTCAACCAGTGGTATCACCAGTACGGCGAGGCCGGCACGCAGCAGGCGGTCGAGCGGTATGCGAAGGGCTACCCGGACGCGACCGTCACGGTGACGTGGAAGCCGGGAGACTACGACCAGTCGATGGTGGCCACGCTGCTCACCTCCGGCGCCCCGGACGTCTTCGAATACGGCAACGGCCCGACGATCGACATGATCAAGGGCGGGCAGGTCGCCGACCTCACCGACCTGCTCGGCGACGCGAAGTCCGACGTCAATCCCTCGGTGCTCGCCCGCATGACCTATCAGGGCAAGGTCTACGCGATCCCGCAGGTCATCGACATGCAGCTGCTGGTCTACCGCAAGAGCCTGCTGCAGCAGGCCGGGGTGCAGCCGCCCAAGACCGTCGACGAGCTCATGGCGGCGGCCAAGGCGCTGACGACCGGTGACACCAAAGGCCTGTTCGTCGGCAACGACGGCGGCGTGTCGATCCTCGGCGGGCCGATGCTGTGGGCCAGCGGGCTGGACTACCTGACGAACCAGGGGACGTTCGGCTTCGACGACCCCAAGGCGGTGGCGGCGTTCACGACGCTGCGCGAGCTCTTCACGTCCAAGACGCTGCTGCTCGGGGCGCCGAAGGACTGGTTCGACGCCTCGGCGCTGACGCAGGGCCTCACCGCGATGCAGTTCACCGGGCTGTGGACGCTGCCCGACATCGAGAAGGCGATCCCCGGCGACTACGGCGTGCTGCCGTGGCCGGCGATGCCGGGCGGCGCGCCGGCGGTGCCGGTCGGGGCCTACGGCTCGTGCGTCTTCGCCAAGGGCCAGAACGTCGACGCGGCGAAGGCCTTCGTGAAGTGGCTCTGGGTCGACCAGACCGACCTGCAGCTCGACTGGGCGCAGTCCTACGGGTTCCACATCCCGGCGCGCACGAGCCTCGTGGCGCGGGCCGACAAGCTCAAGACCGGTCCGGCCGCCGAAGCGGCGTCGTTCGCGACGCAGTACGGGCACGCGCAGACGCCGATGCTGTGGACGCCGAAGTGCTCCAGCGCGTTCGGCGACATGATGACCCGCATCGTCAAGGAGGGCGCCGACCCCAAGGCCGAGATCGCCAAGGTCAAGACCGTCGTCGACGCCGAGCTCAAGCGCCTCCAGGCCTGATCCGGGCGTGACCGGCAACGGGGAGGTGCGCCAGGTCTCGTGGCGGCGCCGCCTGCTCGGGCGGCAGGACGCGAACCTGTGGTTCTGGGTGTTCGTCGGGCCGTTCTTCGCCGGGCTGGTGCTCTTCATCTACGTGCCGATCGCGTGGAGCGCCTACCTGTCGTTCTTCGAGGCCTACAACACGGTGACGCCCACGAGGGTCGTGGGCGTCGGCAACTACGTCGACATGCTCTCGGACCCGAACTTCCGCGAGAGCCTCTGGACGTTCCTCGTGTTCGCGGCGTTCATCGTGCCGACGACGTTCGTGCTCTCGCTCGGCACGGCGGTGCTCGTGGCGCGCACGCGCGTGGCGCAGACGTTCTTCCGGTCGGTCTTCTTCCTTCCGACGGCCTGCTCGTATGTCGTGGCGGCCCTCATCTGGAAGATGTCGATCTTCTCCGGGGTGCGCTTCGGGCTGGCCAACTATGTGCTCGGCTGGTTCGGCGTCTCGGCGATCCCGTGGCTGTCGGTGACCGACCCGCCGTGGTACTGGCTGGTCATCGTCTCGGCCCGGCTGTGGTTGCAGATCGGCTTCTACATGATCCTGTTCCTCGCCGGGCTGCAGCGGATCTCACCGACCCTCTACGAGGCGGCGGCGATCGACGGGGCGCAGGGCTGGCAGGTGCTGCGTCACATCACGGTGCCGCTGCTGCGGCCGACGTCGGTGGCCGTGCTGTTGCTGCTGCTCATCAACGCGTTCCAGGCGTTCGACGAGTTCTACAACATCCTCTCCAGCTTCGGCACCTACCCGCCGTACGCCCGCCCGCCGCTGGTCTACCTCTATTACACGGCCCTGGGGCAGGGGCAGGACTTCGGGCACGGCAGCGCCGGGGCGCTCATCCTCACCGCGATGATCGCGCTCGTCGCCGTGCTTTTCGGCCGGCTGCTGCGCGCCGACGACTGACGGGAGGACACAGGACTGATGGCGATCGTCGACAAGGGCCCCCGCGCCCGAGCCGCCGCCGCGGCTCGTTATGCCGTGCTGGCCGCGGGCGCGCTGCTCTTCGTGCTGCCCTTCTACCTGCTGCTGCGCAACGCGCTCATGACCGAGGCGCAGATCACGGCCCCGCGCTGGCACTTCGTGCCGCCGACGTGGGAGTGGGGCAACCTGCGCACGCTCTTCACCGACCCGGCCGTGCCGATGGCCCGCTCGCTGCTCAACTCCATCGCGATCTCGGTGACCCAGACCGTCGGCGTGCTCGTCGTCTCGGGCCTGGCGGGCTACGGCCTGGCGCGGATCCCCTACCGGTGGAGCAACGCCGTCTTCCTCGCGGTCACCGGGTCGCTGCTCATCCCGGCGGCGGTGACGTTCGTGCCGAGCTTCGTGCTCGTCTCGACCCTCGGCTGGGTCTCGACGCTGCGGGGCCTCATCATCCCCGGGCTCTTCCAGGCGCTGGCGACGTTCCTCTTCCGGCAGTTCTACCTCGGCTTTCCCAAGGAGATCGAGGAGGCGGCCTTCATCGACGGGCTCGGCTACTGGGGCACGTTCTGGCGCATCGTCGTGCCCAACTCCTACGGCTTCGCGGCTGCGATCGGCACGATCACGTTCATCGGCTCGTGGAACGCCTTCCTCTGGCCGCTGGTCATCGCCCAGGACCAGGAGGCGTGGACCGTGCAGATCGCCCTGTCGACCTTCCTCACCGCGCAGTCGGTCAACCTGGCCGAGCTCTTCATGGCGGCGCTCGTCGCGATCCTGCCGCTGCTGCTCATGTTCCTCTTCCTGCAGCGCTGGATCGTCGAGGGCGTCGAGCGCACCGGCATCGGCGGCGACTGAGTCGGGCTCGAGGTGCCGCGCCCGCTCGCGGCGGCTCAGTCGGCGGGTGGCGCCATGCCGGCCGCGGCGGCCCGGCGGGCCTGCACCTGGTGGCGTGGCCGCTCGAAGCACAGGGTGATCAGCGCGGAGGCGCCGACGACGACCGCAGGCACCCACAGCGCGTCCGACATCGCGGCCGCAAGCCCCGCCCGCACGAACTCCGGCGCCGGGCCGCCCCGGGCGGTGGTCGACACCTCACCCGCGCCGGGCAGATGCACGGCGAGACGCGAGGCCATGACCGTCGCGACGACCGCGCTGCCGATGACCGAGCCGATCTGACGACTCGTGTTGTAGACCCCCGCACCGGCGCCGGCCTTGTCGCGGGGCAGGTTGCCGGTCGCGGCCGTCGACAGGGGACCCCACACGAAGCTGCTGGCCACGCCGAGCAGCGCCATCGGCACGCAGATGAGCCACACCGGCGTCTCGAGGTCGAGCAGGGCTGCCAGCAGCGCCAGCGAGGCGCCCCAGAGCGCCAGGCCGAACGTCGCGAGGATGCGCGGATGCACCCGGTCGACGAGCGTGCCGACCCGCGCGGCGAGCAGCATCGTCACGACCGCCATCGGGGCGGTGAGCAGCGCCGCCTGGGTCGGGGTGTAGCCCCGCGCGGCCTGCGCCCAGAGCATGAGGGCGAACGGCATCGACGTCACCGTGAAGCCGACCACCGCGATGCCGGTGTTGGCGACCGCGAAGTTGCGGTCGCGCAGCAACTCCAGCGGCATGAGCGGCTCGGCGGTGTTGAACCGCTGCCACAGCACGAAGAGGCCGAGCACGACGAGCCCGGTCACGATGAGACCCCACACCGAGATCGGCCCGGAGATCGTGCCCCAGCGGTAGGTGTGCCCCTCCTGGATGCCGAAGACGAGCGCGAAGAGCCCCACGCCGCTGAGCGCGACTCCGAGCCAGTCGAAGCGGTGCGAGTGGGTCGGCAGCCGCGGCACGAGCCGAGCCGCCAGCACGAAGGCGACCACCCCGACGGGCACGTTGACGAAGAAGATCCACTCCCACCCCAGCGAGTCGATGAGCACGCCGCCGAGGATCGGCCCGACGAGCGTCGCCACCCCCGCGACCGCGCCCCACAGCGCCATCGCCCGGCCGCGCTGCTGCGGCGGGAAGAGGCGCGTGATGACCGCCATCGTCTGCGGAGTCATGAGCGAGGCGCCGAGCCCCTGCACGACACGGGCGGCCACGAGCCACGTGATGCTGCTCGTCAGGCCGCACGCCAACGACGACAGCGTGAAGACCGCCAGCCCCACGAGGTAGACGGTCCGCGGCCCGAACCGGTCGCCGAGCCGGCCCGTGATGAGCAGCGGCACGGCATACGCCAGCAGGTAGGCGCTCGTGACCCACACGACCGCGTTGACGTCGGCGTGCAGGTCGGTCATGAGGGCCGGCGTCGCCACGGAGACGATCGTCGTGTCGACGAGGATCATGAAGAAGCCGACGACGAGCGCCCAGAGCGCCCGCCAGGGGGTGCGGTCGTGCCGCTCGAGGGGCTCCGGGGTGTCTGTCACGCCCACATGTCTATCGTGCGCCACCGACAAGCTCGGCCACCATGGCGTTGCCGCGCCCCTCGTGGACGCTCGTCCGGGGCCGGAGTTGGACGAGCGTCAATGAGCGGCAACGTTTCTGCCAGGGGATCGTAAAGATCGACTCGCGACGGTGCGGGGCCGGGCGTGCCCTGCACTAACGTCCCAGAAGTGGGCGAGTCGATGGTGCTGGCGCGGGCGCTGCGCAAGGCGTTCGGCAGTGTCGACGCCGTCAAGGGCATCGACATCGACGTGCGCCGCGGCGAGGTCTTCGGCTTCCTCGGGCCGAACGGCGCCGGCAAGTCCTCGACGATGAAGATGATCGCGACGACATCGCCGATCTCGGGCGGCTCGTTGCAGGTGCTCGGCATGGACCCGGCGACGCAGGGCCCGGCGATCCGGGCACGCCTCGGGGTGTGCCCGCAGGACGACACACTCGACACCGAGCTGTCCGTGCGGGAGAACCTCACGGTCTACGGCCGCTACTTCGGGCTCTCACGGCCTCGCGTGCGCGAGCGCGCCGCCGAACTCCTCGACTTCGCGCGGCTGTCCGACCGCGCCGACGACCGCGTCGACGAGCTCTCCGGCGGCATGCGGCGGCGCCTCACGGTGGCCCGCAGCCTCGTCAACGCCCCCGACCTGCTGCTGCTCGACGAACCGACGACAGGACTGGACCCCCAGGCGCGCCACGTGTTGTGGGATCAGCTGCAGCGCCTCAAACAGGCCGGCGTCACGCAACTGTTGACGACCCACTACATGGACGAGGCCGAGCAGCTGTGCGACCGGCTCGTCGTCATGAACGCCGGCCGCATCGTCGCGCAGGGCTCGCCCGCCGAGCTCATCGCCCGCTATTGCACCAAAGAGGTGGCCGAGCTGCGCTTCGGCGGCATCCCGGTCGACGCCGCGACCGGCCAGGCCGGCCAGGCCGGCCGGGCCGGGCGCGCCGGACTCGCCGGCCCGGAGCTGACCGACGCGGCCCGGCTGGTCGAGGATCTCGCGCGGCGGGTCGAGGTGCTCCCCGACCGGCTGCTGCTCTATGCCGACGACGGCGAGGGCGCGCTGTCGGCCGCCCACGCCCGCGGCCTGGCGCCGATCTCGGCCCTCGTGCGCCGGGCCGGTCTCGAGGACGTGTTCTTGCACCTCACCGGCCGCGAACTGGTGGATTGAGCTCGCCGATGGTCGCCACGACGCCCGCTCGCACTCCCGGCGACACCCCCGTGAGCACCGCCGGGGGCCCCGCGCCGCGGCCCGCCCGCTGGCGCGCGATGCTGTGCTGCCAGGTCGACTACTGGCTGACGCTGCAGCGCCGCACCTGGCGCGGCTGGGTCGTCAGCGCCTTCTTCACGCCGGTGCTCTACCTGGCCGCGCTCGGCGTCATGCTCGGCCGGTATGTCGACCAGGCCACCTCATCGGTGGGCGGCGCCCCCTCCTACCTGCACTTCGTCGCACCGGGTCTGCTCGCCGGCCAGGCGATGCTCCTCGCCGTCGGCGACGCGACCTACCCGGTCTACGGCAAGATCACGTGGGACCGCACCTACGTCGGCATGCTCGCCACCCCGTTGCGGGTCGTCGATGTCGTCATCGGGCATCTCGTGGCGATCGTGCTGCGGGTCGGGCTCTCGTGCGGCATCTTCATGATCTCGTTCGCCCTCTTCGGCCTCTTCGCCGACGTGACGGGGGCGCTCGCGGCGTTCGTGGTGCAGTTCGTCATCGCGTTCGCCTTCGCCGGGCCGGTGTTCGCGTTCACCGCCGGGTTGCGCGGCGACTCGGCGTTCGCGTTCCTGCACCGGGTCGTGCAGGTGCCGCTCTATCTCTTCTCGGGTGCCTTCTTCCCCGTCGAGCACCTCGCGACTCCCGTGCAGTGGGTCGCCAAGGCGTTGCCGTTGTGGCACGGGGTCGAGCTGACCCGCAGGGCGATGCTGCCGGGGGACGGGGCCGACCTGCTCGTCGCCGCGGGGCACCTCGCCTACCTCGTCGCGCTCGGCGCCCTCGGCTGGTGGCTGGCCGTGCGCCGACTCACGCGTCGGCTCATCACATGAACGCCTGGCGGCTGGTGTGCCGCAACGCGCTGGTCTCCCGCCGCGAATGGGCGGTCTTCCTCAGCGGATTCGCCGAGCCGGTGTTCTACCTCTTCTCGATCGGCGTCGGGGTCGGTGCGCTCGTGCACGACGTCCAGGTCGGCTCCCAGCTGGTGCCGTACGCGCACTTCGTGGCCCCCGCGATGCTCGCTACCTCGGCGATGAACGGCGCCATCATGGACTCGACGTTCACGGTCTTCTTCCGGCTCAAGCAGGCCAAGCTCTACGACGCGGTGCTCTCGACGCCGCTGACGCCGAGCGACATCGCCGTCGCCGAGACCGTGTGGGCGCTCGCCCGCGGCGGCGTCTATTCCGCCGGATTCCTGCTCATCATGCAGGTCATGGGCTTCGTGTCGTCGTGGTGGGCGGTGCTGGCCCTGCCGGCTTGCCTGCTCGTCGGCTACTGCTTCGCCGGCCTCGGCATGTGGGCCACGACCTACATGAAGTCGTGGCAGGACTTCGAATACGTCACGTTGTTGCTGCTGCCGCTCGTGCTCTTCAGTGGCACCTTCTTCCCCATCGACGGGTTCGCCGGGCCGCTGCGCTGGCTCCTGGAGGCGACGCCGCTCTATCGCGGGGTCGTGCTCTGCCGTGAGCTGACGACCGGGGCCGTGGGCCTCGGCTCGCTGGCGTCGGTCGCCTACCTCGCGGCGCTGGGCACGCTGGGCCTGGTCGGCGCGCGCCGTCGCCTCGCGACGCTCCTGCTCACGTGACGCTGCTGCTCACGTGACGCTGCTGTCACGGCCGCCGATCACCTGAGCCAGCTCGCCGAGGTGGTGGCCATGATCTCGGGATCCATCGTCGCGCCGTCGAGGTGAGCGGGACCCATCGGCCCCTCCTCCTCGCCGACGGCGTCGACCAGTCCCCAGCGCAACGCGGTGGCGGCGTCGATCTGGGCGCCGGTGAGGGCGAGGTAGGCGGTGCGCCAGCGCCCGATCCGCCGGGTCAGGCTCACGGTGCCCCCGGCGCCGAAGCACAGCCCGAAGGCCAGGTGCGGCACCGAGAAGCGGGCGTCCTGCGCTGCCGAGATGTAACGCGCGAACGCCGCCAGCTCGAGCCCGGCGCTCGTGACACTGCCCTGCACGTGGGCGCACAGGCGCCGGTGCACGAGCCAGGCAGCGACGCCGGGGTGTTCGCGCAGCCGTCGCAGGTAGACGTTGCGATCGCGCTGGGTGTTGTCGTCGGGGATCGCCTCGGCGCAGAAGTCGGGCCCCTCTGCGCGCAGCTCGATCGTCGCCTGATGGTCGTCGCGGGCCTCGCGCAGCGCCTTGGCGACGGCCACGCGCACGGCGTGGTCCATGCCGCTGCGCGGGGTGAGCCAGGAGATCGTGACGATCCGCTGGTCGTCCTCACGGGTCACCTCGACCTCCGCGGGCGGTCCCGTGATCTGCCCGCCCATGGCCAGCCGCGCCTCGTATTCGGGACCCGCGAGCAAGCTCGTATACCAGTTGGATTCCAGGATGAGCGTCTCGCGGGCCGCGGCGCGCTCCGCGATGCGCAGGGCGGTGTCCATGATGAGCACGGCGTCGGGCGTGCGCTCGGCCTGGGCGGCGATGGCCTCGGCGGTGCGCATCGGGTCCTCGACGCGCACCGACGCCGAGATCGCCGACTGCCGCCCCTCGGGGGTGCCCCCCGGCAGCGCGCCGACCCATGGGCTCACCGTCGTCGTGAGGCGTTCGAGGATCTGCTGACCGGGGCCGATGAGGGGCGTCGGCAGCGGCCGGGTGCGGATGCCGACATAGACCCGCAGGTCGTCGGGGAGGCGGTGATCGAGCACCGCCGCCTCGTCGGGCGAGAGCGACTCCAGCTCGTCCAGATCGACGAAGGTGATGGGGTGGGCAGTCAGGCCGGCGGGGCCTGGTCGCCGCTCGAGTTCGGACAAGAGGTCGCGCAAGCCGATAACGTCCATGGCATCCTCCGAGCGCGCCGGGTCGAGTCTCCTTTGTAGCGCACCCGTCGCCCCTTGGTCGACGCATTCGGGCACACTGGCCGACGCTGCGCCGCGCGGCGTCAGCGGCCGGTCGGCGCGGTGCGCGCTAGCCAGCGCAACACGAGCACCGGCAGGATCGCCGGCAAGAAGAGATAGCCGATGCCGTAGTCCGACCACACCGTCGCGTCGGGGAAGAGCTCCGGGCGCACGATCGACAGCGTCCCGACGAGCAGCACGCCGGTGAGCTCGACGAGGCACAGCGTGCGCATCGCGCGCCGCGACCCCGGGTGCCCCCACCGCAGCAGGAGCACGAAGCCGACGACGTAGACGGCCGCGGCCGCCGCCGACAGCGCGTAGGCGACCGGGGCGTACGACGCCCGTTCGAGCAGCTGCACGACACTGCGCGAGGTCGCCCCCACGGCGAAAATGCCGTAGAGCAGCGTGAACAGCCGCCCGGGGCCGTCCGGGTGCGCCGCCGAGCGCGTCGCCGCGGCAGGATCCGACGCGGGATCGGGCACGGGATCCGACGCGGGATCGGACACGGGATCGGACGCAGAGTGCGGCGCGGCGGACGGCGACTCGGGCTCGGGCTCACGCATTGAGGTAGCCGAACGGGATGCCGAGGGTCTGGATCTGCCGCACGATCATGATCGCGTCGATGAGCGTGGCCACCCCGAGGATGAGCAGCCCCCAGCGGTCGATCTTCTTGTAGGTCAGCGCGTAGCCCGCCGGGATGATGAACGGCAGCGAGATGAGGTAGCCCAGGTGGGTCGGCAGATCCGGCAGCCGCCAGCCCTGGGCGAGGAGCACGACGTCGGCGCCGACGCCGACGAGCGTGGCCAGCAGCGCCAGTCCGGCCAACCCGACCCCCAGCGGCCGCGACTCGCGGCCGGCCGCGGCGGCCGCGAGAAGTGCCACGCCACACGCTGTGACCAGCCACATCGCGGCGATGATGATGCCCAGCACGGTGGCGTGTCTCCAGCGGGGTCGGGGGCGGGCGCGGCGGCCCGAGGACGACCCTCACTCTACTGCCGCGCCCGCGTGGCCCCGCTCAGACCTGAGTGGGGGCGAGGGCCTGCGTGGGTGCCGCCGTGGTCGCGCCGCCGGCCACGCGCCCGCGTCGGTTGAGCCGGGCCTCGACCCACTCGGCGAACGTCGTCAGCGCGTAGTTGATCGCGATGAAGATGAGCGCCACGACGATGAGCGCGGGCACGATGTTGCCGTAGTTGGACCCGATGCGTTCGCCCTGGCGCAGCAGCTCGGCGTAGGTGATCTGGTAGCCCAGCGCGGTGTCCTTGAGGATGACGACGAGCTGACCGACGAGCGCCGGCAGCATCGCGGTGAGCGCCTGCGGCAGCTGGATCGCCAGCAGCGTCTGCCGGGGGGACAGCCCGATCGACAGCCCCGCCTCGGCCTGCCCCTTCGGCAGGTTGGCCACGCCGGAGCGGATGAGCTCGGCCAACACGCACGAGTTGTAGAGGGTCAGGCCCGTGACGGTGCCGGCCAGCGCGATGTAGGCCGACGGCACGGCCCCCGAATAGGCGTAGATCCAGAACGAGAAGATCATCATGACGAGCACCGGCACCGCCCGGAAGAACTCGACGAAGATCGAGCACACCCACCGCAGCGGCGCCAGCGCCGACAGCCGCCCGACGCCGAGCAGCAGACCCAGCACCCCGGCGAGCGCGATCGAGATCGCCGCCGCGTAGAGGGTGTTGATGAGCCCGGGGATGAGGTAGAACTGCCACACCCCGGCGGTCGCGAACGGCTCCCACTTGGCCGCCGACAGGTTGCCGCGCTCGCCGAGCTTGTAGAGCGTGCCGGCGACGACGGCGAGAGCCAGGACCGCGAAGACGACCGCCATGAGCCGCTGCTGGGCCCGGCCCCGCGGCCCGGGAGCGTCGAAGAGCTGCGTGCCCGCGTTCATCGCTGCACCGCCAGCTTGCGCCCGAAGTGCGTCGTCGCGAGCCCGAGGGGCAGCGTGAGGATGACGAAGCCGGCCGCGACCGTGACGAAGATCCACAGGATGAGGCCCGGATCGTTCTCCATCATCGTCGAGGTCAGGTAGGCGATCTCGGCGATGCCGATGACGGCGACGACCGTCGTGTTCTTCGTCAGCGCGATGATCGTGTTGCCCAGCGGCACGATCGCGCCCCGGAAGGCCTGGGGCAGGATGACATGCCGCAGGTTCTGCCCGAACGTCAGCCCGATCGAGCGCGCCGCCTCCGCCTGCCCCACCGGCACCGTGTTGACCCCGCTGCGCAGCGCCTCGCAGATGAACGCCGCGTGATAGACCGCGAGCGCGAGGACGCCCCACCGGAACGTGGTGTCGACGACGCTCGTGGGCGAGGCGGGGTCGGCGATGCGGATGCCCAGGTTGGAGTGCAGCCCGAGCATCGTGGACACCGTGATGAGCGTCAGCGGCGTGTTGCGGACGATGTTGACGTAGAGCGCCCCCAGCCCGCGCAGCAGCGGCACCGGCGAGAGCCGGGCGACCGCGACGATCGTGCCGATGACCAACGCCCCGACGGTCGAGAACACGGTCAGCTTGATCGTCATGAGGAAGGCGCCCAGCACGTCGTACGTCGCGAAGAGCTCACCCATGGGCGTCCTTTCGAGCGGGTGTTCCGGCCCTGGCCAACCTCATGCGGTCAGCTGCACGCCTCCGGCTTCGGGGGGTTACCGGCGCCCGGCTTGAAGCCGGCGAGGCCGAGGTTGGCATCGACGGCCTTCTGCCACTCGCCGGAGCTGACCATCGTGTTGAGCGCGTCGGTGATCTTCTGGCACAGGGCCGTGTCGCCCTTCTTGAGCCCGACGCCGTATTTCTCCGTCGAGAACGTCTTGCCGACGAGCTTGAGCTTGCCCTTGTACTGCGGCTGCGAGGCATAGCCCGCCAGGATCGTGTTGTCGGTGGTGAGGGCGTCGACGGTGCCGTTGACGAGCTCCTCGACGCACTTGGAGTAGGTGTCGTATTCCTGCAGCTGCACGCCCGGGTAGTCCTTCTGCACGTTTTGCGCCGATGTCGAGCCCTTGACCGAGCACAGCTTCTTGCCCTTGAGGCTCTCGGGCCCGGTGATCGCCTTCTCGTCGGTCCGCACGAGCAGGTCCTGGCCGGCGATGAAGTACGGACCGGCGAAGCTCACCTCCTGCTTGCGCTTGTCGGTGATCGAGTACGTGCCCACGATGTAGTCGAGCTGGCCGGTCTTGAGCAGGGTCTCGCGCTGCGGGGTCGGCGCCTCGCTGAACTGCGGGGTCTTGCCGAGCTGTTGGGCGATGTACGTGGCGACGGTGACGTCGAAGCCGGTGTAGTCGTTGCCGGACTTCAGACCCATGCCGGGCTGGTCGAACTTGATGCCGACGCGCACCGTGTTGCCGTCGGTGGCCGGCGCGCCGCCGGAGCCGGACGAGCCGGCGCCGCAGGCGGCCAGGGTCATGGCGCCGGTGGCGGCGAGGGCGACGAGGCCGGTGAGGCGAAGCTGTGAGGTCATGGGTTCTCCTTGGGGCGAGTGACCCGCCGGCGACCGCCGGAGGGTTCCGACGTGCGCTAATGAGTGAGGATCTTGCCGAGGAACTCCCTGGCGCGGGCAGAGCGTGGGTGGGTGAAGAACTCCTCGGGCGGGGCCTGCTCGACGATCTCGCCGTCGGCCATGAAGACGACGCGGTCGGCGGCGCGGCGCGCGAAGCCCATCTCGTGGGTGACGACGATCATCGTCATGCCGGCGTCGGCGAGCGAGATCATGACGTCGAGCACCTCGTTGATCATCTCCGGGTCGAGGGCCGAGGTCGGCTCGTCGAAGAGCATGACCTTGGGCTCCATCGCCAGGCTGCGGGCGATCGCGACGCGCTGCTGCTGGCCGCCGGAGAGCTGCGCGGGATATTTCGCGGCCTGGTGGGCGACGCCGACCCGCTCGAGCAGCTCCCGGGCCTGGGCCTGGGCCTGTGCCTTGCCGTGGCGGCGGACCTTCATGGGGCCGAGCGTGACGTTGTCGAGGATCGTCTTGTGCGCGAAGAGGTTGAACGACTGGAAGACCATGCCGACCTCGGCCCGCAGGGAGGCCAGCGCCTTGCCCTCGGCCGGCAGCGGGCGACCGTCGACGCTGATCGTGCCGCTCTCGATGGTCTCGAGGCGGTTGATCGTGCGGCACAACGTCGATTTGCCAGAGCCCGAGGGGCCGATGACGACGACGACCTCGCCCTCGTGCACGACGAGGTCGATGTCGCGCAGCACGTGCAGCTCGCCGAAGTGCTTGTTGACGCCCTCGAGCACGACGAGCGGGCGCCCGGGTCGACCCGAGCGCCGCCGCGACGTGCTCGACGGAGCGGGGTCGTGCTCTTCGCGCTGCTCCGATGGGGAGTCGGTCATGTGCGGAGCGTAGGTCAGACCTACGACAAGGTCGCCGCGTCGGGCGCGGTTGGGACGCAATCGTGACGCGGCGCGGTCGCCAGGCGCTCGGCGCGGCCTGAGCGCGGCGTGCGAGCAGGCCCCCGGACGTCGAACCGAATGGCGTTGCGGCTCAGTCTGGTCGGGCGGTGAGCACGATCGGATCACCGTCGGTGACGGCGATCGTGTGCTCGCTGTGCGCCCCGCGGGAGCCGTCCTGGCTGCGCAGGGTCCAGCCGTCGGGGTCGGTGAAGATCGCATCGGTGCCGGCCATGAGCCACGGCTCGATGGCGATGACGAGCCCCGGGCGCAGGCGCAGGCCGCGGCCCGCCCGGCCGTCGTTGGGCACGTGCGGCTCGCCGTGCATCGTCCGCCCCACGCCGTGCCCGCCGAACTGGGTGTTGACCGTGTAGCCCGCCGCGCGCGCGATGTCGCCGATCGTCGCCGAGATGTCGCCGAGCTTGTGGCCGGGGCGCGCCACGGCGATCGCCGCGTCGAGGGCCTGGGCTGTCGTGTCGATGATGCGCTGGTCCTGGGGGCCCGCGGGCGTGCCGACGACGAAGCTGCGGGCCGAGTCGGCGACCCAACCGTCTACGGAGACAGCGAAGTCGATGCTCAGCAGGTCGCCGTCGGCGAGGTTGTAATCGTGCGGGAGACCGTGCAGCACCGCGTCGTTGACCGACGTGCAGATGACGTGCCCGAAGGGCGATCCGCCGAAGGAGGGGTGGTAGTCGATGTAGCAGCTCTTGGCGCCCCGCTCGCGGATCATGTCGTGGGCGCGGGCGTCGATCTCCAGCAGATTCATGCCGACCGTGATCTCGGACTGCAACGTGGCCAGGACGCCGGCGACGAACTCGCCCGCGGGGCGCATGGCCTCGATCTCTGTGGGGGTGAAGTACTCGATCACGGGTCTGCTCTCTCGCTCGCTGACAGGGCCGCAGCCTCACGCGTGCGCTGCGACGACTCGCGACCAGGCTATGTCCGCGCTCCCTCGGTTGGGGACCGGCCCCACGAGGGAGCCACGACGTGCCCGGAATCACGGCTGCGACGGGACCGGAGCGTCGACCCCAAGTCTCACGCTGTGTCAGAATTGGAGGGCGCCGGGACGGTCGACCTACACTGCGACGGGCTCTTGCCCGACGAGGTCCGCCAACGGCCGGTCGCGTCGCGGGAGCCGGGGCGGGGGCCCGAAACACGTTGGCACAACACTGAACTGACTCAACACCGCAGCAGTTGCACATCATCGACACGCACCGTCGACGCACTCGAATCGAGGAGACCTGTGGCGTCACTCGCAGGACTCGCCAAGCGAGCCGGCTGGAACATCGCCGACCAGGCGCTGTCGGCTCTGGGCAACATGCTCCTCGTGGTCGTCGTCGCCCGCGCGGTCGACGCCGACGCCTTCGGTGCCTTCGCTGTCGGCTTCCTCATCTACGGCATCGCGGTCGCGGTCGGCAAGGCCGTGGTGGGTCAGCCACTGGCCATCCTGCACAGCTCCGACAGCCTCCCCGACTTCCGGATGGCGGTCGCCAAGGGGCAGGGCGTCACGATCTGGCTCGGGGCCGCCTTCGGGCTCCTCTGCGCCGTCTTCGGGGTGCTGCTGTCCGGGGCCATCGCCCACGTGCTGCTCGCGGTCGCGATCTGCCTGCCGCTGCTCATGGCCCAGGACGTGCTCCGCATGGCCTTCATCGCCCAGGGTCGCGCCGACCACGCCACGCTCATCGACTTCGTCAAGGTCGGCGCGCAGTTCGCGCTGCTCTTCGCGCTGCTGTGGGTCGGCGTCGACGAGGTCGGTCTGCTGACCCTCTCGTGGGGTGCGGCGGCGGTGATGTCCGCCGTCGTCGGCATGGTCGTGCTGCGCAGCCGGCCGGTGCTGCGCGGATCCCGCGCCTGGGTCGCGCGCCAGGGCAAGCTCACCAAGTATCTGCTCGCCGAATACTCCCTGGGGTTGGGCGCTGCGCAGTTCGGGTCGATGCTCGTGCCGATGCTCGGCACGACCCGCGACGCCGGCGCGATCCGCGGCGGACAGACCCTGCTCGGGCCGCTCAACGTGCTGTGGACCGCCGCGCTGGCCTTCGCCATCCCCGAGATCTCGCGTCGCCGCGCGATGAGCCCGGTGCGACGCCTCCAGGCGATGTCGGCGATCTCCGGGGCCATGACGGTGACCGCGCTCTGTTATGTCGGGCTGCTCATCCTCTTGCCCGACACGGTGGGGGCCGAGCTCTTCGGCGCCAGCTGGGCCGGCGCCCAGAGCGTGCTCGTGCCGCTCGGCATCAACTCCGTCGCCTCGGCCCTGGGCTCCGGGCCGGGCGCGATGATGCTCGGCATGGGCCTGGCCAAGAAGACCTTCCGGCTCAACCTCGTCAAGGCGCCCATCCTGCTCGGCCTGCTCGTGCCGGGCACGCTGCTGCACGGTGCGACCGGCGCGGCCTGGGCCATGGCGATCAGCGAGTGCGTGCTGCTGCCGTTCTGGACGTATGTCGCCGTGCGAGGCGCCCAGGGCTACTACCACCACGACATCCAGCACCTGAGGCCGGCCGACGAATCCGAGTCCGTCGGCGGTGGCGCCGCCTGACGCGCCGCGGGCCCGCGTGTGGGCCCGCGCGGGGTGGGCCGGCTCGTCGGGGGCTGGGGTTCGCGCCGAGGGTACGTGCGGTGGCGCGCGCCTTCGGTGCTCAACCCAGCTCTCGCCGGCCGGTGCGGTGCCTCGCTGCGCCGGCTGGGCGCCCCGCTATGCCGGCGGGGCCCCGCGCGTCTCCCGCGGCGGTCCGCTCTTCCTGCGAGCCCCTGCTACGCGTGCGGTGGCGGCCCGGTCGTCGTGCCGATGCGCAGGTGAGTGTCGAGCAGGACGTCGTCGGGGCGCCGGCCGTCGAGCAGCTCGCGCACCATGCGGCCGGCGGCGGCGCCCTTGTCGACCCCGGGCTGCACCGCCGTCGTCATCGTGCCCTCCCACCAGTCGAGCGCGACGCCGTCGAAGCCGGTGACGGACAGGTCGCCCGGCACCCGCAGGCCCAGCTCGCCCGCCGCCCGCACGACGCCCACGGCGAGCAGGTCGCTCTGGGCCAGGATCGCCGTCGGGCGGAGGGCCGGTGGACCGGCCAGCAGCGCCAAGCCCGCGTCGTGGCCGCCCTCGACATCGGAGCTCGACGCGATGACCACCGGCGTCGCTGCGCCGAAGATGTCGGCGACGCCCTCGATGCGGTGGGCCACGTCGGGGAAGGGCACCCGGTCCAGGTCCCGCAGGGCGACGACCTGGCCCGG
>JBDIAP010000031.1:0-29761 GCA_039812485.1 Kineosphaera sp.
GGCCCGGCCCAAGGTCGTCGTCATCTACTCCGCCGTGTTCGCGCTCGTCGTCCTCGCGCTGCCCTCACTGCTGCCCGTGGACCTGCCGACGAGCATCTTCGGCTGACCCCGCCCCCGACCCTCCTCACCAGGCAATCACCGTGGAAGGAATGCCATGACCATCGTCCTCGCCTACGCGGACACCCCCGTCGGCCACGCCGCGCTGCGGTACGCCGCCGCAATGTCCCGGCGCACCGGCGAACCGCTCGTGCTCACCGACGCCGAGCACCACGGCCACCCCTCAGCCGAGCGGGCCATGGAGATCGTCGGCGACGGCGAACCGCTCGAGGTGTCCGTCGGGGTCTCCGACCTGCACGATCCGGCCGACCGCGTCGTCCAGGTCGCGCAGCTGCTCGACGCCGGGCACATCGTGCTCGGCCTGCGCCACCGCTCCCCGGTCGGCAAGCTCATCCTCGGCAGCACCGCTCAGCGCATCCTGCTCGAGGCCACCTGCCCCGTGATCTGCGTCAAGGAGAGCTGAGAGCTCACGGCAGCGTCGCGAGCAGCCGGCACATCGCCGACCACGCGTGGCGGCACGATGCCCCGGTGACCGATCGGTCACCGGGGCATCGTGCGTGGCGGCGGCCGGACCGCCTACAGGTAGGCCGCGCGGACGGTGCCGGTGCCCTTGTAGGGGAACCGCTTGGGGCCGATGGCCAGCGGCTTGGCCTTGGCGCGCGCGACGAACCGGTCGATGTAGCGGGTGACGTCGGCGTCGGGGTCACGCACCGCCTGGACCTGGCGGCCACGCGGTCGGGCCGCGGTCATCGTCACGGCCCGCACACCGACGGTCTGGAACGGCACCTTGACCCCGTCGCCGATGTCGAGCCGGTCGGCCACGAGCACGGTGCCGGAACCGATCGTGCCGATGGCGCGGGTCGAGCCGGTGCCGCTGAAGGTGGGCCATCGCGTCGCCTTCGACGGCGCGAGCGCCGAGACGAGCGACACCGATCCGCTGTCGCAGCAACCGTCGCCGACGACGAGCGTGCGGTCGGTGAGCCAGCCGGCGACGCGCTGGCCGCCGATCTCGACCGTCGGGTTGCCGTCCTTGTCCACGGGGAACGACACCGTCGACAGCGTGCGCAGCACCGTCCCGGAGGTCGTCGCGATGCGCAGCGCTTGCGTGCCCTTGCCGTCTTTGTTGCCATCGGGCGAGAGCACGGTGATCGCGAGCTGGCGACCGTTCGGCGACAGCCGCACGCTCGTGACGTAGGGCAGCACGGTGACTGCCTTGCGCCCCACATAGTGCTTGAGGCTCGAGGCATAGGGCAGGTAGCGACCCTTGGCCGTGGCGCGCACGACGGCCCATACGCTGCCGTCGGGCGCGAGGTCGACGTCCTCGAACGGCTCCTGGATATCGGTGGCCTGCGCGGTCGCCAGCGTCCGCACGACCGTGCCCGTGCGCTGGTCGGCGACGACGAGCGTGCGCGTCGCACCGCGCGCGACGACCGCGGCATACAGTCCCCGGTCCGACGACGATGCTCCGGCGGATGAGGATGCCCCGGCGGACGCGGAAGTCGCGAGCGGCGCGGCGAACGCTGCGCCGGCCGGCAGGGCAGCCGCCGCGAACGCGGCGACCCCGGTGATGACGACTCGTCGGGACGGGCCCGACCGCCTGTGTGTCGTGTTCATGAGGGGATTCTGCCCGCCCCACGGCCCGCTGGCCTGAGCATTCGACCTCAGAACCTGAGCGTTCGACCTCAGAAGCCGAGCGACCCCGGCACACGACGGGGCAGCCGGTGTCGACCCGCCGGTCGACACCGGCCACCCGGTCTCTCAGGGGTCCTCAGGTGGCGACGATGCCGACGATCGCGGCGTTGAGCAGGTTGGTCATCGTGCCTGCGAGCAGCGCGAACATGCCGAGCTTGGCGACCTCGCCGCGACGCTCGGGGGCGAGCGAGCCGATGGCGCCGATCTGGATGGCGATCGAGGCGAAGTTGGCGAAGCCCGCGAGGGCGAAGGTGCCGACGAGCACGGCCTTGGGCGACAGCCCACCCTGCTGCACGAGCGGCCCGAAGTTGGTGAAGGCGACGAACTCGTTGAGCACCGTCTTCTGGCCGATGAAGTTGCCGATCTGCATGGCCTCGCTCCACGGGGTGCCGATGAGCCAGGCCACGGGCGCGAAGAGCAACCCGAAGAGGCCTTCGAGCGACCAGTTGTCCTGGCCCACCCAGCCGCCGATGAGCCCGAGGAACGCCGAGACCATCGCGATGAGCGCGACGAAGGCGATGAGCAGGCAGCCGACGATGACGGCGATGTGGCCACCGGACATCGCGCCGCGCCCCATGGCGTCGATGATGTTGGAGGACTCGGTGTCCTTGACGTCGCGCACGTTGGCGTCGTTGGTGACCTCTTCGGTCTCGGGCCACAGGCCCTTGGCGATGAGGAGGGAGCCGGGGGCGTTCATGACGGCGGCGGCGAGCAGGTAGGGCAGCGGTGCCCCGAGCAGGGCGTAGCCGACGAGCGTCGACCCCGCGACCGCCGCGAACCCGCCGGTCATGCACGTGAAGAGCTGCGACGTCGTCATCGTGCGCAGGTAGGGCGCGACCAGCAGCGGCGCCTCGGACTGGCCGAGGAAGATGACCGTGGACGCCCAGACGCCCTCGAGCTTGGAGGTGCCGAGGAGCTTCTGCAGCAGCGTGCCGATGACGTCGACGACGAGCTGGATGATGCGCAGGTAGTAGAGCGCACCGATGACCGCGCCGAGGAAGATGATGACCGGCAGCACCTGGATGGCGAAGACGAAGCCGACCTTCTGAGTGTCGAAGAGCGACCCGAAGACGAATTTCGAGCCCTCGTCGGTGAAGTGGATGATCGTCGTGACGACCCCTGCGACCCACTTGAGGGCCTCGAAGCCGAACGACCACTTGAGCACGAGCAGCGCGAAGAGCACCTGCAGCGCCAACCCGACGCCGAGCGTGCGCCACTTGATCTGCCGCCGGTGCTTGCTCAGCAACACGACGAGCCCGAGGATGACCGCGATGCCGAGCAGGCCCTGGAAGCGCTCCATGGGTCAGTCCTCCAGATCTTCGGGGCCGAAGCCGTGCGGCAGGATCTGCGCGAACGGGTAGCGCCGGGTGCTCCCACCCTCCTCGACCACGACGTATTCGCAGCCGAACTCGTGCAGCACCTGCCGACAGGCGCCGCACGGGAAGCACGGCGCGGCCTTGAGGCCGACGACGGCCGCGACGACGATGCGGCGGGCGTCGGTGTCGCCGGCGCCGTGTTCGGCGATCATCCGCTGGGCGGCGGTGCGCTCGGCGCAGACCGTCAGCCCGTAGGAGGCGTTCTCGACGTTGCAGCCGGCGACCACGGTGCCGCTGCGCGTCAGCAACGCGGCCCCGACCGGGAAGTGGCTGTAGGGGACATAGGCGTGCGAGGCGGCCTGCCGCGCCACCTCCAGCAGCTCGTCGTCACTGGGCGTGACCAGTGCACCTGCGTCTTCATCGACCATGCGCCGGAGCTTGTCATCGCCCGATCGGTGCGTGCAATAGCCCACACCCGGTCGCCACCGGGTGTTTCACTGGCCACCACGGCCCCGCCCCGGCGGCGAGGGGCAGGGCACATGCACACAGGAGTTTGTGATGAGCAGCTTTGACATGGTCGACGTCATCCGCACCAAACGCGACGGCGGCCGCCTCAGCGACGGTCAGATCGACTGGGTCATCGACGCCTACACCCGCGGTGCCGTCGGCGACGAGCAGATGGCCGCGCTCGCGATGGCGATCTTCCTGCGCGGCATGGACCGCGCCGAGACCGCGCGGTGGACCGCCGCGATGATCGCCTCGGGCGAGCGGATGAGCTTCGCGGCGCTGCGCAAGCCGACGACCGACAAGCACTCCACCGGCGGGGTCGGCGACAAGGTGACGCTGCCGCTCGCACCCCTCGTGGCGTCCTACGGGGTGGCGGTGCCGCAGCTGTCGGGACGCGGGCTCGGGCACACCGGCGGCACCCTCGACAAGCTCGAGGCGATCCCGGGGTGGCGGGCTGAGCTGTCGAACGACGAGCTCATGGCGGCGCTGGAGACCGCCGGGGCGGTCGTGTGCGCCGCCGGGGCCGGGCTGGCACCGGCGGACAAGAAGCTCTACGCGCTGCGCGACGTTACGGCGACGGTCGACTCCATCCCGCTCATCGCCAGCTCGATCATGAGCAAGAAGATCGCCGAGGGCACCGCCGCGTTGACGCTCGACGTCAAGGTCGGCTCGGGCGCCTTCATGAAAGACCTCGACACCGCCCGCGAGCTGGCAGCCGCGATGGTCGATCTCGGCACCGACGCGGGGGTGCGCACGGTCGCCTACCTCACCGACATGTCGACGCCGCTGGGGCGGTGCGTCGGCAACGCGCTCGAGGTGCGCGAGTCGGTCGAGGTGCTCGCCGGCGGTGGGCCGGACGACCTCGTCGAGCTGACGTGCACCTTGGCCCGGTCGATGCTCGCGCTCGCCGGCATCGAGGACGCCGACGTGCAGGAGCGGCTGCGCGACGGGCGGGCGATGGACTCGTGGCGGGCGATGATCCGGGCGCAGGGCGGCGACCCCGACGGTGCGCTGCCGGTCGCCGAGCACACCGAGGACGTCGTCGCGGAGCGCGACGGCGTGCTGACCCGGCTCGACGCGTTCGCGGTCGGCGTCGCGTCGTGGCGGCTCGGCGCGGGCCGCGCCCGCAAGGAGGATCCGGTGCAGCTGGCCGCCGGCATCGAGCTGCACGTGACGCCGGGTGACCGGGTGCGCGCGGGGCAGCCGCTGCTGACGCTGCACACGGACACCCCTGAGCGGTTCGAGCGGGCGCGCGAGTCGCTCTCCGGCGGGATCGACATCGACCCCGACGCGGCGCAGGGCACCGGGGCTCGGGGCAGCGTCGTGTTGGATCACCTGGAATAGGCGGGCTGGGCGAGCGGCGAGAGGGAGGACGCACGTGGACACGCGGACGCAGCTCGGGGTGTTCTCGGTAGGCCCCGGATCGGCGGTGCTGCTCGACATGGACGGCACGCTCGTCGATTCCGATGCCGCCGTCGAGCGACTCTGGACCGCCTGGGCGCTCGCCAACGGCGTCGAGCCCGCCGCGGTCCTCGCCGTGTGTCACGGGGCGACGTCCGACACGACGATCCGGCGGTTCCGGCCCGACCTCGACGAGGCCGCCGTCGCGGCCGACGCGGCCGAGCACATGCGGCGGGAGGCCGCCGACATCGACGGCGTCGTGCCCGCGCCCGGGGCGCACGAGCTGCTGACGACGATCGCCGACCTCGGGCTGCCGTGGGCCGTCGTCACCAACGCCGACCGGCCCCTGGCGAGCGCGCGTCTGGCCGCTGCGGGCATCGACGCGCCCGAGCTCGTGACGGTCGAGCTCGTGCCCGTCGGCAAGCCCGACCCCGCCATCTACCGGCTCGGCGCGCAGCGGCTCGGGGTCGACATCGGCCGCTGCCTCGTCGTCGAGGACAGCGCGTCGGGGGTCGCCTCGGGGCGCGCGGCGGGCGCGGTCGTCGCCGCGTTGGGGCGCGACGACGCTCACGTGCGCATCGAGGGTCTCGCCGACCTCACGGCGCTCCTCACGGACGCCGCCCGGTAGCGGGAGCGCGCCCCGAAGCGTCCGGCGGCGCCCGCGTAGAGCCGCTCGAACGCCTCGACGGTCGTCGCCAGGTCGTGCCGACGAGCGAGATCGCGGGCGCCCTCGCCGAGCTGACGGCGCAGGTCGGGGCACCGAACGAGGCGCTCGAGGGCGGCGGACAGGGCCGCGACGTCGCGGGGCGGCACGAGGTCGCCGGTGTGGCCCGGGATCGCCAGGTGCGGCAGGGCCATCGCGGCGGCAGCGACGACCGGCACACCGGCGCTCATCGCCTCCAGGGTGACGAGGCTCTGCAGCTCGGCGGTGCCCGGCATGGCGAAGACGTCCGCGTCGGCATACGCCTGCACGAGCTCGGCCTGGCCGACGGCCCCGCGCAGCCGCGCGAGCGCCGGTCGGCGGGTGGTCTCGAGGCGGCGCTGCAGGTCGCGGCGCAGCGTGCCGTCGCCGACGATGTCGAGCTCGACGCCGAGCTCGGCGGGCAGCGCGTCCCAGGCGGCGATGAGGTCGTCGACGTGCTTCTCGGGCTCGAGGCGGCCGACGAAGAGCACCCGCACGGGCGCGTCGGCGGGCCGGCGCCGGGTCGCCGAGCCGAAGACCTCGCGGTCGATGCCGCACGAGATCGCCTGCGCCTCCAGGCCGGTCGCGTCCGTGAGCAGGTCGACGGCCCGTGGGGTCGGGGCCGTGACGACGTCAGCGAAGGCGAAGACGCGGCGCAGGTCGCGCCACGCCGCGGCGGCCAGCTGCCGGCTCACCGGCGCGGGCACGGGCAGGTGCGGGATGAGGTTCTCGGGCATGAAGTGGTTGGTCGCGACGAGCCGCGCACCGTGTCGCGCCGCCGCGCGGGCCGCATGCCGCCCGACGACGAAGTGCGCCTGCACGTGCACGGCGTCGGGGACCAGGGTGCGCACGACCTCGTCGGCGCGGCGCGCCGCCTGCCGCGGGAGCGCGACTCGGAAGCCGTCGCCGGGAGCGTCGCGCTGGGGCCAGCGGCGGGCGGCGACGCGATGCAGGATCACGCCCTCGTGCAGCTGCGTCGCGTCGCCGCGGTGGGTCGACGGGCAGAGCACGTGCACCTCGTGACCGCGCTCGACGAGGGCGGCCGACAAGCGGGCCGCGAACGTCGCGGCACCGTTGACGTCGGGCGGATAGGTGTCGGCTCCGATGAGGATCTTCACGGGTTCTCCTGCGTGGCGTAACTGTTCTGGGCGGCGGGGTTGTGGGCGGTGGGCTCGGGCCCATGCACCCGGCGAGCGAGGAGCACGACTCCGAGGACGGTGACGGCGGCCCCCGCTCCGGCACTGAACGCGTCGAGCGTCGGCATGTCGGCCCACTCGTCGAGGGCCAGCACGCCGTAGGCGAGCGCGGTCGCGGGGTCACCGAACGCGACCACGGCGGCGACCACCTCCGGCTGGGCCTGGCGGAAGGCGTCGTGCACGAGCCAGGCTCCGAGCCCCATGACGGCGACGGCGGCGCCGAGCGCGGCGAGGATGGCCCCGGTCAGGGCGTGCTCGCTGTCGTAGCGGATGGCACCGAGCCGAAGCAGCGCGGTCGCCAACCCGTAGGCGACCGCGGCGCCCGCGGCACGCACCGACCAGTGCGGGCTCCGGCCCGCCGCGAGGGTCGCCGCGACGCAGAGCGGGCCGAGGGCCAGCAACGCCGCCACGAGCGTCGTGTCGTCCGAGCTCGGGTCGAGCGTCGGCGCGGCCCGCGCCGTGTGGTCGGCGACGGCGCCGGCGAGCACGGTGGCCCCGGCGACGACGACCAGCGCCTCCCGCCAGGGTGCGCTGCGCAGCGGGAGCGGACGCCCGGCCGCGTCGGCGCGGGTGCGCCGGCGGGCCACCGCGTCGACGGGCACGGCGAGGATCCCCAGGGGCTGCACGAGGCTCAGCGGTGCGATGGCGACCGCCGCCAGATGCAGGACTGCTCCCCCGGCGATGAGCGCGGTGCCCGCCACCCAGCGCCGGGTCCGCACGAGCCGCCCGGCGCTGCGCCACGACAGCGGCCCCTGACCGGGGTGCCGGGTGACCGCTCGGTGCTGCCAGACCGCGCCCACACCCAGGGCGAGCGCGGCGCCGACCGCGAGCGCGACGGCGAGGAGGATCGGCGCGTCCCCGCTCGCGGCGCCCTCGGGTTGGGACATCATCGGTGCCAGCGTGGAGCGCCGGCGTGACCAGCTCATGAGGCGCCGATGACGCCCCGGCGAACGGCGGTAGGACGCTCGGGCGGCTCTCGGCGCACCCCCTCCCGTCGTCGTGGCAGCCGGGCACGGTGGCGACCTCGGCCGGGCATCGCGCCCGGCGGGTGATCGCGGCCGGCGCGACGCGGCGCGGGTTGTCGGGCACGCGCGGAGCGCTCGACGGGATCGCCGACGGCGAGTCTCCCGGCTCCGGCGATGTCGGGCCGGTGTCGCGGGGGCGGCGACGTGGGCGACGACGCACTCACCCCCGGTCGGCGACACCCCCGCTCGTGTCCTCGTCGGCTCGACACCTCCTCAGCCGAGCTCCTCAGGCGAGCTCCTCAGCCGCCGCGGGTCGCGACGAGCACGGCCTGTGGGTCCTGCTCCGCATCGACGGGTCCGCGGACGAGCCGGGCCGACTCGACGAAGCCGGCGGCGACCAGGGCTGCGGCGACCTCGTCGGGCGTGCGGTGGTAGCGGAGCAGGACGGCGTCGGGCGGCACGTCGTGGCGGGAGCGCATGCCGCGGGCGACGTCCCGCGCGCCGTGGCCGGCCTGGAACGCGAGGAGGACCCTGCCTCCCGGCCGCAGCACCCGGGCGGCCTCGGCGAGCGCCGCCGACAGCCCGTCGACGGGGAGGTGGATCGTGGAGTACCAGGAGACATAGGCGTCGAAGGCCGCGTCTGCCAAGGGCAGCCGCGTCAGCGAGCCGACGCTCACACCGAACGTGGGATGTCTCCGACGCGCCTGAGCGACCATTCCGCCCGCGATGTCGATGCCGGTCACCTGGCAACCCCGCGACTCGAGGTAGGGCAGCAACCGGCCCGCGCCGCACCCCGCGTCGAGCACGCGTGGCGCGCAGGACGGATCCGCTCGAGCCGGACCCGCGCTCGGCGGGGGCGCCGCAGCCGCCCGAGTGTCGACGGCGCGGGCGCCGTCAGCGGCGCGCGTGCCTGCTCCGGCGGCGAGGTCCCGCTTCAGCATCGCGATGAGGTGGTCGATCATCGCGAGCTCGAGTGGTTGCTCCGGCTCTGTCGCGCCGAAGGCGTCCGCATACTCCGGCGCGATCGCGTCGTACACCGCGGCTACCTGTGATTCGAGCATGTCGAACCTCTCCTGAACCCGCGTGCGCCTTCTGGCACGGGCCGCACGCTCTTCGGACATGTGTCGCCTTCTCGGTGCTTCTCCTTCGGAGAAGGTCACCCGATGTCGCTGCTTCCCGACGCCGGGAGCGGGCGATGCCGACCAGCTGGGGGTAATTACATGGACTCTGGGGGTATTTCCAAGGACTATCGCGCACTCCACTCGCGACGTCGCGCACCGCGCCTGGTCGGCGCGCGCCCACGAGGAGTTCCGGGGCGAGCCTCCGCCCTTCTGACACGTTCTTCGTCGCTCTAGCACAGCTCATAGAGTGACGAATACGGCGTCATCGACCGCCATGCGAACCGCGCGAACGCTGCCGCGCGCCCGTCCCTACGCTGGACCCATGCGTGTTGCGGTCTTCGGTGCCACAGGTCAGGTCGGTCAGGTCATGCGGACCCTGCTCGCCGAGCGGAAGTTCCCGGTCGACGACATCCGCTTCTTCGCGTCCGCTCGCTCGGCGGGCACGACGCTGCCGTGGGCCGACGGCGAGGTGACCGTCGAGGACTCCGAGACCGCCGACTTCTCGGGCATCGACATCGCGCTCTTCTCCAACGGCGCGACGGCGAGCAAGACGTACGCGCCGCGAGTGGCAGCGGCCGGTGCGACGGTCATCGACAACTCCAGCGGCTGGCGCAAGGACCCGCAGGTGCCGCTCGTCGTCAGCGAGGTCAACGCCGACGACCTCGACGACATCCCGCTTGGCATCGTCGCCAACCCCAACTGCACAACGATGGCCGCGATGCCGGTCATCAAGCCGCTGCACGACGAGGCCGGCCTCGTGGGGCTGCGCGTGGCGAGCTACCAGGCGGTCTCCGGGTCCGGCGGGGCCGGCGTGCGCGAGCTCGACTCCCAGCTGCGCGGCGGCTACGCGGCCGGCGACCCGACCGGGCTGGCGCTGCACGGCGACGCGGTCGCGATCCCGGCGCCGCAGCTCTACAGGTCGCCGGTCGGCTTCAGCGTCGTGCCGATCGCGGGCTCCCTCGTCGACGACGGCAGCGGCGAGACCGACGAGGAGCAGAAGCTGCGCAACGAGTCGCGCAAGATCCTGCACATCCCCGACCTGCGCGTCTCCGGCACGTGCGTGCGCGTGCCCGTCTTCAGCGGGCACAGCCTCGCGATCCACGCCGAGTTCGACCGTGAGATCAGCCCCGAGCGGGCCCTCCAGCTGCTCGGCGCCGCCAAGGGCGTGCAGGTCGTCGACGTGCCGAACCCGTTGCAGGCCACCGGCGCCGACGACGTCTTCGTCGGCCGCGTCCGCACCGACCAGGCCGCGCCCGAGGGCAAGGGCCTCGCGCTCTTCGTCGTCGGCGACAACCTGCGCAAGGGTGCCGCGCTCAACGCCGTGCAGGTCGCCGAGGAGCTGCTCGCGCGGCGCTGACCCGGCCGTGTCGGCTCACGACGCCCGGTCCTCCACGCCCTGTGGACGGCCGGGCGTCGGCGTCTGTGCCGGCGGGGGCAGAAGCTGACGGGACGCCGGGACAACCCGTTTCGAGGTGGCGGCATGGGGGAGCGATCCCCGAGATGGCCGCCACGATCTACCGAGCAGGTCTGCGCGGCCGCCACCGTGCGCTCGGTTTGACTGCGCGCAAACCGGTGGGGCGACGGCCGACGATGGCACGCACGGACCGGGCGTGGGCCGTTTCACCCACGGCGACATGTCCGGCGACCCGACCCCTGGTGGTTCGACAACTGGCAGCTCGGTCTGGAGCCAGATCGCTGCTGGCTTCCTGGCCGCGCCGACGCTCCTGCTGCGGCTCTACGTGGCCTGGCCTCGGCCGGGGTTCTAGGGCCTGTTTGTCGTCGTCTTCGTGCTGACCGGCGTCGGGGTGTTCGTCGCCTCGCGCCGCTCCCGGGGCAAGGGGGCGACGAGCCGCCGGTAGACGCTCTCTGCCTCGGGGGCGAGCACGCCGCGGCGGATCGCTTCGCGGAGCAGGACCAGGCCGAGCCCCAGGCACCCGTAGGCGCCCGCGGCGACGAGGATCCCGGTCCGCAGGGTGTCCTCGTCGAGTGCCTCGAGCCGAGCGGGGTCCCGCACGTACAGCAGGTCGGCCTCGACGAGCTGCCGTGAGTGCGTCTCGAGGGGGTCGGCCCAGGTTACGGGCGCGAGCGGCCATGTGCGGGTCGTGACGAACGTGTGCGGCACGAAGCCGGCATCGCGCAGCGTAAGGTCGACCTCGGCGAAGCCCGGCGCCCCCGCGTAGATCCGATAGAAGGGGACCTCGACTTGCACGGCGACGGCGCCCGCGAGGAGTCGATGCGCGTGCCGCAGGATCGAGAGTTCGTTGCCCTGGGCGTCGAGGGTGAGGAGGTCGGCGTGAGCGATCGCGGTGAGGTCGTCCAGGCGCACGGTCGGGACCTGGACCCGGTCGGTGACGGCGGCGAGTCGCGGGAAGTCGGTGAGGGTGCACAGCTGCGCCGGATCCGGTTCGAGCAGGCTGGAGAAACCGGCCTCGGCGCAGATGCGCAGCTCATGGTCCCCGCCGTCCCCGACAGCAACGCCGAAGAATCGGTCCGTCGAGCCCTCACAACGCGCCCGCGCGTGCAGGGCCGCGAGCGCCTCCGGCTGCGGCTCGAAGCCGGTGAGTCGGGCAAGTCCCGCGTCGAGGAGCGGCGCGTAGCAGGGGGGCTCGCCGACGAGGGGATTCGCTCCGACGTCAACGATCTCGACGTGGGCGCGGCGATCGGGCGTTGGCGCAGTACTCGCGGGTCCGGTCAGGAGCTCCGCGAGGGCGGTGAGCGTCGTCCCCGTCAGGGCAGGTGCGACGTGCGAGCTGAGCGCCCGATTGATCGGTGCCAGGGCGCTCGGTCGGCTGCGGGTCCTTTGTCGCCGCCATCGGTCTGGTTCCGTTCGGCGCCAACCCCACTCGGCCTCGAGCCGGCGGTCGGTGCGGGTTGGGGTCACGCCCGGGGCGGGGCCAGCGGCGGGAGGAGGGGTGCCGTCCGGGGCTCCCGCACCGCGGGCCAGGTTCCGGGTCCGGCGCACGCCCAGCCCGGGGTACTCGCCCTCTCCTTGAGCGCACACGTCGGCCAAGGGCAGTGCCAGGCGCAGTGGACGGGTCACGGTGACGCGGTAGCGGGCGCGAGCCAGGACCCGTTCCGGCACCTCACCGATCGCGACGCGGGGGTCGTCGCGCGGCCAGACTCCGTCGGTCACGGCGAGTCCGTCGCGCAGCCAGACGCGGGTGTCGCTGCCTTGGATGAGGTCCGCGCAGGTCAGTAGGGTCTCTTCGACGCTCCAGCCGCGGTCGTCGACGGCGACGGCGATGTCGGGGATCTCCCAGATGAGCCGCGGGTCTCGGGCGCCGGGTTCGGTGATGACGTGCGCGAGGCGCAGCGTCTCGCGGCTCGCCGGCGTCGCGGTGAGCTCGGGTGACGGTACCGGACGGTGCCCCGCGTCGGGCCCGTCGTGCCAGGCGACGGCCGCACGGGCATAGGCGAAGTCCGCCCCGGCGAGATAGCAGCGGTTCGCGAGATCCCAGTCTTCCCCGCCGTAGCCGACGAACGACTCGTCGAACCCATCGACCGCCTCGAAGAGCTCGCGCGTCATCGCGAGGACGGCGCTGAGGACGAAGCGGTACGAGCGGTCGTCAGGCCGGGTCAGGTCGCCGGTGGCGGCGTACCCCTGCTCGAGCCAGGCCGGGTCCTGGAGGAGGCGCGCGTTCGGGCTCTTGGCGCTGCTGTTGGCATCAAGGGCTGTGCTGGCGGGGATGCTGCTCGTCGCGCCGAGGTCTGCGCCGTCAGGCGTGCTGAGGGCTGTGATGAGGTCGATGCTTGCGCGAGTGTCGAGGCCGCCGAAGTCGACGTGTCGACGTCGCCCGACCGCGAGCGCCCGGCCGGTGGGAGCTCGACGCGCCGTCCGCGAGAGGGCCCGGGTCAGCTCGGCGAGGAATCCTGGTTCCGGCACGGTATCGCCGTCGAGGAAGACAAGCAGGTCGACGCCGGCGGCGAGGAGTGTGCGCGCGCCGAGGTTTCGGGCGGCGGCCGCTCGGAACCCCCGGTCCTCCTGTCGGACGAGCTGCACGTCGTAGGGGCGCTCGCCGAGCACCGGCGCGCTCGGCGACCCGTCGTCCGCAACCACGACCTGCAGCCGCAGGGCAGGCCTATCTGCGGGGCCAGGGTCAGGTGCGGCGGCACGTGCTGACCCTGGGATGCTCCGCTCGAGAGCGGTGAGCACGCGGTCGAGCCCGGGTTGGTCGTCGTAATAGACGACGACGACACCGATGGACGGGCCGGAAGAGAGGGATGCGACGCCAGTGAACTGGTAATTCATCTCCTGGTTACCGTCAGTCATTGCGAGACCACGATCCGGTGGCGTCGGACGTGCCGGGGCGCGACTCGGCGCCGAGCCGAGCCCAGTCGCACAGAAGGGTATCGAGTTGCGCCGCGCAGGTGTCCGCGTCGGGGCCGAGGCGGACCTGTGCGTCTAACCACGTGAGCCGCGGATTGGCGAGGGCCGCGAGCACGGCGGCCGCGAGCGTCGGGTGGGGCATCCCCGGCCCGTAGCGCAGGAGGGCCCCGGGGCAGCGGGCCTCGAGCTCGTCGACGTACGCCCCGGTCGGCACCAGGGGGCGGCGGCCCGCGGAGAGCCACGACCCGATCGACCCCGACGCCGACATGTGGTCGGCGGCCGCGACCGGCACGGCGGCGGCTCGCAGCCGTGCTGTGATCTGGTCCTCGGGCAGGTATCCGGTCAGGTCGAAGCGTCGTCGCAGGTTGCGCGCACGGGCGGCGAGCGCGTCGACGAGGTCGGCGTGACCCGGCGACGGGCCCCCGAGCGCGAGGAGACCGACGTCGGCGGCCCGCGCGTCCGTCCCGAGGCAGGCGAGAGCCTCGAGGGCGGCGGTGTGGCCTTTGCCGGGGTAGAGGTAGCCGAAGACGACGAGGTCCCGTGGCCTCTGGCCCCCGCCTCTGGCAGAGGGGTCGGTGGGGTCAGTGAGATCGGCAGACCCGGCGCACACGACATCGGCGTCGCCCGCCCACGAGGAAGCAATCGATGCCTCCGGCACCTGCGCACCCGGCGGGCTGACCGGTGCCGCGAGCGGCAAGGGGATAACCGCGATCGGACCGCCGGCAACGAGCCCCTCTGCGGCGAGCGCCGTCGTGAGGAGGGCGCGTTCGTGCTCGCTCGCGACGACGATGCCCCGTGCATGGGCGGCCATGCGGGCGTAGGCGCGTCGTCGCCGGGCGAACCGCCCGACGGGACCGGGCTCCTCGACGGACGACATGCCGTCACGGGGCTCGTCGGGCTGGGGAAGGTCGTGCAGGGTGAGGCTGATCGGTCGCCGTCGGGCCAGGGCGACGACGAGGTCGGCGCAGCGGGTCGCGCAAGTCCCGAGCAGGTGGTCGGTGAGGTGGAGGTGGAGCAGCGCGTTCGGCGTCCCGGCGGGCAGGAGGCGGGCCAGCGCGTGCGCCGCGGCCTCGTCGAGGGCCCGGTGCGGCCCGTCGGCGTCCGCGAGGATCCGCAGGAGCTCGTGCCGTACCCGCAGGCGAGTCCGGGTCCGCGGCGGTTGGGGGTGCAGCGCCGCGACGGTCTCGAGGGCGTGCCGGGTCACCCCGTGACGCTCCGGGCCGGGGACGACATGGATGACACGCCGGATCTGAGCAGCCGGGGTTTTCAGTGGGGCCGGGGTGCTACGGATCATTGGCGCGGTCCGTTCGGCCTGATCGGGTCTCCCGCGCGCATCGACGGCGCTCACGTCACTCTCCACTGGCCGCTCACCGGGTCCAGGCGCGCCAGGCCGGCGTCCGCGAAGGCGGCGAGCCAGCTCTCCATCGGGTGCCATCCCCAGCGGTGCGCGAACAGATTCGCATTCCGGACGATGTCGTGCAGGTGCTGCAGGGGCGGGGTCTGCGTCGGGTGGTGTTGGTGGAAGGCGTCGGCGCCGCCGAGCCACCACAGGCTCCCGCCGGTGGCCCCGAGGCGCATCGCGAAATCCGTGTCCTCCCCGCCGTACCCGACGTAGGCCTCATCGAAGCCGCCGACGGCCGCGAAGTCCGTCGCGCTCATCGCGAAGGAGAGTGACCAGAAGAGCCGCAGGTCGCGCGCACGCTCGCGTGTGCCGGCCGGCGGGGCGGGACGTGCCGGATGAGGACGTGTCGACGTCGGCAGCGCCGCGAGGTCATAGCCGTCCATCGGCGCCGGAGGCAGGTAGGCGACCCCTCCGGCCCACACGGTCGGTCCGGGGACGCCGGACTCGGCCGCCGCATCGGAGGGCGGGTCACCTTCGGGGGAGGACGCGGCGGCATCCGCGGGGGTGTCGCATGAACTGTCGGGCGCCGTCCTGGTTCGCTCCTCGACGGCCCGTGCGTAGGTCGCGACGAGCGTCGGGCCGGGGATGCAGTCGACGTCGAGGAAGATCAGGGTTGTGCAGCCGAGGGCGGTGGCTCGCGCGGCGGCAGCGTTGCGGGCCCCCGCGAGTGGGAGGTCGGCTCCGTCGGGCAGGGGAGCCTCGATGAGCTCGATCGGGATCCCATGGCGGGACTCCAGCCGTGTGCAGACGGCGGCGACGAGTGGGTCGCCAAGGGCGACGACGACGACACGCTCAGGTCGGTGTGTGCCGGCGGCGAGTCCGGCGAGGAGACCGCGCAGGTGCGCGTAGCGACCGTGAACAAGCGTGAGCACCGCGGTCCGAGCCGCGAATTGGCGCTTATGCGCGGCGGCCTCGATCGCGCGGGCGGCCCGGAATCCTCCGAATCCGTCGGACCAGGTGCGCCAGGCCTGTCCGTCCCGCCATGCCGCGCGCTCGAGGAGGGCCGGCCACTCGTGCGGCGCCGGAAGCCCTAATCGCGTCTCGGCGAGGTCGGCGTGAGCGAGCGCTTCGACCGTGGCGCGCTGCTCGTCGTGGGGGCGGTCGATGGCCACGACTATCGCCGGCCGGCGGGCGGCGGCGACCTCGGCGACGGCATTCTGCCCGGCGTGGCAGACGACGACGGCGGCCTCCTGAAGAGTGGTCCACACGTCGCAGTCCTCCCCGGCGACGACCCAGCGCCAACTGGGCGTCGCGTCGCGCGCGGCTCGGCGCTGCGCCTCGGTCCAGTCCCCGCCGCCGCGGCCCCAGAGCACCGCCACGAGCCGCTCAGGTGCCGGAGGGTCCGAAGGGGTGATGACCCGGCTGTCGGTTGCTGTGTCGGGATCCGTGCCGGCGCCGATATCGGTGTTGCCGGCGGGGTAGGTGGGGGCGGGGGTGTCGATGACGGCGCCGGCGGCGGGAGATTTCGACAGGTCGTCGAAGCGCGAGATGCCGCCGACGTGCACGGTTCTCGCGGACCGAGCAGTCCCGGGCGGCTTGGTGTCCGGCTGCGTCGGCGCCGGCCAGGGGGCGAACAGGAGTCGAGCGGCGGCGTAGGCCGACCGATGCGCGGGATCGTCGCGGTCGCCTCGCATTGCCGCGACGGCGACGGGCACCCCGAGCAGGCGCACGAGGAGCGTCACCTCGACGGAGACGTCGATGATGACGAGGTCGGGGCGTCGGTGGGTGACCCACTCGGCGACGATGCGCATTCGCTTGCGATAGCCGGCGTGCTCCAGCGGTGCCCAATGCACCGCGCCCCCGGCGTCGGCCTCGACCCATCCGGGCGCATCGCGCGTGCTGCCCGCGGCGGGCGTGTCGTCGCGGGGCAGCTCGATCCACTCGCCACACCACCCGGGGGGCCGGGGGAGCGAGGACAGCCCGGTCACGGGCAGGCTCAGATGGCGGGTGATCTCGACGGCCCGGGTCACGTGCCCGGCGCCGTGGTGATGGACGTAGTAGCCCAGCTCGCGGGGGTTCATGGCTCGGTCTGCACAGAGTTCTGTGCCATGACAATTGCGTAGAGGGTCTCGTGCAGCTCCTGGACGGCCCGACGCTCCGCTCGGCGCGCCTGAGCGGAGGGTCGCTCGGGCAGTCGCCCCGAGCGGGCGTCCCGATATGCCTGCGTCAGGGCCGAGGCGAGACCGGAGTGGTCGCCCGGGCGCCACGTGTAGATCCGCCGTTGGTCGGACAGGTGCCCAATGGCGGGTGCGAGCACGGGCGTCCCGAGGTCGTGGCAGAGCTCGAGCCAGCCCGAATGGGTGCCGAATCGGTAGGGCAGCATCGCGAGGTCGGTGTCGAGGAGGTCGGCCCACAGGGTGTCGTCGTCCAGGGGTTCGTGGACGCGCATGTCGAGGGTCGAGTCGGTGCGGGCCGCGGCGACGAGGGCGTCGAGCCGCGCGTCGTGGCGGGGGTGGCGGGGGTCGAGGACGTCGGTGTGGACGTGGAGCCGCAGGTGCGCTCCGGGGATCCGGGTCAGCTCGCGCCGCAGGGTCGAGACGGCGTCGAGGTCGACGTTCGCCCGCAGCGACTTCAGGTGCACCGTGACGACCCACGGCGCGTCGGTGGCGGCCGATGCAGCCGCCGGCGTAGCCGTGGTCGTGGGGGCCGCGCGCCGCGGTCGCTCGAGCCAGTGCTCGGCGACGAGATGGGGGTGCGGGTGGACGATCGCCCGTCGGTGCCACCGACGGTGGACGACGCGCGCGGCCCCGTCCGTCAACGTCGTGATCGCTGCGGCCGCTGGCACGAGCACGTCGAGCAGATCATCGTAGGGCGAGGTCGCACCGTCGACCGGGGTGCCGCCGGATGGGGAGGGTGCGGCCGACGGGGGAGGCAGGTGGGGGTTGACGAGGTCGTGCACGGTGAGGACGAGCGGGATGTCGGCGGCGGCCAACGCGCCGATCCATTCGCGCAGCTGGGTCGGGCTGCGGTGCTCGAACCCGAAGTGGAGGTGCACGAGATCCGCCCGCGTGCCGGGGGACCGCGTCCGTGTCTGGGTCATGACCCACTCCGGGGTGAGGGCCGGGTGCGGCCACCACCGACCGGGCGGTGCGCCGGGGACGGGCGGGTCGGGCAACGAGCACCCGATCGACGCGACATACGGGTGTGAGGCGGGGATGTGCTGGACGGCGAGCGGCCGGGCCGCGGGTGCCGCACGACCGGTTCTGAGCCTCGGGACCGGTGCCATGGTGCTCATCGCGTCACTCGCTCTGCTTCGAAGGGCTGTGACGCGAAGTCCGGCTCGGCCGTCGCTGGGACGGCTGTCGGTGCAGATGCGCGTGTCGAGATCGGCCCCGGTGTCGCGTCGGTCTGCAGGAGATCGGCCAGGAGCCGCTCGTAGTCGATCGCCATGCGTTCGGCGCAGTGCAGGCGCACCGCCGTGGCCCGGACCTGCTCCCGGTCGAGCGCGACGGCGCAGGGCACGGCTCCGGCGATCGCGTGCGCGACGGTAGGATCGCCGTCGAGCTGGTCGGCGGTGTGGCCCGTAGGCGGGTTGCCGCCTGGTTCCCGCGACGTGACGAGCACGCCCATGCCCGGCGCGACGACCTCGCCGAGTCCGCCACGCTGCAGCGCGACGACGGGCGTGCCGCACGCGGCGGCCTCGACCGCGACGAGCCCGAAGGGCTCGTCCCAGCGCGGGGTGACCAGGGCCGCGGCACTGTGTCCGACGACGCCGGCAAGGGTGCGCTGGTCCAGGTGGCCCAGGTACTCGACCCGCGGCCCGAGCGCGGGGCGGACCAAGGCCTCGAAGTAGGGGACGTCCGCGATCGGTCCGATGATCCTCAGCCGGCGACCGGCGATCGCCGCGGCCTCGATCGCGACGTGGGTGCCCTTCTCGGCGGTGATCCGCCCGACCCAGACGAGGTCGGGACCGCCGGGGCCGCGTGGGAAGCGCTCGAGCGGGACGCCGTTGCGGATGACCGTCGGGGCCGGCACCAGGGTGCTCCAACGGGCCGCGAGCGCCCTGCTCACCGCGACGTAGCGGGCGTTGGGCCCGGCGAGGTCGGCGCCCAGTTCGAGCCACGGGAAGGGCGGGGTGTGCAGGGTCGTGACGATCGGCACGGGCACGAGGGGGCTGAGGGCGAGCGGGAGCTGGTGGAGCGAGTGGTTGAGCACGGCATCGACGACACTGTCGGCATCGACGGCGTGGGCGGCGCCACGCCCGGTGGCGCGCCCGGCGAGGTCCGCCATCGCCCCGACGAACGCGTGCTGATCGGCGAGGAAGCGCGGCTCGGGCAGCTGCGGATCGAGCGCCGCGACCGCGCTGAGCTCGGGGAGTCCGGGGTAGGGGATGAGCTCGTCGGCGAGCTGTGGATCGGTGCCGGTGGGCGCATAGAGCAGGACGTCGTGGCCGCGCGCGCGCAGCTGCGTGACGAGGGTGGCGACGAGCGCCTCCTGGCCCCCGGCGTACGGCTCGACGAGCGGGTGCCAGTTCGGCCCGAGGACGGCGATTCTCATGCGCCGAGCTCCTGAGCGAGGTCCTGCGAGAGGTTTTCGGCCAGATCCTCGATGAGCTCATCCGCGAGGTCCTCGGCGAGCTCCGAGAGGTAGTGGGCGAAGCCGGACTCGACTCGGGAGCTGAGTCGCCCCGACGTCGCGACCCGGAGGGTGTCGGTCGCCCGCCACCTGAGGTCGGAGGCCTGGAGCCGTGCGACGAGCCCGGCGTCCTCGTGCACGGCGACGGCGGCGAAGCCCCCGAGCCGCAGGTAGGCGCTGCCGCGGAAGGAGAGGTTCGCGCCGTGCACGTGGGTGTGGCCTTCGGCCAGGGTGTGCCGCCGCTGCCATGCCCGGAGCAGCTCGGGGGGTAGGTGGCTCGGCGTGACGGTGCCGACGAGGACGTCGAGGCCAGCGTCGGCGTACGTGAGCTGCCGCGCGAGCCACGAGCCGGGCACGATCGTATCGGCGTCTGTGCCCGCGATCCAGGTCTGGGCGGGGCCGATCCCATCGGCTCGCGCGTCCGCGAGCGCCGCGAGGATGCCCTGGTGGCGGGCCGCGCCGACCCGACCGTGGGTGCTGCGGACGACGGTGGCGCCGGCTGCGAGCGCGATCGCCTCGGTCGCGTCGGTGCAGCGGTCGGCGACGATGACGACGCGTACCGACGGCTCGCGCGCGTCGCACTCGCTGCGGCTCGGGCCGTCGCGGAGCTGGGCGCGGGCCAGGTCGAGGGCGGCGAGACAGCTCGGGAGCAGCTCCTCCTCGTCGCGCGCGGGGACGACGACGGCGATTCGGCGGATCAGCCGCGACGCGCGGGTCACAAGCCTGCAAGGGTGTCCGGGCCGCCGTAGACGTCGACGACGAAGTCCTGGTCGATCAGGGCGACCCGTCGCGGGAGCCCCAGCGCGGTGGCCGCTTGGCGGTGGACTAGCATCCCGTCGAGGGGGATGTCTTTCGTCGGGTGGGTCCAGTCGCATAGGAGGATCTCGCCGCCCGGGCGTAGTGCGCGCCGGGCGTGCCGCAGCGCACCGAGCAGCTGCGCCCCGGTGAGGAAGTAGCCGACCTCGCTCAGCACCACGAGGTCGAACGGCCCCGGCGGGAGGTCGTCCGGCACCTGCCCCTGGATCCACCGGACCTGTGCGAGGTCGGCGTACCGGGTGCGGGCGTGCCTTAGCGCCTCGGGCGTGCCGTCGATTGCGGCCACCTCGTCGGCTCGGGCCGCGAGCTGGGCGGTGAGGGTGCCGACCGAGCAGCCGATGTCGAGGATCCGCCCGTACCGCGGCCGCGCGAGAGCAGCAAGGCAGAGGGCGCGCTTGCGGGCCTCATACCACGACGACCGCGTCCGCCACGGGTCGCCGCTGACACCGGCGGCGACATCGCTGTCGTCATCCCCGACGCCCGCGTCGAACATCGCCGAGAGCCGCCGGGCCACCGCCGTGCACTCTTGCGTCGTGGTGGAATCCGCGATCGGAGCGAACACGTCGGGGGTCTCCGCCGGCGCGATGAGGGTCTCGACGAGGCGTCGGTGTGGCGCCAGGTCGACGGGGCCGACGACCGCCTCGCCGCCGGGAAATGCGGTGAGCGCGCCGATCTGGGAGGTGTACGCCCGGATCGCTTGCTCCTTGCGGTGCAGGGCCGCCAGGCTCGGGGTGAGGAGAAGCGCCCGGTCGAACGGGAACCGGTCGCGGTCGGACCGGCGCCATCGCCACACCGGGTAGTGCAGGAGGCGGATCCCGGGCGCCCTTCTCTCGGCCCTGGTGGCCTCGACCCGGCTGTGATCTCCCGCCCGCGCAACGGCCTTGGACGCCACGATCTGTGCCGCGACGGCTCCGGCGGCGTCATGGTCGGTATGCCCGTCCTCGGGCAGTGGCGCGAGCACGAGGTCGCCCTCCTGGAGAAGGTCTTCCAGCGCCGCGGCGAGGTCGTCGGCCGCGTCGGGTAGGCCGCCGTCGGGCAGGCCGAGGCGCACGATCTCGGCCCGCGGTGCAAGCAGCCCTACGGCGGTGTTGAATTCGTCGGCGCGTCGCGCGACGAGTTCGTCGCGCGAGACGTGCCGGCATCGCGGATGCGACGCCTCGCCGTCGGTGAGCAGCACGACGACCAGCTCGATCCCGCCGTCGGACAGGTCGGCCAGGCTCGCCCCGAGGCCGAGCGTCTCGTCGTCCGGGTGCGGCGCGAGGAGCACGAGACGCCCACCGTCCGTGTGCCTGGAAAGGCCCGTGGACTCGGCCGGCCCGCTTGGCCCCACACGCGTGGTCAGCCCGAGGGCCTGAGCGAATGCCGCCGGGGTCGCTACCGGCACCTCATCCCATCGGGGATTGAGGAGCCAGTCCGCCTCCCCCACTGCCCCGTCCACTCCGGCAGCGCTGGCGACAACCGTCACGCTGCTCACACTCGCCTCGATCACGGGCGCACCGCCACGGCCGGGCTGCCGCCGGCCGGCTGAAGCGCAAGCAGCGAATGTCCGAGCCGGGCGAGGTCGCGGTCGGCGTGGTGTTGACGTAGGTAGACGGTGAGGTCGGCTACGCGCCGCGCGTGATCCTCGTCGCCGGTGAGCGGGCCCGGGCCCAGGGCGTGGCCGACTGTGCGCAGGCAGGTCTCGGCAGCGTCGTGGACGACGGCCCGCACCCGCGCTGCGAGTACGCCCCACTCCGGTTCGTCGGCCGACTCCCCGCGTGGAAGGCCTGGCTCGCTCGCGCCCGAGTCGACGAGCCGTCCGACATCGGCGAGGACGCAGCCGGCGGCGTACACAACGGTATCGACCCGGCCGAGCGCGGCCAGCGCGATCTGATCGGGCGGTCGCCGTCCCGACGTGTCCAGAAGAGTCGTTCGCAGGGCCGCGGCGGCGCCGTACCAGATGGCCGCAACACTGATGGCGCCCCAGGCGAACCCGGGTCTGGAGAGGTACCACCCTGGCGGTCCGACGGGCAGGGCCGGCACATCGGTCAGCGTCAGCGTCGTCGTTTCGACGTCCCGCAGCCCGCGCGCGACCCACGGCGGGTGCAGGTCGGTAACCCCGTCGTGGCGCAGGTCGAGGGCGAATAGACGTGCCTGCCCGTCCGGTCCCTGCGCGGTGACGAGGGCGTGGCTTAGACGATCCGCCAGGGAGCACCACGGCTTTGTCCCGGACAGCAGCCAGCCGTCCTCCAGCCGCGCGGTGAGATGGTGTCCCGGAGCGCTCGCCGCGAAGACCCCCCACGTGGACGCCTTATCGGGGGTGACTGTCACCAGGGGCACGCCGGCCTGCGCGAGGATCGCCGCCGCGTCGAGGTGGGGCTCGACGACGCGGGCCGTCGTGAGGTCGGCATATCCGAGTCCGGCGAGCGTCGAGAGGTAGCAGGTGAACCCGCCAAGGTGCAGCGCGGCGGCCCTCGGCGCGAGCGCGCGAGCGCGGCGTAGGGCGCCCTCGATGTCGGACGCCGAGCGGGCTGGGGCGCCGAATCCCCCGACGGACCCGCTCCGACCGCCGAACGACGCGCTATTGGCGGCAGCGTCGTCGATCGGTAGGGCGCCGAGCGCCGACGGCGGGATCACAGGACGCGACATAGGGGAGGCCGCGCTTCGGGCATGGGGGTCCTTGGGTGCTGTAGAGGGCCGAGCGAGGAGGTGGCGGGGGTCTGAGCCACGAGTGGGGTGAGGATGAGGGGGCGACGCCGCAGCATCGACGACGAGGGAGATCGGCGCGCGAGCGTGCCGTTGGACGCCATCAGCCTGCCTCCGGGGCCACCGCACCGCAACTTCAGGACGCAATTGGATCCCGAATCCCTTCTCCGGCGCCCGCCCAACCATGGCGGGGTGGCGTTGTTGCGGGGTCGTGGTAGCCAAGGACGACGCACTCCATCGAGAGGGAGTAGTGAACGCGCTGCTCCACCACCATCCGGGCCGCTGCAGACCCACCCCGGCGATCGCCGACGTGCGCAAGCCGGCCGGCCTGTCGCAGGTGCTCGAGTGCGCTCGCGCTCGATGGCGCCGACGCTGACCGATGGCCAGCTGGTACTCACAGGGACGCCCCGGCGGACCAGTCCGGTCCGCCGGGGCGACCTGGTAGTCATCGACTCCGCTCACTTGAGTGGGCGCATCGTCAAGCGCATCATCGGCCTGCCCGGGGGATCCGTGACCATCGGCGGGCGGTTCATTACCGACGGTGTGGACCTCGATGAGCTGTATGCCGCGCGCTCGACTTTCCGAGGTGAGTTCCGCGTGCCGGAGGGTCACTACTTCGTGCTCGGGCCCTGTGCGTCGGGCTGAGGTGAGACATCACTTCTGGGTTTCTTCCCTTTGCACGGGGCGGCTAAGCGAGACACCTGATGACGATGACGTTTGGCCAACACGACCCGGATCGACGATGCGGTGATGACCCCCAGAGCTGTCCGTACGAGACGACGCGCCGTCACGGCCGCGCACAAGATGATGATCGTGGCAGAGTACGACGCTTCGCAGGATGCACGCGTGGTGCGACGACGGCCGGTACGATCGACCCTCCACTCAGCATTTAGGACCGCGTCCTGACCTCTGGGTCGCTCAATTCCGTTCCTCCCGACCGCTGCTCACGCCCGGGACTTCCCTTGCATCGACGAGCCCACTTGAGCCAGTTCCGCACTGAGTCGTCGTTGACGCCCAGCTGCTCGCCGACCAGCCGCCACGCCTGGAGACCGGCAGACCCGGTTCTGAAGCGATGCGATCCCGAACCAGCCGGATCGCAGTTCACCCAACTCCTTGAGGTCCTTCTTTGGTGCAGGCATGGCTCTATTGTCCAAGGGACGGTCAAGCCCTCCACGCTACTCGGGCGACCCACTACGAGCAGGAAACTCGCACTCACTAAGGTCCGTCCTAACCACTTTGCAGGACTCAACTGAGCCGTCTGCATCCGGACTTTCCGGACACTTCTAACTCGCCCTTGCCCGCGCTGATGCGCGGGGGCGCGGACACGAAGTGGCCTCGTACCTCTAGGATCAACGTGAGGGGAGACCGATATGCGAGATTCTCGTGGCGGCTTCGAGGCGATGTCGTCGAGCTCGTCACGCTCACGCCACCCGTCGCCAGGAGTCGGCCGTGGGCGATCGCGTCCAGGACCTCCCGTGCGGCCTGGGCATCGCCCAAGGCCCGATGTCCGGCGTCCAGTCGCTGCCAGCGGCGACGCTCTACCCGGGAGCGGGCACGCATGATGCACGTCCAACGGCGGGGGTCGGCCGCGGGGCCAGGGTCGATGCCGTGCGCGGCGCAGGAGCGGATCAAGGCGTCCCGGTCGAACGGCGCGTTGTAGGCGGCGATGCGGGCGTCGTGCAGGAGCCAGGCGATCGTGGGCCACAGCTGGGCCAGGGTCGGGGCGCCGGCCAGGTCCTCGTCGGTGATGCCGTGCACGGCCCGCGCTGCGGGGGTGATCGGGCAGGTCGGGCGGATGAGGGTGTCCAGCAGGATCCTGCCGTGGGCGTCGACGCTACTCAGCTCGCAGATCTGGCCGTCGAGGTCGGTGGTCTCGGTGTCCAGACGACGACGCGCTGCAGGTGCAGGAGGGTCCAGGTGCGCAGGCGGGTCGTCAAGGCGGCGAGCGGGTGGCGGCTCATGCCCAGGATCGTGCCTGGAGGGTGCGACATCGGGCGGTTGGCTCGGCGGGGGCTTGGGTCTGCGGTCAGTGTCGGGCCTGCCACGACATGGGTCATGTGGCGAATCGCCCCAATTGGGGCGTGTCAGATGGTCTGTGTAAGTGGTGGGTTCCTGGATCTGAAGGAGCTTGATTGTGAGCATGACCGATGACGTGGGCATGGACGGCGCGCTGCCCTTCAGGGGTGTGCTCTTACTGCTCTGGGTCATGACGTCCTTCCTGCCCTTACCGGGGCGATCAAGACCTCCTGGGCCATGACCGGGACAATCCCGTGTCGGCTCGCCACGGGCGGCCACCTCGTCTTGAGGCACGGGCTGTCGTGGCAGGATGTGCCACAGCTTGGCCGTAAGGCTTGACTGGGCTGGGTGCCTGCCGATGTTGGATCCGACCGTTTACATCCGTGGAGGGACCATGGCGACTCGACCCGCGTCGGGGTGGCACGCCGTCACGACAGACCGTGCTGTGCCCGACGGCTTGATCCTGTTCATGCAGCCCTTCTACAACCTCGGGACGGGGTCTCTACAGGGGTATGAGGTTTTGATCAGGCACCGGGAGGCGCCACAGCTGCGTCTGCGGACTGCCTCTGAGTTACTGCCCGGTCTGGACACCGAGCAGACCACCGCACTGGATTGCTGGGTTGTCGATCAGGCAGCAGCGGTGTTGGGGAAATGGCGCCGCAATGGTGTAGCCCGCGACACGATTGTATCGGTCAACATATCAATTGCCACATTATGTTCGGACTGGTTTCTACCCTACATCGCGGACGTCTTGCTGGCGGAGTCGATCCCCTCGGATCGACTCCTGTTCGACCTGGACATCAACACGTTCGCGCAAAACGCGGGCAAGGCACAGCTTCTGGTCGCTTTGGACCAGTTGCGCGGCGCCGGTTTCACTTTCTGCATCGACCGCATCACCCTGGACGGGCTCAGCGGCGTCTGCGACGAGGTATGGCCGAGAGTCGATATCGGCAAACTGAGTCCCGAGGTATTCAGCGTGGGGGTCGCGGCTAGGGACGAGTTCAGTACCCGGATCGCGCCGATCATCCAGGCGTTGCACCAGCAGGAGATCCCCGTCGTAGCGACAGGTATAGAGACGCGTGAGCAACTTGATCTCGTCGGTCAGCTGGGATGCGCATGGGCACAGGGTTACTTGCTGGGCGCGCCGGCGCCAGCACCCGCTGTTCCAGACCAGCACTCCAGCCAGTGTGCTGAGCCACGGGAATGATGATTCGTGCCCGCCACACCGTTTGAGGCGCTGACCGCCTCCACGCCCGCCGCGTCCCGTTTGACCCATCCGCAGTCGATCTTGGCGGCGCGACGGCTGCACGCTTCGGTGTACCAGCAGCTGGGATATATCGGGACTCAGGACTTGTCCGACGGCGTCATTGATATCGCGATAGATCCGTGGGCACCACTGTCGACGTATTTCGCCGCGAGTTCCGATGACGGGGTTCTGTGGGGAGTGTCTCGGCTCATCCGGTACACGCCGGAACAACGTCTCCCCGCACTGCAGCATGGCCTTATCGCCTCATCAATCGCTGCCTTGATCGCCAAGCACGCGGACTCGACCGCGGAGGTCAGCGCCTTGGCCATCGCCCCGGGTGCACCTCGAGGTACGGCCGTGTCCCTGTATGAGGCCATGTGGCGGTACGGTATCGAGCAACACCACAGAATGTGGCTGATGCTCATCGAGCGACGCTTCAGGCGTCTGCTACACGGCCTTCTAGGCCCGGTCACCCAGACCATCGGGCCCGAAGACTGGTATATGGGTGGGCACGTGGCCCCAGACCTGCTGAACACCGCAACGACGCACCAGATCATCGCGACCCATGAACGAAACCATCCCGTGACCGTCCAATTGGGTTTGTCCGCCCGGTTTCCCCATAATCCGGCGTGGGGGGTGACCCAGTGACGCCACCCCTGAACGCGACCTCACGTGGCGAGGTGGGCAGCAGGTTTGCCGCCGTTGCAGATCGACAATTGTGGAAGAACTACGCCCGGGTCTACGACAGCCTGAATCACTTGGTAGCCTACCGAGAGATGATTGATGGCGTGGCTGCTCTGTCGATCCAGAATCGTCCTCGCCTCATCTGTGAAATTGGCTGTGGGACCGGCAACTTGCTCCTGAAACTTTCGCAGCGCTGTGACGCCAAACTTGTGGGTGTCGACCCCAGCCGGGCGATGCTTCGTCAGGCCGAGCGCAAACTGGCAGGCAGGCCTTCCGTGGGTCTGCTTCTTGCCACAGCGCACGATGCGATGCACGCCTTCCCGAGGAACAGTTTCCAGACTGTCACGATGTGCAACTCACTATATGCCTTGCCCAATCGACCGGCCCTCTGGGAAGAGCTTGCGCGAGTGCTGGCGCCCGGTGGAATCGTGGTCATTTCACATACGGACAGGCCAGGACAGTGGCCAATCGTCAAACGACAGATTGCCGAGGACGGACTTCGTGTCTTTGCCCGCCCGTCCCTGTACGCCGTCTCGGCCGTCGATCGGATGATCGATGTAATGGCGACTCACTCTCACTATGAGTTCCCCGCATACCTCCACATCCATCAAGAACTCGCCAACGCGGGCCTCAACGCAACCCTAGTGGGTCGAACGTACGGAGGAGATGCTCATGGCATCAACTTCCTGGCAATTGCCTCGAAGTAGGCCATCACGTGGCTACGGATACCGGACCGCCCGGCATCCCGCCACATTCTTGATCGCCGTAGCAACCGCCTCGATCGCCTACCTCCTCGATCCCCAAGGTGTCGGGGAAGCTGTCTTCGCCGGCGCTGTCATGGTCTGCCTGGCGGGTATCGCCATCGGTCCGTGGCGCCATCGAGTCAAGCTGGCGTGGTTTCGCATCCTGCCAGTAGCGGCTGCAGTGCTCTTCCTCATCGGTATTCTGGCACGATCGGCCGACAGCACGACGCTGCAGACTTTCCGAGTCCCCGATGCCTTGTCCTTCGCTGGGTACGCCAGCCTGGCTCTGTGGCTCCGCCTCCTGGTCAAACAATTCCCCACCACCGAACCCACTGAAACCCTCGTCGACACACTTCTGCTCGCCACCGGAGCAGGCCTCATGGTCTGGACACTTGCCATCTCGCCCGGGCTGTCCTCCGGCCCGTTGACCGACACCCAGATCTTCATGGCGATCTATCCGGTCTGGGACGTCATCCTCATCCTGTTGACCACCCAAATTTGGTACCGGGTGGGTGTTCCGGTGCCCGCCTTGGGGTGGTTCTTCTGCGCTGTCGTCGTCCTCTTGGTCGTCGACGTTTTGTACTCGTGGGTGTGGCTAGGCAGGCCAGGCAGTCAGATCCCTGCTCTGACGACGCTGTATCTATTTGTCTATGCCAGTTTCGCCTTGGGCCTGTCGCATCCCTCCGTCCGATACCTGGCCCACCCGCCGGCGTTCCGCGTCGCCCAGCCCGCACGGTATGGCCGGCACAGTGCACTGGCAGTGATCGCTATAGCGCCCATCCTGACCTGTCTCGCATATCCGGTCCAGGGCCGCTACGACGTCGCCGTGCGTGCCGCCCTGTCGGTGGCGTCTGTGGCCCTGGTGTATGTACGGCTGCACATCGCCTTCACCGTTATCGGACGAGCCGAGCTGCACAGCCGGCACCTGGCCACGCGCGACTCTTTGACGGGCCTGGGAAACCGTGCCCACTTCACCCGGAGTATGACCGACCTGCTCAGAGCAGACAGCACGAGCCCGGGCACGATTGGTGCCATTCTTTTGGATTTCGACGGGTTCAAAAGGGTCAACGACTTGTGGGGCCACGCCACGGGGGACCAGTTCCTCGTTGCCATCGCCGAAAGACTGAGAACCTGCATGCCTTACAGCGTTCTGGTTCGGTTAGGCGGGGACGAGTTCTTCATAGGCGTCAATGCGAGCCATCCTCAACAGGTCGCGAACTTTGCTACCAGGATCCAGCGAGCCTTCGAGACGCCTTTGAGTACTCCGTCAGGGGTGACCACATCGCTGACACCATCCATCGGGCTAGCCCAGATCACCCTTGACGATCAGACCGACCCGATCGCTGCCGATGAAGTGCTCAGACGCGCGGACGTCGCCCTGTACCACGCTAAACGCGCTGGCGGGGCCCAAACCGTTCCCTACGAAGGGGTAGTGAGCAGGCTAGACAACACCCGCCGCCAACTCGGCGACGATCTCACTGAAGCCATCCGCGCTCGCCTCATCTACGCCCAGTTCCAACCGATTGTCGCAGCGCAGCAGCCCCACCACATCACCGGGTGGGAGGCACTGGCGCGCTGGAACCACCCCAGACTCGGCCACGTAGGCCCCGACGTGTTCATACCGATCGCCGTGGAACGCGGCCTGCTTAACAGTATTACTCACTTAGTCCTACAAGACGCCTGCAGATTCATAAAGGACGTCCAAGCCAGTGCGACACAATCGTATCCCCGAGCATGGATCTCCATAAACTTGAGCGCCGCACAGATCGCGCAGCCCAAGTTCATTGTGCAACTACTTGAATCAATCCAATGCTGCGGCTGCGCACCTGAATCGGTCCGAGTAGAGATGACCGAGCAGTCGCTCATCTTCCTAGACGAAAGAATGTCCGCAGGCATCACGCAGCTCCGACAAGCCGGCATTGGCGTACTCCTGGACGACTTTGGTATTGGGTACGCCAGCATCGGAGTGCTCCGTAAGCTCCGCTTCGACGCAGTCAAACTAGACCGCTCATTCCTCACCGAACCATGGCCCGCCGACAAACCCCGTCTGCTTCGGGCCGTCACACAGCTGGCTCGCAGCCTCGGCATTCGCGAAGTCGTCGCTGAAGGAGTCGAGACGCAAGAAGAGAGCGTACTGGTGCAGAACGCAGGCGTCGACCTAATGCAAGGCTGGCATTACGGCAAACCCATCACCCCAGCCCAGTATCTAGCTCAAACGTCCGGCACAAACGATGACAAGCTAGTTTCGTGAGTCATTGACTCATTTACTGTTGCCTAGCCCGGATGTTTCATCGGGCAGCGGCGTCGGCGTAGCCGGCGCGGTTGCCGTT
>JBDIAP010000032.1:0-29272 GCA_039812485.1 Kineosphaera sp.
AGACCCCCTCGACCTCGGTCGAGGCGAGGGTTTGCGTCGACGGGTCGTCGGCGTTCGCCGAGTCGTCCGCACCCCGGACGTCGCGCGGGGGCGGAAACACGAGCGCCTCGAGCACGTCGCTCATGACGGCCTGCTGCTGCGCGGACGGCGCATCACCGTCGCCCTCGCCGGCCGCGGCGAGGATCGCGCTGAGGTCGAGCACGGCGACGTCCCCGTCGATGTCGTCGCCGTCCGGAGCGTCGGCAGGGTGCGTGCCGACCTGCGCGGATGCCGCGACGCCGGGGCTCGCGGCCGGCGGGCTCGGCTCCGACTGCGCCGGCGAGGCGACCTCGCCGACCTTGCCGACCTTGCCGACCTGCGGAGTGAGCACGAGTTCGCTCGCTTCGGAAGTCCCCGCCGCGGGCTCGCCGGCACGCGCCGACGCGGCCTTGGCTGTGCGCGCCCGCTTGGCCGGTGCCTTCTTCTCGCGCTTCGCGCTCTTCGCATCGGCGCTCGTGGCGTCGGCGCTCTGCGCGTCGGCCTCGGCCTTGGTCGCGCGGGCCTTCGTCGCGCGCTTGCGGGTCTTCTTCGGGGCGGGCTCGATCGACTCTCCGGCCTCGATCAGGGCCTCGTCCGCCGCAGCTGATCCGGAGTCGACCCCCGCGAGCCGCTCCGACGCGTCGGGGCCGTCGTCGCCCTGCCGCAGACCGACCGGCGTCTGTGCCTCGTCGGTCTGTTCAGCGGGATCGCTCTCGTTGTGGGACACCATCACGGCGTTCCTTCCGTCGGCTCACGCCGCGGCCCACACCGAGGACGTTGTCCTGCCGACGCCGCGAGCTGCGGTCGTGATCGCCGCGACGGGATTGCCCGCCGCGACGGAAGCCTCTTCACTACGCCCGCTCTCGGCTCGCGCTCGCGCGTCACCCCAAGCTGGGCGCCGGTGGCGTCGGATCGTCGACCAACGGATCGCCGACCTGGGCCGCCTGCAGTCGCAACGGGCCTTGCGCCAACCGGGTCACCAGCGGGGACCTCGGCGGCTCGAAGGCGGCATGCGTACGCAGCGCGGTCAAGACGTCATCGGGTCGCACGACGGGTGTGGTGTGCCGAACGACCAGGTGCAGTATCGCATACGACGTCCCCTGCTCCTCAGCTCGCATGTCGACCACCGCGTCTCGCACGTCGAACGTGCGAGGCCCGTTCTTGAGCACCCGGGTCACCTCGATGCGTTCGCAGGCAAGGAAATCCGCGATCGCGCGAGCCAGCCGCTCGACCTCGACCCCCTCGAAGCGCAGGCGCCACACCGACGCCTGGAGCCGGTCGGCCAGCGACCCCGGCGCCGCCTCGACGACCTGCAACACGTCGAGCCCGTCGGGCAGGGCCTCGTCGAGCGCCGCCTGCAGGGCTGCGGTGTCGACGCGCTCGACGACGGAGATCTCGACATACTCGGCCTCGCTCGCCGTGCCGGTGGGCGCCGCGTTGGCGTAGGAGATCTTGGGGTGCGGGTGGAAGCCGGCCGAGAACGCCATCGGCACCCCCGCGCGGCGCAACGCCCGCTCCAGCGCCCGCTGGAAGTCCCGCGTCGACGAAAACCGCAGCCGCCCGCGCTTGGCGTAACGGATCCGCAGCTTCTGCACGGGTGGGATCGCGGGGGGTCCTTCGGGGACGCGCTGCCTGGCCATGAGGTGCAGGGTAGGCGAGCGGGTCGTCCGGCACGTGAGCGCTACGTGGCGAGGCCGGTCATGGTCGTGCTGGCCGGTGCCTCGTGGTGGCGATCCGGGCGGTCGAACCGCAACGCGAACACGCCGATCTCGATGCGATCTCCGAGGGTCAGGGCAACCTCCCGCCCCCCGCGCGGGGCGCGCCGGCCGTTGATCCACGTGCCGTTCGTCGAGTCCAGGTCGAGCACGACGCACGCGTCGTGCTCGACCAGGCGCACCTGCGCGTGGCGACGGCTCACGTCACGATGGTCGAGGACCAGGTCGCAGTCGCGATCCCGGCCGATCGTGATCTCGTGGCGCCACAGCGGCAGATGCGCTCCCTCCGGCGTGACCAGACCCGGCCGCGGCCTCCGCCCGTCGGGCCGCGGCGAGCTGCCTCGACTCCCCCACGGACGATCGGCGGCGCCGGCGCACAGGGACGGATCCTGTGCTCTGACCTTGCGCTCGAGGTCGACGAGCGCCCGTCCAGGGTCGATGCCCAGGTTGTGGGCCAGCACCGTGCGGGCTCGACGAAACACGTCGAGCGCGTCAGACTGCCGGCCCGCACAATAGAGCGCCGTGGCCAGCAGCTGCCAGAGCGACTCGTCATACGGGTCCGTCACCAGGACGTCCTCGCACTCCGCGACCACGACGGAGGTCTCACCCGAACGCAGCAGCACACCCAGTCGACGGACGGCGAGGCCGCGACGCAGCTCCTCCAGGCGACGGCGCGGTGCCGTCGTGAACGGCTCCGGGCAGTCGGCCATCGGCTCGCCGCGCCACAGCGCCAGGGCCTCCTCGCATCCGAGGAGCGCCTGCTCGTCCCAGCCCAACCGGGCCGCCTCGACGGCCTCGCCGGCGAGTCTCTCGAAGAGGCTCACGTCATACGCGTCGCGTGCCAGTGTCAGCCGGTAGCCCGGCGAGACGGTGCGCAGGGCGTCGTGCAGACCCGCCGCCGCGAGCACCTTGCGAGCCCCTGCCACGTAGACCTGCACCGCTGCAGCAGCGGTCGACGGGCAGCGTTCACCCCATAGACCATCGATGATGGTGCCTGTCGAGACGACGCGACCCTGGTGCAGAGCGAGGAGTCCGAGCAGCGCCCGCTGCTTGTGCGGACCCATAGGCAATGAGGCTGGCCCCAGCCGCAGGTCCATCGATCCCAGAGCCAGCAGACAAGCATCCGGCCGGCTCGTCACGACGGCCCCGGCGCTTGATGGCGATACGCGATGATCACCGTGACGTCGTCGCCACCCGCCATGGCGGACTCTTCGAGCCAGTGCGGAAGATGCTCTCGGACGAGCCCGACGCCACCGTTCCGCAGATGCCGATTGAAGTCCGACATGACCTTTTCGGGCCAGTCGTCGTCGGCGAAGGCGTTGCCGTAACCGTCGGTGGCTAGCAGCACCAGGGTCGTCCTGTCGCAGTCGAATCGGGCGGTGCGGAAGTCCAGCTCCGGATGGGCTCCGCACAAGCTCGTCGTGGCGTTGCCCACGAGACGCGGGTCGCCGGGCACAACCCGCCGAGCCGCTCGGTCGTCGTGTCGCACCAGCGCATCGCCGTCCCCAACCTGCCAGATCATCCCTCGGGAATCGTCGAGCAAGGCCACCGCCAGCGTGCATCCGTAGGCGACCCGCGGGTCCCCGCCGACCTGCGCCTGCTCGCGGTCCGGCAGCGGGCTGGTGCGCAGGTCGGCGTCGACGGCCTCCTGCCACGCCACCGTCAGGCGACGCGGGACGTCCGCGACGTCGAAGACGTTGTGCCCCCCTGCGACCAGCCCCGCGAGCACGGCGACGGCGCCGTGGACGCCGAGGTCGGCCCCTCGCTCCGCTCGCGTGTAGCGCGATCCGCCGTGGCCGTCTGCGATCGCCAACACCACCGCTCCGGTCGGCAGTCGCTGAATCGCATGGCGATCCTGGTTCGGCCTGCCCGACCGGGTGTGCTGTCCGCCGCGCACCGACGCCGAGGCCACGGTCCAGCCCTCGTTCACCAGCCCCACCAACGGATCACCATACGATCACCGCATCCTCGTCGGCCTCGAGCTGAGGCGCCCTGTTGACCGGTGCGCGAGGCAGGGAGTTCGTCAGCGTGGATGCGGCGCGTGAGACCTGAGTGGAGACCCATCGGATGGCGTCGACGAGTTGCTCGGGATTGTTCGCGGACAGCGGTTCCAGCGAATCGTCGCCAATGAACGACACCAGCGTCTCGTGGTCGGCGTCGCGACCGATGCCGACCGCCATCCGGATCGAGCGCGCGCCCCAGGGGGTCGCCAGCAGCCGCTCCAGGGCCGGCGCATAGTCGTCGGTCGGCATGCCGTCGGAAACGAGGATGATGGCCGGCGGCAGAGCACGGCGCTCCATCGGTGGCACGGTCATCACGCTGCACAGCAGATCCAATGCCTGGCCCAGCTCGGTATACCCGCCGGCCCCGACGTCCTGCCACTCCACGGCCTGCGGAGGCGTCGGGGTCTGCAGGTGCCAGCGGGCGGTGCTGCCGAAGGCGATGGCCCGCACGAGAATCTCGGCGTGCGGCGCCGCCTGCACCACCGCGCTCAGATGTGGCAGTGCCTCCCGCACGGCGACGTTTAGCGCTTGCATCTTGCCCTCGGATTGCATCGAGCCGGAGCAATCGACGAGGAAGAACAGGTGCAGTGGGCGACGAGCCAGACGGGCTCCGGGACGCTCAGCCATCGGCGCTCTCCTGTCCTGCGCGGCCGCTCCTGGCGACGCCGCAGCCGCGCCGCTCGTAAGCTGCGAACCGTTCGTGGGATTCGGGCCGTTCGCCGGTTCGGTGCACCCACGGGGTGACACGGGGAGAAACGGCGAGGCGATGCGCATCGGGGACAGGGTGACCACGCGAAGCGGGGAACGGTGGCGGGTCGATCGCGTGCTGGGCGAAGGCAGCCAGGGCCGCGTGCTGCGGATCGCCTCGGTGGATCGCCCCGGACGCCTCGCCGCCCTCAAACGATATGAAGCCCGCACCTATGACCCATGGCAGTCTGCCGCCATCGAGCGGCTGGTGGAGCGGGGATCGCCCGGCCCGATGTTCCTGTGGCCGCGCGAGGTGTTGACCTTCGACGACGGCTCGTTCGGTTATGTCATGCCGCTCATGCCTGCCGGATTCGTCAGCCTGAGCACGATGATTCGCGGTGAGCTCGACATCCGGCCCTCGACGGCACTGCGCATCGCGGTGGGGCTCGCGCACGGCTTCCTCCAGCTGCATGCGCTGGGCTTCTGCTATCGCGACATCAGCTTCGGCAACGTGCTCGCGCACCCCGTGACCGCCCAGGTGCTGATCTGCGACAACGACAACGTCGGTGTCGACGGGGCGAGCCGGACCGCGGTGCTGGGAACTCGGCGCTTCATGGCGCCCGAGGTCGTGCGCGGCGAGGCGGTGCCGAGCACCCAGACCGATCTGCACGCGCTGGCCGTGCTCATCTTCTCGGTCCTCATGGTGCAGCATCCGCTGCTGGGGCGCCGCGAGCTGGCCTACGCCTGCCTCGACCAGAGCGCGGAGCGGACCCTCTTCGGGGACTCGCCGGTCTTCATCTTCGATCCGGATGACCACTCCAATGCGCCCGACCCCGACGAGCACCCCGGCGTCGCGGCAAACTGGCAGCTGCATCCGACCGGGATACGCAACCTCTTCGTCGAGGCCTTCGGCGCGGGGCTGCACCGCCCTTCGCGTCGAGTCCGCGAGAGCGTGTGGCGCGGAGAGTTGGCGCGTGCCCTCGACATGATCGCCACGTGCCCCACCTGCGGAAGCGAGAACTTCTACGACCGGCAGCCGTGTCACTGCTGGAGTTGTCAGAGCGCCGTCGTCTCCCCACCCGTGCTGCGCCTGCCCCGGGCGACGTTGGTCCTCAGTGGCACCGCGTGTGTCTACCAGCACCACCTCGCCCGCGATTACGACGTCAGCGAGGTCGTCGGCCGGGTGGTCAGGCATCCTCGAACCGCCCGGTGGGGGCTGCGCAACGAGAGCACGACGACGTGGACGCTGCAGTTCGAGGGCCGCCGCGGCGAGGTGCCCCCCGGGAGGACGGCGGCCCTGGTCGAGGGCGCCACGCTCGACTTCGGCGCAGTGACAGCCACGTTCGGACGCGCCTGAACAGGAGGTCTGTGTCACCCCGGACCCGTCAACCATCGGAGCTCCGTCGGGCGCTGGACGAGCGCCACAGCCGCGACCACAGACCCGATCCGTAGGAGACCGGGCGTGTGCCCGGCACCTCGACCGGCTGCGTCGTCATGATCGGTGTCGTGCTTGTCGACGCTGTCGGCGTCATCGCCGTCGGCGAGCTCGCCGAGACGTTCGTGACGGCGCCGTCGCCGGCGGACTCGACCCCGGGCCGCGCGCCCAGTGCGCCGGCCCAAATGGTCACCACCGACTCCGCGGCCTCGAGCTCCCATCCCCTGACCGCTGCCAGGTCACGCGCCAGATGATCCAGGTCGTCCGGGGTCAGGGGCTGCAGGTCACCCAGTCGCGCGGGGAGATTTTCGTCGACGGCCGCGCACACCATGTGGACCCGCCGACGGTGTTGCGTGCGGTCCGTCTCGGTGAGTTCTCGCCCCAGCTCGTAGCGCAAGTGAGCGCTCCCCCGGACCTGCGTCACCGGGAGCCGGACGAGCACGGCGGCCAAGGCAGCTGTGAGGTCAGTGTCCATCGCCTTGGCCTAGTGGCAGACGTAGTTGGTGTTGCACGCGGCGTGGATCCGGATGACGCCGACGCCGCTGCGCACACCCTCGCCGACGAGCCGGTAGGTGATGTGTTCCACGAAGGCCCCGTTGTGAAACGGCTGGTAGTGAATCGAGTGGCCGTGGACGGTTGCCTTGCCGTGCTGCTCGACCAAGGCGACATCGGTGATCCTCCAATCCTTGACGGTGCCCTTGGCGCTGACATCGAATGCCAGCTCACACCAGCGCAGATCCTGCTGACCCGTGACCTCGGCACATCCGGGCTGGTCGCTGCTGGTCAGCTGCAACTGCACCGATCGCTCCTGCGGGACCGCCGCCAACGTGGGGTGGTTGCTCTTGATGGCCACCGGCGGCGTGCCCACGGCATCGCCAGTGGGTGCCAGCTGCGGGTCGTCGACGCCGGCGGTCGCCGTGACCGCCGCCATGACGGTCGACGGCACCGCGGTTGCCGACGGCATCTGCATCGGTGGCTGCCCCTTGCCGCCCCCCGCGTCGGACGACCCCGAGGCCCCGCCGTGCCCGGCGTGCGAGCCGGCCGTGACTCCCTCACCGGATCCGCCGAGAATCGACCGTGATCCGCTCCAGACGAGGATGACCAGAACCAACACGGCGGCGGCCGCCACTGCCGCGCCCACGAGCCGAGCTCGGACGCCGGCGTGCCGCGACGGCTTGTCTCCGACGTAGCTGTTGGCGCTCGCGGCGCTCGCGGCTCGGGTGCCGTGGTCCACCTCGGCGACCGAGCCCGTGGGCCAAGGCGTCGGCGTACCCCCCGAGCCGCCCGGCGACGTGGAGGACCCTGGGGGCACCGACCCGTGCTCGACCGGCGACGCAGCGGCTGGCCCGGTGCGGTCCGCCTGGCTCGTGAAGGGTGCGGATGCGGCAACGGTGGCGTCGGCCGGCGAGGTACCCATGGGCTCGCTCCGTCCCAGCGCCGACGCCCACGCCGACACAGCGAACGCTGCCATCGACTCCGACAGGCCGCCCTCGGCCCGCAGAGCGACCCGTGCCGCCTCGGCCGCGTCACGGCCAAGGTCCGAGGTGGTGACGAGGTCGTGGGGCACGCCCTCCTCGGCGGCGATGACGAGGGCATCGACATAGGCCCGCGCCGAGTGGGCGTCGACGCCCAGCTCGTCGGAAAGCAGCGCTCGCACGAGGCGTGGGGTCTGACCGACGCGGCGACCGTGCTCGAGCAGGACGGACCGCAGGGCCTGTGCGGAGAGCTCTGCGGGCCGCTCGACGTCCCGGCTCTGTTCGTGCATGATCCGGCTGCCTCTCTTGACGGACGCCCGGACGTCGCCGGTGTCGCGGATCAGTGTGACGGGCTTCACGACGATTTCGCCACCTTCCACAGGGAAATGTCCGCTGAGCATGATGGCCGCCCGGATCTGCTTGCGTCCGCGGCCAATTCCGACCTCCAGCAGTAGTCGGCAAGGCACGCCCTCGGCAGTCCACCCGCGAACCTGGTGCGCATCGGCCCAATGCATCCACGCACCCGCCTTGCAGTCGGCGAAGAGTTCACCGTCCTTGCCCGAGGGCGGCGCCACGCCTCGTTGGCGCGTCATCTCCTCGACAAGAGAAGGTGGCGTTGGGGGTGTCCGACGTCAGCACTGTGTGCGAGCACGTCGAGACGTAGTTCCGACCTGCATCGATCGTGACGATGCCCACCTTCGGCTCCGCACGGCCGTTGGCGTGGAACCACGCCGACCAGCTGCCACCGAGATCGGTCACGACTGCGTCGACGTACTCCGCCACCGAGTCGCCGGAACCCGCTGCCAGGTAGGCACTGCCGTTCGGGTCGGCCGCGGACGCCGCAGGCGGGGAGCTGGCCGGCGCGGTGGTCGCCGACGCGGCAGGAGCAGTGGTCGCGGCGCCGAGGGTGAGCCCGAGGCCGGTGAGCGTGGCGGCGATGCTGCGGCGAATGGTCATGGCGGCGGCCCTTCTCGAGGTGGTGTGCTGATGTCCGCCACACCACCAGCAGCCGCCAAAGCATCGCCAAAGCCGCCCACCTGCCCCGTGGGTGTCGCCGTCCGGGTCGTGCCCGATCCGCCGAATCAGCCCTCGGACCAACGCATCGCCGTCGCGTCCAACGACACCCGGCGGGTGGTCCCGTCGCGCAGGGTGACGGTGGCCTCGGGGCCGCTGACCTCGGGCGCGTCGCCCGGGGAGGGCCACCAGGCGGCCCACAGCCCGTTCTGCACCGACGCCGTGAGGTCGCCTTGGGCACGGGTGTGCAACACGACGGTGACGACCTGGGCGCCCGCCCGGCCGTAGGCGTAACTGCGGGCTCGCGAATCGCCGGGCAGCCGCAGGCCGAAGGCCGTGCGCTGGCTCGGTCCGACGGCGCCGAGCATCGCGGTGTCGATGCCGTCGGGAGCGGGGTCGGGGACCGGCGGGACGGGCGTCATCGACCCCCCTCCGCTGCCACTGTCGCCAGCGGACACGAGCTCCCGCCACCAGGACGTCTGCAGTAGGCAGTCGGCGAACTGTCCCTGCGGGCCGCGCATCACCGTGAACGTGAAGGGACCGCGCTTCTCGCTGACGACGGCCCGCAGCTGCCCCGCGTCGGGGAAGCCGTCGGCGCCGGGCGCCCCGCGCACCCCCGCTCTCGACCAGAAGGCCCGGCACGCGTGCGCGGCCGCCTCCGTGCCGGCGGCGTCGACCGCCTGCGGCGTCTGCTGCCAGCCCGCGTAGGCGGGAGTGGTGACCACGGGCACGGCCAGGCCCCCCGCCAGCACGACGACGGCGGCCGCGACGAGGGCGCGGCGTGACCGGCGGGCCCGGCCCTTCCCGCGAGCGCTCGCCGGCTCCTCGACACGCTCGCCCGGTGCGACGTGAACGCCGCCGTGGCTCGCACCGACGTCGTCGGTCGTGGCCACGATGGCGTCGAGGTCGACACGCGCCCGGGCGGGCAGGTCGTTCCACGTGTCGGTGCGGGTGGCGGTCGCCGGGTCCATGCCGCGCAGGGCGACCTCGTGATGGGTCTCGTGACCGTTGTGGCGGGTCATCGCTCTCCTCCTTCGGGCAGGGCGCGGCCGGCGGGGGCCGCCATTCGATCGGTCGCACCGACGAGACTGCGCAGGGCGCGGCGTGCTCTCGACAGCCTGATGCGGTAGGCGGTGGCGCTGATCCCGAGCACGGCCCCGGCCTGGGCGGAGGTCAGCTCGTCCCAGAACGCCAGGGCCAGCGCCTCCTGGTGTTCGGCGCTCAGCCGCGGCCAGGCCCGGGCGAGGTCGAGGCGCGCGGCGACGAGGTCCGGGTGGGCGCCGGGTGCGACGCCGTCGTGGGCGTCCTGGAGGCGCACGCCCAGGGCCGCGCGGCGGTCCTCGCTACGACGGGCGTTGGCCAGGATCTTGCGGGCGGCGCCGAAGAGCCACGCGCGGCGCTCGCCGTGATCGGCGGGCAGGTCGGCGTAGCGGCGCCACGCGACGAGATAGACCTCTGCGGCGATGTCCTCGGCGTGCGTGGGATGGCAGCGCCGCTGCACGAAGCGCAGCACGTCGCCGTAGGTGCGCGCGTAGAGGTCGCGGAAGTCGGCCTCGGGCGCCGGCTCGCTGGGACGCGATGTCATACCTGGAGCATGTGCGCAGGACGCCGAGTGTTTCAGCAGGCCGGCCGCCACGTCCCGAGGTGTCGGCCCGGCGCTCGGTGCGCAGCCGGGGTCAGCGGTCGGGAGGACGAGCGTCGGGGTCGTCGGGCCGGCGCACCGAGCGGTAGCGCAGCGTCGTCACCACCAGTTGGTGCGCGGCGATGACGACCGCGAGCCAGGCCAGGCCGAGCAGCCAGCCGGTCAGCACGTCGGTGAGCCAGTGGTGCCCCAGGTAGACCCGCGACAACCCCATGAGCAGCGCGTAGGCCACGGCGAGGCCGGCCACGAGGCGTCGGCTCACCGGTCGGCGCGACCGGGTGAGCACGACGTAGGCGACGATGCCGGCGATGACGGTCGCGTTGAGCGCGTGGCCGCTCGGGAACGACGGGGACACCTCGAACGGCGGCACCGCCAGCGCCTGCGGCGGCCTGCTCCGCCCGACCAGATCCTTGCCCGCGACCGTCATCGCGACCGAGCCCGCGGTCGCGGCGACCATGAGGACGACCGGCATGACCGACCGCCACCGCCACCCGAGCGCCACCATGAGGATCGTCACGAGGATCGGCGAGACCACCGGCCCGCCGACCGTCGTGAACCCGGTGACGACCTGGTCGAGCCAGGGCTGTCGGTGGGCGACCATGACGTCGAGCACGGGCCAGTCGATGCGGGCCAGGCCCGAGTCGTCGTGGACGGCCTCGTAGATCTCGCCGGCCGCCCACGTGCAGGTCGAGGCGACGACGACGCCGAGGAGCAGGATCGCGCCGAGCACGAACCACTCGCGCGGGGCCGCGGGTGTCGTCGTCGACGGCGCGGGTCGGGACAGGGGTGGGCCAGACATGATGCGCGCAGAATAGCCGCGTCAGGACGGGCGGAACCCGGCACGCCACGACACGCACCCGCGATGACGGGCGCGCCGGACCGGGGCGCCCCTCCTGACTCCCGCGACCTGACTTCCGCGACCTGACTCCCGCGACGGGGCCGGTCACCCCCGCAACGAGGGATCGGCGAGCAGCTGGGCCAGGTGGATGCCGGTGCGCGGGGCGAGATCGGCGAGCTGGGTGCGGCACGAGAAGCCGTCCGCGAGGATCACCGTGTCGGCGTCGGCGGCGCGCACCGCGGGGAGCAGCTGGTCTTCGGCGACGGCCACCGACACCTCGTAATGCCCCTGCTCGACCCCGAAGTTGCCCGCGAGGCCGCAGCAGCCGCCGAGGCGCGTCACCTGCGCGCCTGCCCGGGCGAGCAGGGCCGCGTCGGTGTCCCAGCCGAGGATCGCGTGGTGATGACAGTGGGGCTGGGCGACGACGCGCACGCCGTCGAGCCGCGGCGGCGCGTAGCGCCCCTCGTCCATGGCCCGTGTCAGCAGCTCCGCGAGCGTCACCGTCGCCGCCGCGACGTCGCGGGCCTCCTGGGTGCCGAGCAGCTCGACGGCGTCATGCCGCAGCACGCCGGTGCAGCTCGGCTCGAGACCGACGATCGGCACGCCGGCCGCCGCGAGCGGGTGCAGCACGTCGATCGTGCGGCCCAGGATGCGCGTGGCCGCGTCGAGCTGCCCGGTGGTGATCCACGTCAGGCCGCAGCACACCGACTCCCCCGTCAGGCTCGGCTCGAAACCCGCGGCGCGCAGCACGCGCACGGTCGCCTCGCCGACGGCGGGGTCGAACGCGTCGCTGAAGGAGTCGACGAAGACGACGACGGGCTTGGTGACCGGGCTCTGCGGCACCGGCCGACCACCCTCGGCGCCGACGTCCTCGACCCCGACACCCCCAGCCCGGACACCCCCAGCCTCGACACTCCCGACCCCGACACTCCCGGCCCCGACATCCCCGGCTCCGACACCCTCCACCTCGACACTCCCGGCAGCGTCGCCCGCCGCCGGAGCGCCCCCTGCACCCGCTGCCCTGGCAAGCTCGAGCAGCGAGGCACCGGAGTCGACAGGCACCCCGAGATTCGCGGCCTTGGCCCGCAGCGTGGCCTTCGCGAAGCGGGGCATCCCCCGCCGTGAGTCGACCCCGGCGAGCCCCAGTGACACCGACCTCAGGCCCGGCAGGGTCAGCGCGAGATTGGCCAGCAGCGGCACCTTCGAGCCGAGCCTGGTCCAGCGCGGCAGCATCCCCAACGCGTAGTGCGACCTCGGCCGCAGGCGCCCCGAGTAGGCCTGGTGCAGCACCTCCGACTTGTAGGTGGCCATGTCGATGCCCGTCGGGCAGTCGGACGCGCAGCCCTTGCAGCTCAGGCACAGGTCGAGGGCCTGGTGCACCTCCTTGGCGCGGAAGCCGCCGACCACGAGCGAGCCGTTGACCAGCTCCTGCAGGATGCGGGCACGCCCCCGCGTCGAGTCCTTCTCTTCGCGAGTCGCCCGGTAGGAGGGGCACATGACCCCGGCCGGTCCGTCGGCGCGGCACTTGCCGACCCCGGTGCAGCGGTGCACGGCCTGCGTGAGATCTCCCCCGTCGCCGGAGTAGGCGAACGCGAGCTTCGCGCGGACCGGCCGCGCCGCCGGGATGCGCAGGTCGGCGTCGGTGGGCGCCGGGTCGACGATGACGCCGGGGTTGAGCACGTTGTCGGGGTCGAAGGCCGCCTTGAGCCGCCCGAAGAGCGCCATCGCCCTCGGCGAGTACATCTTCGGCAGCAGCTCGCCGCGGGCCCGCCCGTCACCGTGCTCCCCCGACAGCGAACCCCCGTGCGCCGCCACGAGCTCGGCCGCGTCGAGCATGAACGCCCGGTAGGCGTCCCGCCCGCCGGGCCGATCGAGGGGAAAGTCGATGCGCGCGTGCAGGCACCCGTCGCCGAAGTGCCCGTAGGGCAGGGTCGTCAGCCCGTGGGCCGTGAGCAGCGCGTCGAAGGCCCGCAGGTAGTCACCGAGCCGCGCGGGCGGCACGGCCGCGTCCTCCCAGCCCGCGTGCGCCGGCTTGCCCGCCGGCGAGCGCCCCGACAGGCCGGCGCCGTCCTCGCGGATGCGCCAGAGCGCCCGCGCCTGCGCGGCGTCGGTGACGATGCGGTGGTCGAGCGCCTCGACCTCGCGCACCAGCACCTGTGCGCGATCGAGCGCCTGGCCGGGCGAGTCGCCGACGACCTCGACCATGAGCCAGGACCCGCCGCGCGGCAGCTCCGGGACGGCCGACGCGCCGAACTTCGCGACGACGACGTCGACGATGCGCCGGTCGATGCCCTCGGCCGCGACGACCTCCGGGCGCCGCACGTGCGGGGCCGCGTCGCCCGCCGCGGCGAAGTCGGTGTAGCCGAGCACGACGAGCACCGTGGCCGCCGGGTCCTTGACGAGGCGCACCGTCGCCTCGGTGACGATCGCGAGCGTGCCCTCGCTGCCGACGACGAACCGCCCGACGTCGAAGCCGCGCTCAGGGAGGAGGTGCTCCACGGCATACCCCGACACCTGCCGGCCGAACCGCGCGAACTCCGTGCGCCCGCACTCCAGGTCGGCCGCCACCGCCGCCCGCGCCGCCTCGAGCTGCGCGGCCGCTCCGGTGACCGACGGCGTGCGCCCGTCGACGCCCGTGGTGGCGACGAACTGCTCCCCGAGCCCCGTCAGGGCCGTCACCGCGACGATGTTGTCGCTGGTGCGCCCGTAGCCGACCGCGCGGTTGCCGCACGCGTTGTTGCCGATCATCCCCGCGATCGTGCAGCGGGTGTGGCTGGAGGGGTCGGGCCCGAAGCGCCACCCCAGCGGCAGCACCTGCCGCTGCAGCGCCGCGTGCACCGTGCCCGGCTGCACCCTTGCGGTGCCCGCGTCGGCGTCGATGTCGAGCACCCGCCCCAGGTGTCGCGACACGTCGAGCACGATGCCGGTGCCGATCGCGTTGCCCGCGATCGAGGTGCCGCCGCCCCGCGCGGTGAGCGGCACGCCCAGGCGCCGCGCGACGTCGAGCGTGGCCGCGATCTCGTCGGCGTCGCGGGGGCAGACGACGACCCGCGGCACGATCCGGTAGAGGGAGGCGTCGGTCGTATAGAGCCCGCGCGTCAGCGTGTCGTCGCGCACGTCGGACAGCCCGGCGCCGCGCAGCGCGGCGGTGAGGTCGGTGGACACCTGACTGGCGAGATCCTCGGCGGCGGGCATGGCAGCCATTCTGGCGGGGAGCGCCGACAAGGTTGCGCACCGGCCCCTGACCAGCCGTGAGACCTGCATTCGCCCCCCGGACCGAAGCACGGCCCGCGCAGCGCAGGGCGCGGGCCGGCGCGCGGCCGCCTACCGTGTGCCCATGAACGACGAGAACAGCCCGGCCACGTCCGTCCCGACGCCGGCGACGACGCCCTACGAGCACATCCGCGTGGAGCGCACCGGCGCGGTGACGACCGTCGTCATGGACCGGCCCGCCAAGCGCAACGCGCTCTCGCTGGCCCACATGCTCGAGCTGCTCGACGCCTTCACGCGCCTCGGCGCCGACCGCGAGTGTCAGGTCGTCGTGCTGCGCGGCGAGGGGGCTGCCTTCTGCGCCGGGCACGACCTGGGCGAGATGGTCGGCCGGGACCGCGCGTTCTACGACGAGCTGTTCGACGTGTGCAGCCGGCTCATGCTGACGATCCAGTCGATCCCCCAGCCGGTCGTCGCGTCGGTGCATGCGATGGCGACCGCCGCGGGCTGCCAGCTCGTCGCCACGTGCGACCTCGTCGTCGCGGCGCGCGAGGCGCGGTTCGCGACGCCCGGGGTGCGCATCGGGCTCTTCTGCTCGACGCCGATGGTCGCGCTGACCCGCGCCGTCGGGCAGAAGGTGGCGATGCACATGCTGCTCACGGGCGAGCCGATCGACGCCGAGGCCGCTCGGGCCGCGGGGCTCGTCAACGAGGTCGTCGACGCGGACCGGCTCGAGGCGGCGACGGCCGCGCTCGCGGAGCGCATCGCCCAGGCGAGCCCGCTCGTCGTCGGCCTCGGCAAGGGGGCCTTCTACGCCCAGGCGGCGATGTCGACCGCGGACGCCTACGCCTACGCGCGAGGAGTCATGGCCGACAACGCGACCCGAGCCGACGCTCAGGAGGGCATGAGCGCGTTCGTCGCCAAGCGCACCCCGACCTGGACGGGCCGCTGACCGCACCGTGCGACCCACCGGCCCGCCTGCGCCCTGGCCCTCATCTGCCCGTGACCTGCCTCCGGCCCGCCTCCGACCTGCATGTGATCTGTGGTGATCTGCGTCCGGCCGCCTCTGAGCCGTCTCTGACCGGCACGGCGACACGCTCCGCGGCCGGCGCGACGCGGCTCGGTAGCGTGCTGTCCATGCCCTCCACGCAAGGAAACCTCGACTGGCAGCCGCTGGCAGACCATCTCGACCTCGTCGCGTCCCCGGTCGCCGCCGCCGCGCACCTCGTGCCCGACGCTGCGGTCGCCGCGATCGACGCGACGCTGGCCGACACCGCGGCGTTCTGCGCGGCCTACGACGTCGCACCGGAGGCCAGCGCCAACTGCGTGCTCGTCTACGGTCGCCGGGGCGAGCAGACCACCTACGCCGCGGTCATGGTGCTCGCCACCGACCGCGCCGACGTCAACAAGGTCGTGCGCAAGGAACTCGGGCAGCGCAAGATGTCGTTCGCCGACCAGGACCAGGCGCAGCAGCTCACGGGCATGACCCAGGGCGGCATCACCCCGGTGGGGCTCCCGGCCGGCTGGCCGATCCTCGTCGACGAGGGCGTCGCGGCCGCCGGGCCGGTCGTCATCGGGGGCGGCGTGCGCGACAGCAAGATCCTGCTCGACGGGGCCGCGCTCGCGCGGCTGCCGGGCGCTCGCGTGCTCCCCCTCGCGATCCGGTAGAGCGATCAGGCCGCGCGGGCCCGACGGCGCCGGCGACCCCCCGCCCCCGCCTCCGGCCCACGGCGCAGCCGCCCGCGCACGACGAGCTCGAGCACGAGCGCGACCGCGATCGACTGCGCGAGCAGGATGCCGGCGAGCACGGCGAGTTGCAGGGCCGCCGCCTCCAGGGGCGTCGCGCCGCCGAGCAGGGTGCCGACGAAGGCGCCCGGCAGGGTGACGAGCCCGACCGTGCGGGTCTGGTCGAGCCCGGGCACGAGCGCGAGGCGGGCTTCGTCGGCGGCGACGAGCAGGGCCGCGTCGCGCGGCAGGAGCCCGATCGAGAGGCCCGCCTCGTATTCGCCCCGGCGCTCGAGAAGGCTGTCGAGGCTGCGCCGCCCACCGATGGTCGTGGCCGTCATGGCGTTGCCGATGAGGATGCCCGCAGTCGGCACGAGCGCGATCGGCTGCAGCGGCAACAGCCCGGAGGCGAGCAGGCCGGCCGTGACCGGCAGCGCCCCGAGAGCGACCGGCGCGAAGACCCACCAGCGCGCGGTGACCGCCATGCGTCCCGCGCTCGTCCACGCCGCCACGACGACCATGACGATGACGAATGCCCCGGTCGCCCACCACGACCCGAGCACGACCGCAATGACGAGCCCGACGGCCGCGAGTTGCACCGTCGCCCTCGCGAGCGCGACGAGCTCGTCGCGACCCTCACCGATGCCGGCCCACACGCGCACGAGTGCCGCGAGCACCCCGCAGGTCGCGACGACGGCGACCAGCCTCGCGACGTCACCTGCCGACGCGAGTCGCACGAGCGCGGACGTCGCTGAGTCCGAGCCGAGTTCACCGACCACCTGACCGATCACGACGACCATTGTCGACGTCGCCGCCGCTCCTGGGACCACACCCCGGGCTTTCCCGGGGCCGGAGCCGGACGATGGGTGACGAATCACCGGGATCTCGGGAGTCGCTTTGCCCCACTTGGACGACCGCCCTAGTAGGGGGCTTCGGGGCCGTATTCAGGGCCGACCCCGTCTTCATTCAGACAATGAGGTCGACATGCATGCAGGGGATCCGTCCGTCGTCGCTCGCCGGGAGTCCAGCGCCCGCAGCTACAGCCGATGGGTGACACCCGTCCTGGGCCGAGCCAAGGGCAGCCTCATCTGGAGCCGGGACGGCGCACGGCACATCGACTTCCTCGCCGGGGCCGGCTCGCTCAACTACGGCCACAACGACGACGACATGAAGGCCGCGCTGCTCGACTACATCAGCGCCGACGGCATCGCCCACGGGCTCGACATGACGACCGAGGCCAAACTGGGCTTCCTGTCCGCCTTCGAGGAGCACATCCTGCGCCCGCGGGAGCTCGACTACCACTGCCAGTTCACCGGCCCGACCGGCGCCAACGCGATCGAGGCCGCCATCAAGCTGGCCCGCCGGGTCACCGGACGCTCGCAGGTCATCGCCTTCACCCGCGCCTTCCACGGCGTCAGCGCGGGGGCGCTGGCCGCGACTGCCAACTCCTACTTCCGCGGCTCCGGCCACGGGCTGCACGGCGTCACGCGCCTGCCCTACGACGGCTACCTCGGCTCCGTCGACACGGCGCAACTGCTCGCCGACATGCTCGCCGACCCGGCCTCGGGCATCGAGGCGCCCGCGGCGATCCTGCTCGAGACCGTGCAGGGCGAGGGCGGCCTGGCGAGCGCCTCGAACGCCTGGATGCGGGCCGTCGCGCGCATCGCCCGCGAGGTCGGCGCCCTGCTCATCGTCGACGACATCCAGGCCGGCTGCGGGCGCACCGGCACGTTCTTCAGCTTCGAGCGCAGCGGCATCGTGCCCGACCTCGTGGCGCTGTCGAAGTCGCTGTCGGGCTACGGGCTGCCGATGTCGCTGCTGTGCATCCGGCCCCGCTGGGACAGCTGGAAGCCCGGCGAGCACAACGGCACGTTCCGCGGCAACGCCCACGCCTTCGTCACGGCGACCGTGGCGCTGGAGAAGTTCTGGTCCACCCGCGAGTTCGAGGCCCAGGTCGCGGCGCGCTCCGAGCTGGTGCAGCGCCGGCTCAGCGCCCTCACCCCGCTCGTCGAGGGGGCGAGCGTCAAGGGCCGCGGCATGATGCAGGGCCTCGATGTCGGGTCGGGCGAGCTGGCGACCCGCATCCGCACGCAGTGCTTCGAGGACGGCCTCATCATCGAGACCTGCGGACCCCACGATGAGGTGCTCAAGGTGCTGGCCCCGCTGACGACCCCCGAGCCGCTGCTGGCCGAGGGGCTCGACATCCTCGCCGCGGCGGTAGCAGGTGCCGCCTCCGCGACGCCGACCCCGGCGAGCGCCAGCCCGACGACCCTCGTCGGCTGAGCGCATGGGCCCCTCCCTCCAGGCCACCGCAGACACCGAGCACGAGCGCCCGACCGCCGGTCTCGCACCCGAGCGCGATCTCGCGCCTGGCCCCGAGCACGACCTTCGCGGCCGCGCCCGACCCGCGCCCGCCGCTGTGCCCCCGGGCGCGCTGCTCGTCGACGAGCGCTACGACCAGCGGGTGCGGTGGACCCCCGGGGAGCGTCTGCACGAGCTCTTCGAGGCGGTCTGCGACCGTCTGCGCGCCGCCGGAGCGGCGGACCGTGTCGCGGTCTGCCTGCCCGAGGCCGACATCACCTACGACGAGCTCGACGCCCGGGCCAACGCGCTCGCGCGGCACCTGCTGGCCCGGGGCATCCGCCCGGGCGATCGGGTCGGGCTGCTCTTCGACGCCGCCCTGCCCAGCTATGTCGCGCTGCTCGCCACCCTCAAGGTGCACGCCGCCTACGTGCCGCTCGACGCCGGCTTCCCGCCCGACCGCATCGCCTACATCGCCGGTGACGCGCAGCTGTCGACGGTGCTGACGCACTCGCATTTGAGCGACTGCGTCGATGCCCTCGACCCCGGATCGTGCCCGGTCACCTACCTCGACGAGGCGGAGCAGGCCATCGCCGCCCGCAGCGGCGAGCGGCTCACCCCGGCCGAGGTCGGGCAGCCGGTCGAGGAGCTGTGCTACGTCATCTACACCTCGGGATCGACGGGGGTGCCCAAGGGCGTGCCCATCGAGCACGCGTCGATCTGCAACTTCGTGCGGGTCGCCGACGAGATCTACGGCGTGCGTGACAGCGACCGCATGTATCAGGGCATGACGATCGCCTTCGACTTCTCGGTCGAGGAGATCTGGACCGCGTGGATGGCCGGCGCCACCCTCGTGCCGAAGCCGGGTCGCACGGCCCTCGTGGGCGTCGACCTGCGCGACTACCTCATCGAGCAGCGCATCACGGCGATGAGCTGCGTGCCGACGCTGCTGGCGACCATCGAGGAGGACGTGCCGCACCTGCGGTTCATCCTCGTCTCCGGCGAGGCGTGCCCCCAGGACCTCATCGCCCGCTGGTGGCGCCCCGACCGCCGGTTCCTCAACGTCTACGGGCCGACCGAGGCCACCGTGACCGCGACGTGGACCCCGCTGCACCCCGACGAGCCGGTGACGATCGGGGTGCCCCTGCCGACGTATTCGGCGCTGATCCTCGACCCCGACGTCACCACCGTGCTGCCCCGCGGCGCGACCGGTGAGGTCGCTCTCGCGGGCATCGCGCTCTCCCCCGGCTACCTCAACCGACCCGACCAGACCGCGCGAGCGTTCGTGCCGGACACGCTGCTGATCCCCAACAATCCTTCGGGCCTCATCTATCGCACGGGGGACCTCGGGCGCATCGACGAGCACGGCCGCATCGAATACCTCGGCCGCATCGACACCCAGGTCAAGATCCGCGGCTACCGCATCGAGCTCACCGAGATCGAGTCGGTGCTCCTGCAGGCCCCGGGCGTGGCCGCGGCCGTCGTCGAGCCCTACAGCCCCGAGCCCGGGGTCGTCGAGCTCGTCGCCTACCTCGTGGCCCGCCGTGACTGCCCGACGCTCGACGTCGGCGTCATCATCGGGTCGCTGCGCGACCGCCTGCCCGGCTACATGATCCCCGCGTATGTCGAGCAGCTCGACGCCCTCCCGCTGCTGCCCAGCGACAAGGTCGACCGCAAGCGGCTGCCTCCGCCCACCGCGCCGCGGCACACCGTCGACGCCTCGCAGATCGTGCCGCCCGAGGGCGCGCTCGAACAGTCGCTGGCCGCAGAGCTGGCGACCGTGCTCGCCCTGCCACAGGTCAGCGTCGTGGCGCACGTCATCGACGAGCTCGGTGCCACGTCGATCCGCATGTCGGCCTGGTGTGCCCGGCTGCGTGCGCACGCGGGCCTGGAGGGGCTGCGGATCGCCGACCTCTATCAGCACCCCACCGTGCGCGACCTGGCCGTCCACCTCGCAGAGCGCGCGCGCCGGAGCGGCGACGACACCGACGAGGCACGGCTGGTGGCCGGCGCGAGCGCGCGCCGCAGCTATCCGCGGGTGAGCACGCTGCGGTGGACGCTGTGCGGCCTCTACCAGGCGGCGGTGCTGCTCGCGCTCCCGGCGCTGCTCATGGTGTATGCCGTGCCGGCGACGCACTGGATGGTCGAGGCGCCCACCTACCTGGAGACCTACCTGCGCTCGGTCGCCGTCGGAGCGGCGCTGTTCGTCGCGCTGACGCTCCTGCCGGTGCTCGCCAAGTGGACGCTCGTCGGGCGGTGGCGCGCCGGCGAGTTCCCCGCCTGGGGCCGTCGCTACCTGCGCTGGTGGACGGTGCGGACGCTGCTCGTCCTCAACCCCATGCGGCTCTTCGCCGGGTCGCCGCTGCTGTCGATCTACCTGCGGATGCTCGGCGCCCGGATCGGGCCGCGGGTGCTGTGGCAGAGTTCGTCGCTGCCGCTGGCCACCGATCTGGTGTCGGTCGGCGCCGACACCGTCGTCTCCAAGGGCGCGCTCGTCTCGGCCTACCGCATCGACGCGGGGTGGGTGCGTCTCGGCCCGGTGCGGCTCGGCTCGGGGGTCTATGTCGGCGGTCGCAGCGTGCTCGACGTCGACACCCACATGGGCGACGGCAGCGAGTTGGGGCACGCGTCGGCGCTGCTGCCCGGTCAGGCGGTCCCCTCGGGCCGCAGCTGGCACGGCGTGCCCGCCCGGCCCACGACGACGGTGTTCCGGCGCGGGCCGGCGCTGCCCCAGCGCTGGTATCGCCCGGTGCTGTTCTCGGTGGGCCAGCTCGCGGTGCTGCTGCTCGGTCCGTTGCCGATCGGCTTCTCCCTCATCGTGCACACGGCCGAGGCGCTGACCCCGGGGCTCCTGCAGGCGCTGCTCGGCATCCACGACGTGCCCTGGAACCTGGCCATGTACGAGGTGCTCGTGGCCGCGACGCTGGCCACCTTCGTCGTCGGCATCCCGGGGGTCCTCGCGATCGTGTGGACCGTGCCGCGCCTGGTCGCGCGGTTCCTGCGGCCGGGGGTCGCCTACCCCGTCTACGGGCTGGCGTATGTCGTGCAGCGCTTCGTGTCGCGGCTGTCGAACCTGCCTCGCTTCGTGTCGCTCTTCGGCGACAGCTCGTATTGCGTCGGATACCTGTCGCGGCTGGGCTACCGGCTGCGTCCGGTCGTGCAGACGGGCTCGAACTTCGGCCTGGCCGTCGACCATGACATCCCCACGCAGTGCCGGGTGGGCCCGGGCACCATCGCCTCGGACGGCCTGCACTTCAGCAACACCGACTTCACGAGCACCGGCTTCGTCGTGTCGCCCGCGGTGCTCGGTGCCGGCACGTTCGTCGGCAACACCGTGCACGTGCCCACCGGCGCGCGGCTCGGCGACGACGTGCTGCTCGCGACGAAGGTCGCAGTGCCGCTCGACGGGCCGATGCGCACGGGCGTCGGGCTGCTCGGGTCGCCGTGCTTCGAGATCCCGCTGCGCGTCGGCGGTGACGGCGTGCCGCCGATCGGCAGCTCCAGCGACCGGGAGGCGGGCCTGCGCCGCAAGAACCGGGCCAACCGGGCCTCGATCGCGGTGCGGCTCGGCAGCGACCTGCTGATCGCGACCGTGGCGGTCCTCATCCTGCAGTGGGCCTTCGCGCTGTCGCACCGGCACGGCCTCTGGGTGGGCGCGCTCGTCATCGCGCCGGTGCCGTGGCTGCTCATCTGGTGGTCGGTGCTCGTCGAGCGCGCCGCGCTCGGGTTCGACCGTCTGCGCAGTCGGCACGCCACCCTCTACCACCCGCATTTCTGGACGCACGAGCGCTATTGGAAGCTCAGCCTCACGGCCGCGCTCGGGCTCTTCGACGCGACGCCGTTCAAGGCGTGGTTCCTGCGGGCGCTCGGGCTCACGGTGGGTCGGCGGCTGCTCGACGACGGCTGCTATGTCGTGGAGCGCACGATGATCCGCATCGGCGACGACGCCACGCTGGGCCACCAGAGCGTGCTCCAGTGCCACTCGCTGGAGAACAGCGTGTTCCGCTCGGCGCCGGTGCTGCTCGGCTCGGGCGCGACGATCGGGGCGCGGGCGTTCGTGCACTACGGCACACGGGTGGGGCGGCGCGCGACCCTGGAGACCGACAGCTTCCTCATGAAGGGCGAGCAGATGCCCGCCGACGCGCGCTGGGTCGGCAACCCGGCCGGCCCGGCCTGAGGGGGCGCGACAACCGCGCCGCTCAGCGCACGGTCGTCACGGTGAAGGGCTGGGACCGGGCACTGGTCGAGCCCCAGCGCGTCGTGCCGACGAGCCGGTAGACGCCCCGCCCGAGGGCACCGGCTGGGATGCGGGCGGACGCGCCGCCACGCCCGTTGACGTAGACCTGGGCGAGGGTGCGCCACGCGGTACGGCCGTGCAGGCGCTGCACGTCGATCCGGCTCGATTGCGGCAGGCGCGTCAGGGACTGCACGACGAACGACGCACCGGAGCGCACCGTCTTGGCGTGCGTGACGGGCAGCACCGACGACCACGCGGGCCGGAACTCCCGGCGGGCGGCCCGCACCGGGCGTCCGGCGCTGTCGCGTGCCAGGGGCCGCTGCCAGACGATGACGCAGTGCTGCCCCAGGGCTTCGGCGCCGCTGTCGGGCAGGTGGCGGTTGCTCAGGGTCACCCGGAAGCGTCCGTCGCGACCCGTGATGACGCCCACTCCCCGGTGGGGCGTGTCGCACTGGGCGTCGCGCTGCACCGAGAGCCGGACCGGCACGCCGAAGGGCCGCCCGGTCGCGGAGTCGAGCACCTGCCCGCTGACCACGTAGGACGAACGGTCCAGCGACACGACGGCCGGCGCCGTCCGCACCGACACGTGCGGCACGTGCGAGGCCGTCACCGGCACGGCCGGCCACGTGGACAGAAAGTCGGGATAGGACCAGGTGCCGCACTGGAAAGCCCCGGCGGGCAGCGCACACGGCCACGCCCCCTCAAACCTCACCGTGCGGCTCGGGCCATGCGGCCGGAGAATCCCGCGCCACGTCGTCAGGCCGTCGGCGTCGCCGACGCGCCGCAAGGGCACGAGGAGGTCACCGGACACGGTGTAGCGACGCTGCTGCTCCACCAGCGTCAGGTATTGCGCCTCGGTCTGGTAGCCCTTGGTCCGCACCGTGATCGTCACCGGGGTGCTGCGCAGCCCGTCGAGCCTCGCCACCGGGGGGTCGAGCTGCACCGAGGTGACGTGGATGACGTCGAAGTAGTAGTCGTCCGCGGCCGCCCTCTGGGGCGACGCCCCCACTGAGCCGACCCCCGTCAGCACGGCAAGTAGAGCGGCCACGGCAGTCGTGTGGAAGCGGACAGACATGTCTGCCGTATCGGCCGCCGCAGGCCGATCCTGGGCGTTTGCAAGGCAATTGCGCGGACCTATCGGCGCCGGCGCACGCGCAAACCGTCGACGCCGAGCACGACGGCCGGCTCGGCGACGCTCACGGCCCATCCCACCCGCTGGACCGGCCCAGCGCGAGGCCGGCCGACGTGGCCGTGGCAGAGTTCATCGGCTCTTCACGGCGCGGACACGCGGTCCCCGCGCGCCGCCGGCGGTGACTTCGTAAGGTCGCCCTGCACCGCGCTGCCGTGGTCGACCGCCGTCGGCCGCGGGCGACACCTCGCCACGGGAGGCCCCACATGATGCGACTCGCAACCCTCGACATGGCCGGCACGACCGTCGACGACGGCCACCACGTCTACCGCGTGCTGGAGGAGGCGGTGACGCGCGCGGGAGCCGTCATCACCGACGCCCACGTGCAGCAGTGGATGGGCACGGAGAAGCGCGACGCGATCGCCAACCTGCTGCGGATCGGTGGCGTGGACGCCGACGACGCGCAGGTCGAGGCGGCGTTCACGTGGTTCCTCCAGGAGTTGGAGCGCGCCTACCGCGAGCACCCGCCGACGCCGTTGCCCGGCGTGGTCGACGCCATCGCAGCGCTGCGTGCTCGCGGCACGAAGGTCGTCCTGACGACAGGATTCACCCGCGACATCGCCTACCCGATCCTGCAGGCCCTGGGGTGGACCGTCGGCGACGACGCGTCGGCGATCGTCGACGGCATCGTCTGCGGCGACGAGGTGCGCCGCGGGCGGCCGGCGCCCTACATGATCTCCCGGGCGATGGAGCTGGTCGGCGTCGAGGACGTCGCGCAGACCTCGGCCACGGGCGACACCGTCGCCGACGTCGAGTCCGGGCGCAACGCCGGCGTGCTCTCGATCGCCGTGACCAGCGGCAAGCTGCCCGCCGGCGCGTTCGACGACGTCGACCCCGACTACGTGCTCCCCGGGGTCGCCGACCTGCTCGACGTGCCCGAGTTCGCCGGCCGATGCTGACGCCCGACGCTGCGAGCGGATCAGCCGCAGCGGACAGGGCGGTCGTGCGGGCGCAGGTATGGCTCGGCGGCACGGACTTCGAAGAACGCCGTTGGCCCGCGCCAAGCCTCGGCGCCGGCGAGGCACTGGTCGCGGTCGACCTGGCGACCGTGTGCGGCAGCGACCTGCACACGGTCAGCGGGCGTCGCCCCGGAGCGCACCCGGGCATCCTCGGTCACGAGAGCGTCGGGCGCATCGTCGCTGTCGGGGCCGAGCCGCCGCCCGTCATGGAGGTCGACCCGGCCGTCCGGGAGCGACGCGCGCGCCTCGGAGACCGAGTCGTCTGGGGGGTGACGGTCGGCTGCGGCACCTGCGCCCGCTGCGTCGCCGGCCGCACGGCGAAGTGCCTGCATCTGCGCAAGACCGGCCACGAGGCCCTCGACTCGGACTGGCCGCTCTCGGGCGGCTACGCGACCCACCTGCACGTCGTGCCGGGGCTGCCGCTCGTCGTCGTGCCCGACCACGTGCCCGACGGGCCCGCCGCGATGTCGGCGTGCGCCCTCGCCACGGTCATGGCCTGCCTGGAGGCAGCAGGAGACCTGGCAGGTCGGCGTCTTCTCGTCCTCGGCGCGGGCATGCTCGGGCTGTGCGCGGTGGCCGTCGCGCGATCCCGGGGCGCCAAGGTGCTGATCAGCGACCCCGCCCCCGCCCGGCGCGAGCAGGCGGTCGCCCTCGGTGCCGTCGCGCGGGCGGACGACGGCGACCCGGTCGACGTCGTCATCGAGCTGTCGGGTGCGATCGCCGGCATCGAGTCCGGCCTCGCCGCGCTCGATATCGGTGGACGGCTCGTGCTCGCCGGGTCGGTCGCCCCCCGCGGGACGGTCGGGATCGACCCCGAGCGGGTCGTCCGCGCGCATCTCTCGCTGGTGGGCGTGCACAACTACGAGCTGCGGCATCTCACACGGGCCGTCGCCTTCCTCGCCGGTGCCGGGTCGGACATCGACTGGAGCGGCGTCATCGCCGAGCCGGTCGGCCTCGGTGACACGCGCGCCGCGGTGCTGGAGCCCGACGGGTGGCTGCGCCGGGCCATCGCCCCCCATGCGCCGCCCGGCCTCCCGCCGGCGTAGCGCCACGACGACCCGGAGCAGGCGCTCAGGACCCCCACCGGCGCCGGCGCCCCCCGGCGGGCGGGGAGCCCGTCGCCCCGTCGGGCGACACCCGGTCACCGACCTTTGGCCGCTCGGATGGATCGAGTTCACCCCGGCGTTGATCCGGCGCCCGCCGGGTGCGGTCGACTACGGTGCGCGGCCGCACGCCGTGGTCACCCCTCCGACGAGAAGGACCTCGCCATGTCCCCAGCCCCAGGTGCCCTCCGCTCATCGGCGGCCGGCGCCTTCGCGACCGTCGCCCTGCTCGCCCTCGCGGGCTGCGGTCAAAGCGCCGCCGGCAACTCCGCTCCGGGCGCCGCCGGCGTCTCCGGTGGCGCCAAGACCACCCTCGTCGTCGCGGCCATCCCCGCCGAGGAGTCGACGGCGATCACCAGCCAGTGGGGTGGCATCGCCACGTTGCTCGAGCGCGAGACCGGCACGAAGGTGACGATCCAGCAAGCCACCGACTACGCGGCGATCGTCGAGGGGCAGCGCGCCGGCAAGATCGATCTGGCGATGTACGGCCCGCTCTCCTACGTCATGGCCCGCGACGGCGGCGTGCCCGTCGAGCCGGTCGGTGCGCTCATCGACGCCAAGGGCGCCAAGGCCGGCTACACGTCGACGGCATGGGTGCCCGCCGCCTCCACGATCACCGACCTCAAGGCTCTCGCCGGCAAGAAGGTGTGCTTCGTCGACAAGGCCTCGACGTCGGGCTACCTCTATCCCTCGGCTGGGCTTCTGGCCGCGGGCATCGACCCCGAGAAGGGCGTCACCCCGGTCATGGCGGGCGGTCACGACGCCTCCCTGCTCGCGACGAAGAGCGGCCAGTGCGACGCCGGCTTCGCCTACGACACGATGTTCTCGGAGCTCGTCAAGAAGGGTCAGCTCAAGGACGGCGAGCTCAAGAAGGTGTGGACCTCGCAGATGATCCCCGGCTCCCCCATGGCCATCAACACCACGACCGTGCCGACCGACATGCAGGCCAAGATCAAGGCGGCCATCGTCGACAAGGGCAACAAGGACGCGCTGGTCGCCGCCGGCGACTGCTCTGATGCGGCCTCCTGCCCGCTCCCCGAAGACAGCTGGGGATTCACCGCCGTCTCCGACGCCGACTACGCGAGCATTCGCACGGTGTGCGACCTCACGAAATCCCCTGCCTGCTCGGGCAAGAAGTGAACGCGGCCCTCGCGCCCGGCTACTCCGAGGTGCGCCTGGAGCACGTGACGAAGGACTTCGGGGGCACCAAGGGCCTCGACGACGTCTCCGTCGCCTTCGAGGCCGAACGGGTCACGGTGCTCCTCGGTCTCTCCGGCTCGCGCAAGTCGACGTTGCTGCGCCACATCAACGGCCTGCAACAGCCGACGTCCGGCCGGGTCATCGTGCGCGGCGAGTCGGTAGAGCGAGCCTGCGGCCGCACCCTCAAAGCGCTGCGTCGCGAGATCGGCTTCATCTTCCAGCACTTCCACCTCGTCGGCTCGATGTCGGTGCTTGAGAACGTCTGCACCGGAACCCTCGGCGCCTTGCGCGGGCCGCGTCTGTCGCTCATGAGCTACCCCAAGGCGATTCGCCGCGAAGCCTACGAGCAGCTGACGCGCGTCGGTCTGGCCGAGCGCGCCTACCAACGCGCCGACACCCTCTCCGGTGGTCAGCAGCAGCGGGTCGCCATCGCCCGCGCGCTCGTGCAGCGCCCGAAGATCCTGCTCGCGGACGAGCCCGTCGCCTCCCTCGACCCCGTGTCCGCGGCGCAGGTGATGGAGCTCATCACGCGGATCAGCCGTGAGGAAAGCCTCACCGTCGTGTGCAGCCTGCATCAGGTGCAGACCGCGCTCACCCACGCCGACCGCATCGTGGGGCTGCGTGCCGGGCGCATCGTGCTGGACCGCGCTACCGCCGACATCGGCCGCGACGAGGCCCTGTCGATCTACGACAGCGTGGCGGCGGCGGGCCCGACCGGCATTGCCGGGGCCGCATCCGGTTCCGTGCCGGTGACATCGTCGGCATCGGTCGTGCGGTGATGCAGGTCGCGGCACCCCCGCAGCCCGCGTCGAGCGTCGAGCTGCCCCAGGCACCACCGCCGGCGGCTCGGACGATCGGGGCGACGATCGTGCTGCTCGCACTCCTGGCCGCAGCCATCTGGTCGATCGTCGACCTGCGCATCAACGTCGCGAGCCTCGCCGACTCCGCCTCGAACGCCGTCGACTTCGCCGGGCGGGTCTTTCCCCTCGACTTCCCGCCCCTGGGCGAGCTTCTCGCGCTGGTCGCGACGACCCTGGCAATCGTCACTCTCGCGACCGCCCTGTCGGTGCTGCTGTCGCTGCCGGTTGCGATCATCGCCGCTGCGAACACGACGACCGGATCGATCTCGCGCGGATCCGCGCGCGTGCTCATCGTCATGGCCCGCGCGGTGCCCGACCTCATCCTGGCCATCGTCTTCTTCCGCATCTTCGGGCTGGGGGCCCTCCCCGGCATCCTCGCGCTCGGCCTCCACTCGGTCGGCATGGTCGCCAAGCTCTACGCCGACGCGATCGAGTCACTCGACATCGGCCCGCTCGAGGCGATCAAGGCGGCCGGCGGCTCTCGGTTGCAGCAGATCACCGTCGGCATCGTCCCGCCCCTCATGCCGCAGCTCATCGCGACCGCTCTGCACCGCTTCGACATCAACCTGCGGACGTCGGTGGTGCTCGGCTATGTCGGCGTCGGCGGCCTCGGCCTGGCGATGGCCGACGCGATGCGCACCCTGCACTACCAGCGGGGCATGGCGCTGGCGCTCTTCGTGCTGGCGCTGTGCATCGTCGTGGAGCTGACCTCGGGGGCCATCCGCTCGGCGATCATGGCCGGCGCCAACCCCCGACGCGACCGAGGCCTGTCCGGCGCGCTGGACCGGGTCTCCTCGGGATGGTTGACCGGTGGACAGCGGGCAGAGGCGACGCGACCGACCGGGCCGGGCGCGCTCGTGCCGCCCTGGACCGCCGAACGGGTCCGCAGGTTCGTCGTCGTCGGTGCCGTCGTGGTGGTCCTCTCGGTGGCGTTCCTGGGCTCGGGCCTGACCTGGCAGGACGTCGCCGGGATCACCCAGGTGGGCCCGACGCTCGGAATGTTCTTCCCGCCTGCCGGCGGTGACCTCATGAGCACCCTGCTGCCCGAGTTGCTCGTCACCATCGAGATTGCGCTCGCCGCGACGCTGCTGGGGGCCGTCCTGGCCCTGCCCGTCGGCATCCTGGCCGCGCGCAACGTCATGTCGAACCGGGCCGTGCAGATGACGTTCCGCGTCCTCATCGTGCTCGTGCGCGGCATTCCCGAACTCATCCTCGCGATCATCTTCGTCGTCATCACCGGGCTCGGCGGGGTGGCCGGCACCCTAGCCCTGGCGATCGGCGCCGTCGGCCTCCTCAGCAAGCTCGTCGCCGACTCGCTCGAAGAGACCGACACCGGGTGCAGGACGCGCTGCGAGCCAACGGCGCGACCGGCGCGCAAGTGTTCGTCGCGGCGACTCTGCGGCAGGCCGCCTCGGCGTTCGTCGCGCACCTCATGTATCTGCTGGACGTCAACGTCCGCTCGGCCACGCTGCTCGGCATCGTCGGTGCCGGCGGCATCGGCTTCTACCTGCTCAACGCCTCACGCGTCATGCAGTTCGACGTCGTGACGACGATCGTGCTCATGGTCCTCGGGGTGGTCCTGCTCATCGAGGGCCTCGCGGTCTTCGTCCGCAAGGCCCTCGCGTAGAAGGCCTCGCGTAGAAGGCCTCGCGTAGAAGGCC
>JBDIAP010000033.1:0-29207 GCA_039812485.1 Kineosphaera sp.
CGCGTCAGGACAGCCGCTGCGCGCCCGGCTCGGCCTGCGTGACGAACGGGCCGGGCGGCTGCCAGCCGCGCTGCGCGTAGGCCGCGGCGACCGCGTCGGCGACCGCCTGCGCACCTCGGGGACCGTCGGCCTCGACGAGCGCGATGATCGACCCGCCGAAGCCGCCGCCGGTCATCCGGGCGCCGACCGCGCCTGCCGCCAGCGCCGCCTCCACGGCGACGTCGACGTGCGGCACGGTGATCTCGAAGTCGTCGCGCATCGACGCGTGCGACGCGGTGAGCAGCGGTCCGATCTCGCGGGGGTCGGCGCCCCCGCGCAGGATCTCGACGACGCGCAGCACCCGGTCGTCCTCGGTGACGACGTGCCGCACGCGTTTGCGCATCGTCTCGTCGTCGAGCCGGGCGAGGGCGTCGTCGAGCCGGTCGCCGGTGATGTCGCGCAACGCCGCGACGCCCAGAGCCGCAGCGGCGGCCTCGCAGTCGCGGCGCCGCGCGGCATACTCCCCGTCCACCAGGGCGTGTGGCGCCCGGGTGTCGACGACGAGCAGCGCGAGCCCGTGACCCGAGAGGTCGAACGGCACGTTGTGCACGTCGAGGGTGCGCGTGTCGATGAAGACGAGCTGACCCGCCTTGCCGTGCATCGAGGCCATCTGGTCCATGACCCCGCTCGGCACGCCGACGAAGTGGTTCTCGGCGCGCTGGGCGAGCAGGGCGATCTGCGTGCGGTCCAGCTCGATGCCGGCGACGCCCGCGGCTGCCGCGGCGACCGCGCACTCGATGGCCGCCGAGGACGACAGACTCGCCCCGAGCGGCACGGTGCTGTCGATGACGAGGTCGAGCTCACCCACCGCGTGGCCGGCCTCGCGCAGCGACCACAGGACGCCGGCGACGTACGCGGCCCACCCCGTGACCGAGCCGGGGGTGACGTCGGCGGCGACGAAACGCACCGGATCGCCCGGCAGCTGGGCCGAGGTGACGCTCGACTCGGGGCCCGCCGCGGGGGCGGCGGCGACGACGCACCGCTGCCGGATCGCCAGCGGCAGCACGAACCCCTCGTTGTAGTCGGTGTGCTCGCCGATGAGGTTGACCCGCCCGGGGGAGGCCCAGACGCCCTGCGGCGCGCGCCCGTGCTCGCGGGTGAAGAGCGCGGCGATCGCGCCGGCTGCCTCGTCGTGCCCGCCCGTGGCGCTCACGACGCCTGCCCCTGCAAAAAAGTCCACGCGTCGGAGACGATCTCGCGCAGCCCGAGCTGCGGCTCCCAGCCCAGCTCGGCCTTGGCCCGGGCGGAACTCGCGACCAAGGTCGTCGGGTCGCCCGGCCGGCGGGGATGCTCGTCGGCCGGGATGTCGTGCCCGGTCACCTCCCGGCACGCGTCGAGGACCTGCCGCACCGAATACCCCGAGCCGCTGCCGAGGTTGAAGACGCGGTGCCGTCCCGGCTCGGAGGAGTCGAGCGCGAGCAGGTGCGCCCGGCCCAGGTCGACGACGTGCAGGTAGTCCCGCACGGCCGTGCCGTCGGGCGTCGCGTAGTCGGTGCCGAAGATCGCCGCCCGCTCCCGCTGCCCGGCGGGCACCTTGAGCAGGTTGGGGATGAGGTGGGTCTCGATCGCGTGCCGCTCGCCGTACGGGCCGCGCGCGCCGCCGACGTTGAAGTAGCGCAGCGACGTCGCCCCGAGCCCGTGGGCCGCGGCATACCCGGTGAGCATGAGGTCGACGGCGAACTTGCTGTGGCCGTACGGGTTGATCGGCGCCGGCGTGACGTCCTCGGTGATGGGGGAGACGTCGGGCTCGCCGTAACAGGCCGCCGTGGAGGAGAAGACGAACCGCGGGATGCTCGCCGCGCGCACCGCCTCCAGCAGCGCGAAGGAGCCGACGACGTTGTTCTCCCAGTAGAGCTCGGGACGCTCCACCGACTCCCCGACGAGGGACTTCGCCGCGAAGTGCAACACCCCGTCGACCTCACCGCCCTGGCCGCCGAGGAAGTCACCCGCGTCGTGGATCCGCGCCTGCACGAACCGCGCACCCTCCGGCACCGCGTCGCGGTGCCCGGTCGACAGGTCGTCGACGACCGTCACCTCGTGACCGGCGTCGAGCAGTTGGGAGGTGACGACCGAGCCGATGTAGCCGGCGCCCCCGGTGACGACGAGCTTCATGCCTGCGCCTTCCTGAGGTCGTGGTCGACCGGCACCGACGCGAGCCGACCGGCCGTTGGGCGGACTGCCGACAACTCTAACGAGCCGCTCGACGGGCCACGCCGGCCGTGTCCGGCCAGGTGGGCTCTGGCCTGCGGTGACGTCGATCCCACGCGGGCCGGTGCGGGCATGGCCCGAGTCGATTTCGCGAGGCCCCCGGGGTGCGTGCTACTGTTCCATGTCGTTGCCAGCGGCAGGTTTCGGCCCGTGATCAGCGCCCTCGTCAGGGGTCGTGAGAGCAGGTCGACGGCCGTCGGCGATCACCTTGTCCGGGTGGCGGAATGGCAGACGCGCTAGCTTGAGGTGCTAGTGCCCTTTATCGGGCGTGGGGGTTCAAGTCCCCCTCCGGACACCAACCTTCTCGACTCGGTCGGGCCTCACGATCCCCGGCACGGCCGTTCCCGCAGTCGTTGCGCAGTCGTTGTCGCTCCTGGTCACAGCGTCCCGACTCGGCGGCGCGACTCTCTCGGGTAGACGGTAGAGGCGGCCAGATTAGGTCGCCGTTCGCCGCCGCGCGTTTCGTCTCGCCCCCCTATGCTCGGCACATGAAACGCTCCCACGCTCTCGTCGCCGCCGCCCTGCTCGCGCCCGCCCTGATGACGGGCTGTAGCTCGCTGGGGTCGACGAGCCCCTCCCCGCAGCAGACCGCGACCGTCACCGTGACGGCGACCCCCAATTCGGCGGAGCTCTCCGCGGAGTGCAACGCCGCGCTCGATCAGGCCGACGCGGCCATCGCCGCCGACAGCGCGCTCGCCAAGGAGCTGCCGCAGGCGGTCAACGCGATGCGGGAGGCCGCCGCCGCCGCGAGCCGCATGGACATGAACGGCGTCGCCGAGCAGGCGCGGGTCGTCGAGCAGATCGATGCCGACGCCAAGGTCAAGCAGGCGCAGGACGCTGCCGCGAAGTATCAGCAGGCCGTGGCCAAGTGCCGCGCCCTGCGGCAATGACCTCCAGGCAATGGCCTCCAGACGATGACCTCCGGGCGATGACCGTCAGGTAGAACGATCGCCCACCGCTCCGGCGGCGGCGGGTCCAGCGTGACTCGGGTGCGGCGCACGGCTCAGGCCGTGCGCCGCACCCGAATGATTTTGCGGCGCAGCAGCGCTCGCCTGGCGCCGCCGAAGTACAGGCGCATCCGCAGCAGCTCCCACTGGCCGTATTCGGCGTGCTCGGCCAGGGCACGCCGAGCGTCCCCGCGGGAGACCTCGCGGGGGAATGTCAGCGTGCGGTACTCGTACTCGACCATAGGACGACCATTGTCGGCCATCGCCGTGGTGCCTCACAGCCGATGGGTCGACAGCGGGTGCCACGTCGCAGGCGGCCCACGCGGTCGCGCGAGTCTGACGGCGCGCCGATCGGCGGCCCGGGCGCCTATGCGCACAGCGCGGCGCGACGCGATCCATTCTCGGTACCCCCGGAGGCGGGCGACAAGGTACGTTCGACCCATGAGCGCTGACCCGCGAGCCGCCCTGGCCGCCTTCGTCTCTGCCCTCGAGCGCCACCTCGAGGCAGCATCCTCACGTCGCGGTGAGAACGATCCGGCCGTCGTCGCCGCCTACCAGGACGTCGCCGAGGCTTTCGACCGCTATGAGGACGCGCTCATGGACGCCTACGAAGAGGTCACCCCGCTGGAGATCTACAGCGACGAGGACGACGACGACCTCGACGAGGACGACGACGACTTCGACGACGAGGACGACGAGGACGAGTTCGACGACGAGGAGTCCGAGCCCTACGTGGGGCTCGACGAGGACGAGTTCGACGACACCGACGACGACTCCGATGACACGGACGACTCCGATGACACGGAGGACGACAGCGAGGACGAGCCGACGCGCGGGACGGGCGCCGGGACGCGCCGCCGCTGAGAACCCGCTGAGATCACTGCAGGTGAGACGCCCGCCGGGGCGTGTCACCCAGCGACCGCTCAGCGTTGGGAAGTAGCCTGCGAAGAAGGCGCGGCCACTTGAGGGCGCGCCTTCTTCGCGCACTGAAAGGGCTCGATTCGTGTACTTGTCCTACCTGGATGCCGTGATCCTCGGCATCGTCGAGGGCCTCACCGAATATCTGCCGGTCTCCTCGACCGGGCACCTGACGATCACGGAGAAGCTCCTCGGGCTGCAGATCGACAACCCGACGGTCACGGGCTACACGGCGACCATCCAGATCGGGGCCATCGCGGCCACGCTCATCTACTTCTGGAAGGACATCGTGCGCCTGCTCGTCGCCTGGTGGCGGGGGCTGCGATCCGCGCCGGCGCGCGATCACGACTACACCCTGGCCTGGGCGGTCATCATCGGCTCGATCCCCGTCGGGCTCGTCGGGTTCTTCGCGCGCGGCCTCATCGAGGGTCCGCTGCGCTCCCTGTGGGTCGTGGCGGGGGCGCTCATCGCCTGGAGCGCGGTGATGTGGGTCGCCGAGCTCGCCTACGACAGGCTCGTGCGCGAGGGGCGCGAACGCGCCGAGACCGACGTGACGATCCGCGACGGTCTCGTCCTCGGCCTGGTGCAGTGCTTCTCGCTCGTGCCGGGCGTCTCCCGCTCCGGCGCGACGATCTCGGCCGGCTTGCTCGCCGGCATCAACCGGGTCGTCGCGACCCGGCTCTCGTTCTTCATGGCCATCCCCGCGCTGACGGCCGCCGGGCTCTTCGGGCTGCGCGAGGTCGACACGGCGATCATCGGCTGGGGCCCCATGATCGTCGGCCTGCTCGTCTCCTTCGTCGTCGCCTATGCCTCGATCGCGTGGCTGCTGCGCTTCGTGGCGTCGAACTCGCTGCGCGCCTTCGTCTACTACCGCATCGTGCTCGGGGTCGCCCTCATCGCCCTGCTCGCGACGGGCACGATGACCGCGACCTGATGCGTCGCGACCTGACGCGGCCTCATGCGTCGTGGGTGAAGCAGGGGCTCGCGGGCGCCGGTGCCCTCAGAGCCATTTGGAGCGTCGGAACAGGACGTAGAGCATGACGACGGCCAGGATCATGACGCCCAGCACGAGGTGGTAGCCGTATTCCCAGTGCAGCTCGGGCATGTTGTCGAAGTTCTGCCCGTAGATGCCCGCGATCATCGTCGGCACAGCCGCCATCGCGACCCACGCCGAGATCTTGCGCATGTCGTCGTTCTGCTGCACAGACACCTGCGACAGATAGGCCGAGAGGATGTCCGACAGCAGCCGGTCGTAGCTCTCGGCGTGGTCGACGACCTGCAGCAGGTGGTCGAGCACGTCGCTGAAGAAGGGGCGCAGCTTCTTGGGCAGCAGCGCGCGCGACTCGCCGGCGACCAGGCGCCGCAACGGCACGACCAGCGGCACCGCGCCGCGCTTGAACTCCAGGACCTCACGCTTGAGCTTGTAGATGTCCTCGCCGCGCACGGAGCGGTCACCGGCGAACACCGACTCCTCGATGTCCTCCAGATCACTGGCCAGCTCGACGTCGATGGCCTGGTAGGCGTCGACGATGTGGTCGAGGACCGCGTGCAGCACGGCGATCGGACCGCAGCGCAGCAGCTCGGGGTGGCGCTCCAGCCGCTGCCGCACGCCCGCGAGCGGGTTGACCTCGCCGCGGCGCACGGTGAGCACGAACTGGTCGCCGACGAAGAGCATGAGCTCGCCGGTCTCGACGTCGCTGGTCTGCTCGATATATCGCAGCGTCTTGAGGACGACGAACATCGACTCGTCGAAGAGGTCGAACTTCGGGCGCTGGTTGCCGGTCACCGCGTCCTCGACGGCGAGGGGATGCAGCCGCAGCTCGTGGTTGATCTCGGCGAACTCGGCGTCCGTCGGGTCCTTGATGCCGATCCACAGGAAGCCCTCGCCGACCTCGCGGAGCCGGTCGAGGTCCACGCTGGGGTCGCCGCACGGGCTGCGCACGCCGTCGTGGTAGACGGCCTTGTCGACGATCACGCCGACTATGTCACCACATCACCGCCCTGGCGCGCGTGGGGCGCCACCGGCCGTCACCCCCGGTTGGGTCCGCCGCCACACGCTCGTGACAGGCGACGCGCACCTCGCGAGGGGCGCTCCGCGGGCACCGCACCGGCCCGACCGGGCCCGCCGGCCCGACGCAGCGGAGCCGCCTGATCCGGTCTGCGTAGAGTGAGCTGGTGCCGACCTGCCTGCTCGTGCGCCACGGGCGCACCTTTGCGAACGCCTCGGGCACTCTCGCCGGCTGGACCCCCGGAGTGCTGCTCGACGAGCACGGTGAGGAGGGGGCGCGTGCCCTCGCGACCCGGCTCGCGGGCCTGCCGATCGCGCTCGTCGCCACGAGCCCGCTGGAGCGGTGCCGACAGACCGCCGACCTGCTCGTCGCCGGTGCCGGGCTGACCGGCGTCGCGCTCGAGACCGTCGACGACCTGGGGGAGTGCCGCTACGGGGCCTGGACGGGCGCCGCGCTGGCCGACCTCGCCCGCGACCCGCTGTGGCGGGTCGTGCAGGACCAGCCGAGCGCGGCCCGGTTTCCCGAGGGGTCCGACTACCCGGCCGAGTCGATCGCGGCGATGTCGGCCCGGGCCGTCGCCGCCGTCCGCACGCTCGACACGCGGGTGGGTGCCGAGCACGGCGAGTCGGCGCTGTGGGTGGCCGTGTCGCACGGCGACGTCATCAAGGCCGTGCTCGCCGACGCGGCGGGGGCCCACCTCGACCACTTCCAGCGGTTCGTCGTCGGGCCGGCGTCGCTGAGCGTCGTGCGCTACACGCCGGGGCGGCCGTTCGTCGAGCGGATCAACGACACCGGCGCCGAGCTCGGCGGGCTCGTGCCCCCTCCGGCCGAGCAGGGGGCGGCGGCCGGCGGGGACGCGGCGGTGGGTGGCGGGGCCTGAGCGCCGCAGCCGAGAGCGTCGGCCGCTCGCCCAGCCGGGCACACCCGCTACCGGGGGCGCCCGCTGGCGGGCCGTCGCCTACCAGAGGCGGGGGTCCTGCGGGCCCTGCACCCGCAGCCAGCGGAAGCCGTAGCCGTCGAGCACGACCTCGACCTGGCCGTCCGGCCCCATCGGCAGGGTGTCGTCGGCGAAGATGTCGACGAGCGTCGTGCCCGGCGCGACGTCGGGCACCGTGAACCGCACGCTCGCCCCTGTGCCGGAGAAGTTGTGCGCGGCGACGACGCTGCTCTCCTCCCATCGGCAGCAGTGCACGAGGACGGCGTGATGGGGCTGGTCCAGCACCGTCATCGCGCCCCAGCCCAGCTCAGGATGCTGGCGGTAGCGGAAGATGAGCTGCCGGATGAACGACAGCAACGAGTCGGGGTCGCCGCGCTGGTCGGCGACGTTGACGTGCTGAGGGCTGTAGCCGTCGCCCGGCAGCGCCGAGACGAGCTCGCCGACCGGGGCCGTGGAGAAGCCGCCCGTCTCCTGCCCCGTCCACTGCATCGGGGTGCGGACGGCCATCCGTCCCGGCTCGGAGAGGTTCTCGCCCATGCCGATCTCCTCGCCGTAGAAGAGGGCAGGCGTGCCCGGCAGCGAGAAGAGCAGGCTGTAGGCCATGCGCACCCGGCGCGGATCTGAGTCGACCATCGCGGGCAGGCGGCGCTTGAGCCCGCGACCGTAGACCTGCATCGACGGCTGCGGCCTGAAGGCGTCGAAGACCTCCTGGCGCTGCTTGTCGGTGAGCTTGTCGAGGGTCAGCTCGTCGTGGTTGCGCAGGAAGTTGGCCCACTGGCTCTCCCGCGACAGCGCGAACGAACTGCGGGTGGTCAACGCCTTGACGAGCGGCCGCGCGTCCTGGCGGGCCAACGACAGGTAGGCCGCCTGCATGCCGATGAAGTCGAACTGCATCGTCAGACCGTCGCCGCGGTCGCCACCGAAGTAGGTGTGCTGGTCCTTGTAGGCGATGTTGACCTCGCCGAGGAGGATGCCGTCGCCGGTGCGTCGCCCGAGGAAGGAGGCGATCTCGCGCAGGAAGTCCTGTGGATCGCCGAGCGCCCTCTTCTCCGCGGCCGTATAGCCGGTCGTGTCGAGGATGAACGGCACCGCGTCGACGCGGAAGCCGTCGATGCCCAGCTGCGTCCAGAAGCCCACGATCTTGAGGATCTCGTCGCGCACCGCGGGATTGGCGATGTTGAGGTCGGGCTGGAACGCGTAGAAGTTGTGCAGGTACCACTGTCCGGTCGCCGGGTCCTTCTCCCAGATCGAGTCCTCCGCGTCGGGGAAGACGACCTTCGAGCTCGTGTCCGGCGGCTCCGTGTCGCGCCACACATACCAGTCGCGGTAGGGATTGTCGGTGCTGCGGCGCGCCTGCACGAACCACGGATGCTCGTCCGAGGTGTGGTTGACGACGAGGTCCGCGATGACTCGGATGCCCCGGTCGTGGGCGGTGCGGATGACCTCGACCATGTCGCCGAGGGTGCCCAGCCGCGGGTCGACGCCGTAGAAGTCGGTGATGTCGTAGCCGTCGTCCTTGTCGGGACTGGGGTAGAAGGGCATGAGCCACAGCACTGTGATCCCCAGCTCGGCGAGGTAGTCGATGCGCTGGGCCAGGCCGGCGAGGTCGCCGACGCCGTCGCCGTTGCTGTCGTAGAACGTCTCGACGTCGAGGCTGTAGACGACGGCGTTCTTCCACCACCGGTCGCTGGTGTCCGTGATGCGCATGGGGTCCTTTCTCGTGCTCTCGGGTCGCGCGGGGTCGTCAGCGCAGCTGCGGCACGACGTGCGCGCCGAACGCCTCGATGAAGGCGGCCTGGGACTGGCCGACGTGATGCAGGTAGACCTCATCGAAGCCGAGGTCGACGAGGGCCCGGATGCGCTCGGTGAGTTCGCCGAGGTCCGAGCCGATGACGACGCTCTCGCGCAACTGCTCGTCGGTGACGAACCGGCTCACCGCGTCGAGGTGGGCCGGGGTCAGGTCCCAGCACACCGGGGGCGGGAAGACGTTGGTGCGCCACTGGTCGCGCGCGATCTCGAGGGCCTCCTGCCCGGTCGGGGCCCAGGAGACGTGCACCTGCAGGATGAGCGTGCCCTCGCCCCCCGCGTCCCGGTAGGCGTCGATCACCGATCGCAGCCTGTCCGGCGGCTGGTTGATCGTGGCGACCCCGTCGGCCCACGACGCGCCCGAAGCGGCGGTCGCGGGGGAGACGGCCGGCTGGATGAGCGGCGGCGGCTCGTCGGGCAGCGTCCACAGCCTGGCCTCGTTGACGCTCACGTGACCTTCGTGCGAGACCGTCTCGCCGCGGTGCAGACGCCGGATGATGTCGGCGCACTCCAGCAGACGCTCCTGGCGTAGCGCCTTGTTGGGCCAGCGCTCACCGGTGATGTGCTCGTTGAGGTATTCGCCCGTGCCCAGGGCCACCCAGAAGCGACCCGGGAACATCGCGGCCAGCGTCGCCGAGGCCTGCGCGAGGATCGCCGGGTGGTAGCGGTAGCCCGGTGCGGTGACGCAGCCCATCCGTAGGTCGGTCGTGGCGAGGGCGGCACCGAGCCACGACCACGTGAAGCCGGACTGGCCCTGGTTGCTCCCCCAGGGCGCCCAGTGATCGGAGCACATCGCGACGTCGAAGCCGGCGTCCTGGGCGGCCTGGACGTCGGCGAGGAGCTGACGCGGGTGGACCTGTTCGTGCGAACAGTGGAATCCGACGGTGGTCATCGCCATAGCACACCAAGAAACGTGCGTCCCGGCATGTCGGAAACGGCATCTGCGCTGGTCCGGGGGTCGCGACGGCCAGGTGGAGACGTGTGGGGCGCGGTGAGGACATCGGCCGGGGGACGGCGCCCGGTGTCCGGGCGCGCGGGGCGGGAACCGCACGGCGGCTGCGTGCCGGGGCAGGCACGCGGCTATCGTCCCTGTATGGCACTCATCGCCTTCGATCCTCCCGACCGGTTCGTCACGGGCACGGTCGGCCCGCCCGGCCAGCGACAGTTCTTCCTGCAGGCCACGGGTGCCGGGCGGACGACGACGGTGGCGGTCGAGAAGTCGCAGGTGCAGGTGCTCGCCGACCGCGTCAACGATCTGCTCGACTCCTACGCCGGAGGTGCCGCCACCGAGCAGGCCGCGGCGCTGCACCTCGACAACGCCCCGCTGGACACCCCGATCGAGGAGGAGTTCACGGTCGGCACCATGGGTCTGAGCTGGGATCCGGAGCGGGAGCGGCTCGTCATCGAGTGCCACGCGGTCGGCGACTCCTACGACGACCCCGAGGCGCTCGAGTCGATCGAGGACATGGAGGACGAGGTCGACCCGGCCACCGACCCCAGCCAGCTCGTGCTGCGGGTCGTGCTGGCTCCGGCGGTGGCGCGGGCGTTCGCGCGGCGCAGCACGACGATCGTCGCTGCGGGACGACCCCCGTGCCCCTTCTGCGCGACGCCGCTGGATCCCGAGGGGCACATCTGCCCGCGGGCCAACGGCTACAAGCGGTGACGTGAACGCTCCATCCCCGGCAGGCCCCGACGTGCGCGAACGGTTGCGCGCCGCGCCCCTGACCGTCCTCGGGCAACTGCTCGACTCCTCGAACACCACGCTCCTGACGCGTCTCGACGACGGCAGCGGCGAGCACGCCATCTACAAGCCGGTGGCGGGGGAGCGGCCGCTGTGGGACTTCCCCGACGGGCAGCTGGCCTTCCGGGAGGTGGCGACCTACCTCGTCGCGATCGCCGGGGGCTGGGACGTCGTGCCTCCGACCGTGTTGCGCGACGGGCCGTTCGGGCCCGGATCGGTGCAGCGGTGGGTGACCGCCGTGCCGACCGACGACTTGCCCCACCATCTGCCCGGCGGCGGGCCTGCGGTCAGGGGTGCCGGACCGGCCATCGGGGAGGAGATCGAGGTCGACACCGACGTCGAGCACAGCGACCGCTATGTCGACTTCTTCGCCCCGGAGGAGCTGCCGGCCGGCTGGCTGCCGGTGCTGTCCGGGCAGCTGCAGGACGGCGGGCAGGTGGTCGTCGCGCACGCCGACCGCGACGACCTGCGCTCGGTGGCCGTGCTCGACGCCGTGCTCAACAACAGCGACCGCAAAGGCTCCCACCTGCTCAGCGGCACCGACGGGCGATTGTGGTGCATCGACCACGGCGTCACCCTGCACGCGCAGGACAAGCTGCGCACCGTGCTGTGGGGGTGGGCAGGGCAGCGGCTGCGCAGCGCCGATCGGCGGCACCTCGAGCAGCTCGCGGAGTGTCTGGCGCCGCAGGCGCCGCTGCCTGGCACCCTGCGGGAGCTGTTGACCGGCGACGAGATCGAGGCGCTGCGCCGGCGCGTCGCCCGGCTGCTGCGCGAGGGCCGCCACCCGCACCCGTCGCCGGGTTGGCCTTCGGTGCCCTGGCCGGCGTTGTAATGCCCAGGCCTGCGTTGTCGTGCCCTGGCCTGCGTTGTCATCGGGTGCGGCGGATACGCTGACGCGGTGAGATCCTGGACCGCACCGGCCCTGCCCGACCTTCCCGCTCCCGGCACCGGCCAGTCGCCGAGGGTCTTCGACTCCTCGCGCCGGGCCGTGACCGCCGTCGAGGCCCCGACGGACCGGGCGACCGGGCTCTACGTCTGTGGCATCACCCCCTACGACGCGACGCACATGGGTCACGCGGCGACCTATGTGACGTTCGACGTGCTCCACCGCCTGCTCCGCGACAGCGGGCACGACGTGCACTACGTGCAGAACGTCACCGACGTCGACGATCCGCTGCTCGAGCGGGCCCGGCGCGACGATCTCGACTGGCGCGACCTCGCGGCACGCGAGATCCAGCTGTTCCGCGACGACATGGAGGCGCTGCGGGTGCTGCCGCCCGCGGATTATGTGGGTGTCGTCGAGTGCGTCGAGCCCATCGCCGCCGCGGTCGCGCGGCTGCTCGAGGCGGGGGTCGCCTACGAGCTGGCGGCGCCCGACGCGCTCGTCGACGGGGCCGCGGATGTCTATCTCGATCTGGCCCAGACACCCCGGTTCGGACAGGTGAGCGGTTTCGACCGCGAGCAGATGCTCGCCGTCTATGCCGATCGGGGCGGAGACCCCGATCGACAGGGCAAGCGCGACCCGCTCGACCCGCTGCTGTGGCGCGCCGCCCGCGACGGCGAGCCCGCGTGGGCGGCCCACCCGCGGCTGAGCGCGGGCCGGCCGGGCTGGCACATCGAGTGCACGTGCATCGCCGTCGACCACCTCGGGTCTCGGTTCGCCGTGCAGGGCGGAGGGGTCGACCTCGTCTTCCCGCATCACGAGATGAGCGCGGCGCAGGCCGACGCTCTCTACGGGGCCGGGTCGTTCGCGCGCGCCTACGTGCACCAGGAGATGGTCGGGCTCGACGGGGCGAAGATGAGCAAGTCGAAGGGCAACCTCGTGCTCGTGTCGCGGCTGCGCGCGGCGGGAGTGGACCCGATGGCCGTGCGGCTCGTGTTGCTCGACCACCATTACCGGACGCCGTGGGAGTGGACCGACGAGTCGCTGGCCGCCGCGCAGCGTCGCCTCGCGACGTGGCGGGAGGGCATCGGCGCGGTGTCGCGGGATCAGGCCGAGCGCCTCGTCGCGGACCTGCGGGCCCATCTGGCGGACGATCTCGACACGCCGGCCGCGCTGGCCGCCGTCGACGCGTGCGTCGCGGCGGCCGGCGCCGAGCGCGTCGACGGGTCCGGAGCGGGATTGGCCCGCGACGCGGTCGACGCCCTCCTCGGGGTCTCGCTGGCTCGCTGAGCGTGTCCCTGGGACGGTCGACTCCCTGGGACGGCCCGGGGCATCGGCGCGCGCCGCTCGGGGCATCGTCGCGCGCCGCCCGTGGTGCGGTGCGGACGCGCCCACCTGCGCCATCGGCGGGGGACGCCAATCGGATGCCGTGGGCCGGTTTGTCATGGGCTGGTTGCCATGGGCCGGTTGTCACGGGCTGGTTGTCACGGGCCGGTAGCCATGGGCGGAGACGCCGACCGGTTCAGACAGGATCAGGCGAGCAGGCTCCAGCGACCGGGTTCATTCACGCGTGCGGGCTCCGACGCACAGGTTCAGGCGAGCACGTCCAGGCGAGCGGGCCTCGGACTCGGCCGAGCGCATCACCTCACCGGTCCACCTCACTGGTCGGGTTCGTCGCGACGTCGCAGGTAGCGCTCGAACTCCCGCGCGATGGCGTCGCCGCTCGCCTCCGGATGCTCGGCCGTGTCGGTCGCCTGCTCCAGGGCCTGCACGTATTCGCCGACCTCGTCGTCGCCCGCGGCCAACTCGTCGACGCCGCGCTCCCACGCCCGCGACAGGTCTTCGAGCTCGCCCCGGGGCACCCGCAGGTCGAGCAACTCCTCGACGTGATCCAGGAGGGCGAGCGCAGCCTTGGGCGAAGGGGTCCCCCCGGCGTAGTGGGGCACCGAGACCCAGCACGACACCGTCGGCACCTGAGCCTGGAAGGCCGCGTCGGCGAGCACGCCCACGATGCCCGTGGGGCCCTCGTAGGTGCTCGTCTCGAGATCCAGGGAGCGGGCCAGTGCGGCGTCGTCGGAGTAGGTGCCCACCGGCAGCGGACGCGTATGCGGGACGTCGGCGAGCAACGCCCCCAGGCAGACGACCATCGACGCGTCGACCTCGTCGATGAGGGCCAGCAGCTCCACGACGAACGAGCGCCAGCGGGTGGACGGCTCGATGCCCTGGATGAGCAGCATGTCGCGGCCCGCGCTGGACGCGGGCGCGTAGAGCACCCGCGTCGTGGGCCACGTGATCCGCCGGACCCCGTCGACCGCCCCGACGCGCGGGCGATTGACCTGGAAGTCGTAGTAATCCTCGGGGTCGATGGCCGCGATCGGCTCGGCGTCCCAGACCGAGGCCAGGTGTTCGACGACGGAGCTGGCCGCCTCGCCGGCGTCGTTCCACCCCTCGAAGGCGGCGATGACGACCGGGTCGACGAGCTCGGGGAGGTCGTCCACCTCGATCACGAGGCATCCCTGGGGCCGGAGAGTGCGCTGCGCATCCTTCCACCCTACGCACCCGCGCGGCGGGATTCCGACGCGCGGCGCCGGACGCGCGGGTCGGCCGACGAGTGCCGGCGCCGCACGCAGGCACGGCGGGCGTGCTGCTTCCAGCCCGCGGCGACGGATCGGGGCCGGTTTGCCACGGTCGATAACATGAGGTTTCCCGTCCGCGAGTAGAAAGTCCGCCATAGTGAGCAGCCGCTCCGAGCGACGTCCTGACCTGCGCTCCCTGTTGACCCGCCGTGTTCTCGTCGCCGACGGCGCCATGGGCACGATGCTGCAGGCCGCCGACCCGACCCTGGAGGATTTCCAGCAGCACGAGGGGTGCAACGAGATCCTCAACGTGACGCGCCCGGACATCGTCCGCGCCGTCCACGATGCCTACCTCGACGTCGGCGTGGACGCCATCGAGACCAACACCTTCGGGGCCAACCTCGGCAACCTGGGGGAATACGGGATCGCTGAGCGCACCTACGAGCTCGCCGAGGCCGGCGCGCGCATCGCGCGCGAGGCCGCGGACGCCTACAGCACTCCCGACAAGCCGCGCTTCGTGCTCGGGTCGGTCGGCCCCGGGACGAAGCTGCCGTCGTTGCTGCACGCCCCTTACGCCACCCTGCGCGACGCCTATCAGGAGTGCGCCGCGGGGCTCATCGACGGCGGCGCCGACGCCATCCTCATCGAGACGTCCCAGGACCTGCTGCAGGCCAAGGCGGCCGTCGTCGGTGCCAAGCGGGCGCTGGCCGATCGCGGCTCCGACCTGCCGATCATCGCGCAGGTGACGATCGAGACGACCGGCACGATGCTCATGGGCAGCGAGATCGGTGCCGCGCTCACCGCGCTCGAGCCGCTCGGCATCGATGTCATCGGCCTCAACTGCGCGACCGGCCCGGCCGAGATGAGCGAGCACCTGCGTTACCTGGCGCGCAACTCCCGCATCCCGCTGAGCTGCCTGCCCAATGCGGGCCTGCCGCAGCTCACCAAGGACGGCGCCCACTACCCCCTGACGCCGCAACAGCTCGCCGAGGCGCACGAGCAGTTCGTGCGCGACTACGGGGTGTCCATCGTCGGGGGCTGCTGCGGCACGACGCCCGAGCACCTGCGGGCGGTCGTCGACGCGGTGTCGGGCCGTGAGGTGACTCCGCGCGAGCCGGCCGACGAGGCGTCGGTGTCGTCGCTCTACACCTCCGTGCCGTTCCGGCAGGACGCGTCCTACCTGTCCATCGGCGAGCGCACGAACGCCAACGGCTCCAAGGCGTTTCGCGAGGCGATGCTCGAGCAGCGCTGGGAGGACTGCGTCGAGATCGCCAAGGACATGACCCGCGAGGGAGCGCACCTGCTCGACGTCTGCGTCGACTACGTGGGCCGTGACGGCGCCGGCGACATGAGCGAGCTCGTGTCGCGGCTCGCGACGAGCTCGACCCTGCCCCTCGTGCTGGACTCCACCGAGCCGGCCGTCGTCGAGGCCGGGCTGGAACGGCTCGGCGGCCGCGCGGTCATCAACTCCGTGAACTACGAGGACGGCGACGGGCCGGACTCGCGCTTCGCGAAGATGACGCGCCTGGCCGGCGAGCACGGCGCTGCACTCGTCGCCCTGACGATCGACGAGCAGGGCCAGGCGCGCACGGCGGCGAAGAAGGTCGAGATCGCGTCGCGGCTCATCGATGCCCTCACGGGTGAGCACGGCTTCCGGGTCGAGGACATCGTCGTCGACTGCCTGACGTTCCCGATCGCCACCGGCCAGGAGGAGACCCGCCGCGACGGCATCGAGACGATCGAGGCGATCCGCGAGATCACGACGCGCTATCCGGGCGTGCAGACCACCCTCGGGGTGTCCAACGTCAGCTTCGGGCTCAAGCCAGCGGCCCGGGTCGTGCTCAACTCGGTGTTCCTCGACGAGTGCGTCAAGGCAGGCCTGACCAGCGCCATCGTCAACTCGGCGAAGATCCTGCCGGTGGCGCGGATCCCGCAGGAGCAGTTGCAGGTGGCGCTCGACCTCGTGTGGGACAAGCGGGAGTTCGACGCCGCGGGGGAGTGCACCTACGACCCCCTGGCGCGCATGCTCGAGCTCTTCGAGGGGGTCGACTCCGCGTCGCTCAAGGAGTCGCGCGCGGCCGAGCTGGCGGCGCTGCCGCTCGCCGAGCGGCTGCAGCGCCGCATCATCGACGGCGAGCGCAACGGCCTGGAGGCCGACCTCGACGAGGCCCTCTCCGATGGCACGCGCGCCCTGGACATCATCAACGACCACCTGCTCGCCGGCATGAAGGTCGTCGGCGAGCTCTTCGGCAGCGGCAAGATGCAGCTTCCCTTCGTGCTGCAGTCCGCCGAGACGATGAAGGCGGCGGTCGCGCACCTGGAGCCGACGATCGAGGAGCAGGAGGCCGGCTCGAGCACGCAGTCGCGGGCCAAGGCGAAGGTGCTGCTCGCCACCGTCAAGGGCGACGTCCACGACATCGGCAAGAACCTCGTCGACATCATCCTGAGCAACAACGGCTACGACGTCGTCAACATCGGCATCAAGAAGACCGTCAACGAGATCATCGACGCCGCCACCGAGCACGACGTCGACGCGGTCGGCATGTCGGGCCTGCTCGTGAAGTCGACCGTGGTCATGAAGGACAACCTCGTCGAGTTCAACGCGCGCGGCCTCGCGCAGCGTTGGCCCGTGCTGCTGGGTGGCGCCGCGCTGACCCGGGCGTATGTCGAGCAGGACCTCGCGGAGATCTACGACGGCCACGTGCGCTATGCCCGCGACGCCTTCGAGGGCCTGCGCCTCATGGACGCCATCGCGCGCGCCAAGAACGACCCCTCGATCACGCTGGAGGAGGCCCTGCCGGAGCGCCGCGTCCGGCGGGTCCGGGCGGCCACCCCGCATGCGGAAGGCGCCGAGGTCACCGACACCACCCGCTCCGACGTCGCCGACGACAACGACATCCCCACCCCGCCCTTCTGGGGGACGCGGATCGTCAAGGGCATCGCGCTGGCCGACTTCGCGGCCTATCTCGACGAGCGGGCCACCTTCCTCGGCCAGTGGGGGCTCAAGCCGACCCGCGGCGAGGACGGCGCCTCGTACGAGGACCTCGTCGAGAGTGACGGCCGTCCCCGCCTGCGGATGTGGCTCGACCGCATCCGCACCGAGGAGATCATGGAGCCTGCGGTCGTCTACGGCTACTTCCCCTGCTACAGCGAGGGCAACGATCTCGTCGTGCTGTGGCACGAGGAGGGGCCGGACGGGGAGGCGCAGGGCAGTGAGCGCGCCCGGTTGACCTTCCCGCGCCAACGTCGTGACCGGCGGCTGTGCCTCGCGGACTTCTTCCGCAGCAAGGAGAAGTACGACGCCGACGGTCGCCCGGACGTCATCGAGTTCCAGCTCGTGACGATGGGGGCGAAGGCGTCGCAGGTCACGGCCGCGCTCTACGAGCAGAACGCCTATCGCGACTATCTCGAACTGCACGGCCTGTCGGTGCAGCTCACCGAGGCGCTCGCCGAGTTCTGGCACGCCCGCGTGCGCAGCGAACTCGGTTTCGGCGACCCCGTCGACCTCGGCCTCGATCAGGTGCTCGACGTGCGTTTCCGTGGCTGCCGCTATTCCTTCGGCTATCCGGCGTGTCCCGACCTGCAGGAGCGGGCGACCCTCGTGCGGCTGCTCGAGCCGGAACGCATCGGGGTCGAGCTGTCGGAAGAGCTGCAGCTGCACCCGGAGCAGTCGACCGATGCACTGGTCGTGCACCACCCCGAGGCGAAGTACTTCAAGGTCTGAGGTGGGTGACTCGCGGACGCACACGGCCGAGCAGGGCGAGCCGGCCCGGACGCCGGTTCGCCCGACCTCTGGGGCGCCGACGCCCGGGCCGCTGCCGGCGGCGGTGCTGTGGGACATGGACGGCACGTTGCTGGACACGGAGCCGTATTGGATCGCCGAGGAGCACGCCCTCGTCGAGTCGTTCGGCGGGCGCTGGTCGATGGAACACGCGCACAATCTCGTCGGCAATCCGCTGCTCGTGTCGGCCGAATACATCCGCGCGAACTCCCCCGTGACCCTGCCGCCGGAGCAGATCGTCCACCGGTTGCAGGCCGGGGTCATCGACCGGTTGGCCGAGCAGGTGCCGTGGCGACCGGGGGCCCTCGAACTGCTCAGCGGGTTGCGGACCGCGGGCGTGCCCTGCGCCATGGTGACGATGTCGTGGCGCGCCATGGTGGACGTGGTCGTGGCGGCCTTGCCCGCGGGCAGCTTCGAGGTGCTCATCACCGGTGACGAGGTGGAGCACGGCAAGCCCGACCCGGAGCCATATCTGCGGGCGGCCGCGGCCCTGGGCGTGCCGGTGACCGACTGCGTCGCCATCGAGGACTCCGTCACCGGCGTGGCGTCGGCGCTGGCGTCAGGCGCCCGGACGATCGCGGTGCCCCACGTCGTCGCCGTGCCCCCGCGCACCGGGCTCACGGTGCTCGACACGCTGGCCGGGGTCGCACCGCGCGACCTGCTGCCCCTGACCTCAGCGTCGTCGTGACCCCCGGCTACGACGAGGTCGGCCTCGACAGACTGGCCGGTGGCGGATCTCGTGCCGACGCATCGGCAGGCGCGCCATCGGACGACGTGGGAGGCGTCATCATCCCGAACCCCGGGCCGCACGCGCCCCGGCTGGCCGTGCGACGACGGCTCGAGGACGGCACGCACAGCGACGTCGTCGGGGACCTGCTCGCGCACGACCGGGACCGGTTGGTGCTGCTGCCGATCGACGGGCCCGCGGTGCTCGTGCGCGCCGACGACGTCGTCGCCCGGCGCGTCGTGCCACCTCGGGCGGTGCGGCCCGCGTCGTCGGCCGCCGCCGTCGAACGCATCGCGGCCCGGGGCTGGCCGGGAGTCGCCACCTACCGGCTCGGCGGTTGGCTGCTGCGCGACGGGCTCGGCTGGAGCGGGCGGGCGAACTCGGCCCTCGTCGCGGGCGACCCCGGCGTGGGTCTCGCCGCGGCGCTGGACCTCGTCGGCGCGCACTATCGCGCCCAGGGGCGGACGCCCCTGCTGCAGGTGCCTCACGCGCCCGGCGCCCCACCGGACCAGGCCGCGGCAGCCATCGAGCAGACGCTGGAGCAGACCGGCTGGGCACCCTTCGAGCCGACCCACGTGCTCGTCGCCGATCTGCGCCGCCTCGCGGTCGCGCCGGACGCGGCGTCCCCACCGCACCGCGCCGACGCTGGCCGTCCCCCGCTGCAGGAACGGCTGCAGGAACGGTGGCAGGCGACCCCCGAGGGGGAGTGGGCCCAACTCGTCCGCGACGGCGAGATCGCCCGCCTCGACGCGGCGCGCCGGGTGCTCTCGTCGGCCCCCGCGCACTACCTCGAGCTGCGGCTCGCCGGCGAGACCGTCGCCGCGGGCCGCGTCGTCGTCACCGACGACTGGTGCGGCGTCTCCTGCGTCGAGGTGCGCGCCGACCGACGCCGGCAAGGGTTGGGCGCCGACATCACGCGACGACTCCTGGCCCGCGGACGCGCCGACGGGGCGCGTTTCGTCTACCTGCAGGTGCGCGAGCCGAATCTGGCCGCCCAGCGGCTCTATCGCGGCCTGGGTCTCGTCGAGCATCACCGCTACCACTACCGGCGCCTCGACGACTGAGCGCTCCGGTGCGCGCCGGCAGAGGTGCGCTCCGCGTGCGGCGACGACTGGGGCGGCGTGCCGGCACCCGTGCGCTCCGCGTGCCTCGACGGCGAGCCCGTCGACGCACGCGCGACCGCAGCCACGGCCGGGGCCGCTGCCGGCGGGGCACCCCACGCCGGACACCGACCGCGATGCGCGCACCAGGTGCACCGCCGGGAGCGCCGCGGGCGGAAGTCGTCCTCCTGCGCGGCCCGCGCGATGGCCCGCCACACGGCCTTGAGCTTGCGCTCGACCGCGAGCAGGTCGGCCTCCCGCGGCTCGTCGGTGAGCAGCACCCCGTCGCCGAGGCAGACGAGCTGCAGACGCGCGGGCACGCGGCCGTGCAGCCGCCAGAGCACGAGCGCGTAGAAGGTGAGCTGGAAGCGCGCCAGCGCCTCGGCCCGCCCGGTCGGGGCGTGTCCCGTCTTGTAGTCGACGACGCGCATCCGGCCGTCGGGCGCGACGTCGAGGCGGTCGAGGTAGCCCCGCAGGGTCAGCCCGTCGATCTCGGTCTCGACATAGAGCTCGCGCGCGGCGGGCTCCAGACGGCTGGGGTCTTCGAGGGTGAACCACCGCTCGAGCAGCCGCAGCGCCTCGTCGAACCATGCCTGGAGCAGCACGGGACCGCTCTCGTCGACGAGCTGGGCGAGCTGCGGGGAGTCGGCGATCAGGCGCGCCCACTGCTCGGGCAGCAGGCCGGCGGCCGCCTCCCGCGTGCGCCGGTCGGCCGGCAGGTCGAAGAGCCGCTCGAGCACGGCGTGCACGAGGATGCCGCGCGCGGCGGCCGGGCTCGCCGGCTCGGGCAGCCGGTCGAGCGCCCGGAAGCGATAGAGCAGCGGGCACTGGAGGAAGTCGACGGCGCGGCTCGGCGAGAGTGCTGGGACCATGCGTCGCACCGTAGGGGCGAGCACCGACAAGATTCGGCGCCCGGGCCGCCGGCGACCGACAAGCCGAGCGAGTTGCCTTGGGGCACAATGAATCAGCAGCTTGTCAGGGGTGTGACGTACGGTTTCGGTCATGTCCGGACCCGACACCACCAGCTCCGCCGCAGCCGAGGCCGACCGTCCCGCAGGCTGGCGCGTCGGCACCCTGCGGGGCATCCCGATCTACATCGGCGGCGGCTGGGTGGTCATCGGCGTCGTCATGGTCGCGCTCTTCGGCCCCCAGATCGCCGACACCCTGCCCGGCCTGGGCCTCTGGGCGTATGCCGTGGCGCTCGGCTACGCGGTGCTCCTGCTGCTCAGCGTGCTCGTGCACGAGGCGGCGCACGCGCTGACGGCGCTGGCGTGCGGGTTTCGCGTCCACCGCATCGCCGCCGACCTCATGGGTGGGCACACCGCCTACGACGCGGCGCGGGCCACGCCGGGGCGCAGCGCGCTCGTCGCGCTGGCGGGCCCGGTGGCCAACGGGGTCCTGTGCGTGGTGGGCTGGCAGGTGCTGCCCTATGTGCGCGGCGACGTCACCGGGTTGCTGCTCGGGGCGCTCGCGTGGACGAACGGCTTCGTGGCGCTCTTCAACCTGCTGCCGGGGCTGCCGTTGGACGGCGGCTACCTGCTCGACGCCCTGGTCTGGAAGATCACCGGGCGCCGGCACCTCGGCCTCGTCGCCGCGGGGTGGACCGGGCGCGTCGTGACGATCCTCGTCGTCCTGTGGTTCGGGGGCCTGCCGCTGCTGCGCGGCGAATACCCCAGCCTCTTCACGATCGCGTGGATCGGCCTCGTCGGTGCCTTCCTGTGGTTCGGGGCGGGGCAGGCGATCGCTGCCGGCCGCATGCGGGGCCGGCTCGCGCGGCTCGACGTGCGTGCGGTGACGCATCCCGTCGTGTCGATGCCCCGCCACGCTCCGCTGTCCGCGGTGCCGCGCGTCTCGGCGCAGGAGGCCGAGCGGGGCCTCGTCGTCGCCGTGCTCGACGACGACGGCACGCCGCTGGGCATCCTCGACGGCACCGCCGTCGGCGAGGTCGGTCGGGCGGGCGGTTTCGCGACGACCCCGGCGGAGGCGTGCCTGCGGCTCATGCCACCGGGATGGGTGCTCGACCTACCCCGGCACACCGAGGACCTCGGGCCGGCCGTCGACGCCCTCGTCGAGCGGCGGCTGCCGCTGTTGCTGCTGCGTGAGCCCGGCGGTGCGGCGTGGGGGGCGCTCGACGGCGGCACCGTGGGTGACGTGGCGACCGGTGCCCGGCCCGCGACCTAGACTGGCGAGCATCATGACTGTCCCCTCCCACGGCCCCACCGGCGCGCATCGGCGCCGCGGCCCCTTCAGCGTCGGCGAGCGGATCCAGCTGACCGATCCCAAGGGCCGGATGCACACGATCACCCTCGAGTCCGGCAAGCAGTTCTTCACCCATCGCGGCAGCCTGCGTCACGACGACCTCATCGGGGCCCCCGACGGATCGACGGTCAGCAACACGTCCGGGGTCGAATACCTCGCGCTGCGGCCGCTGCTGTCCGACTACGTCATGTCGATGCCGCGCGGCGCGGCGGTCGTCTACCCCAAGGACTCGGGGCAGATCATCGCGATGGCCGACATCTTCCCCGGCGCGCGCGTCGTCGAGGCGGGGGTCGGCTCGGGCGCGCTGACGATGTCGCTCCTGCGGGCCGTGGGCGACGGAGGGCTCGTGCACTCCTTCGAGCGGCGGGGCGAGTTCGCGCAGATCGCTCGCGGCAACGTCGAGGACTTCTTCGGCGGGCCGCACCCGGCGTGGCGGGTGACGATCGGCGACCTGGTCGGCGCCCTGCCGCTCGCCGTCCCCGACGGGAGCGTCGATCGTGTCGTGCTCGACATGCTCGCGCCGTGGGAGTGCCTCGACGTCGTCGCCGACGCGCTCGCCCCCGGTGGCGTGCTCATCTGCTATGTCGCCACGGCCACCCAGCTCTCGCGGGTCGCCGAGGCCGCGCGGGCCCACGGCGGGTACACCGAGCCGCAGGCCTGGGAGTCGATGGTGCGCGGCTGGCACCTGGAGGGCCTGGCGGTGCGGCCAGAACACCGCATGCACGGTCACACGGGCTTCCTGGTGACGACGCGGCGGCTGGCGCCGGGCGTCACGCCGCCGCTGCGCAAACGTCGTCCTGCGAAGGGGGCCTACGGCGAGACCGACGGGTCGGGCGCGCACGACGCGTCCGGGCCGGACCCCATGATCGAGGGCGCGTTCGGTGGCGGGTCGTGGGAGGCGCAGGAGGTCGGCGAGCGCGTCGCCTCCGACAAGAAGCTGCGCCGGTTGGCGCGCAGCGCCGAGGCACGCCGCACCCTGACCCGCCACGCGTCGGCCGACGGGCACAGCACCCAAGGGCCCGACTCGCACGGGCAAGAGGAGGATTCGTGACCGACGACCGTCCGCAGCCGGCCCCCCGCACCGCGCCACCCGTGGGCACGGCGGGCCTGCAGGCCCAGATCACGTCGCTGGCCCGGCGCAACGACGGCCTCGTGCGCACCCTGGAGAGCGCCCGCGAGCAGCTCGTCACCCTCAAGCAGCAGGTCGAGGCGCTGGCCACCCCGCCGTCGAGCTACGGGGTGCTCCTGCAGCGACACGACGACGGCACCGCCGACGTGCTCGCCGGCGGTCGTCGCATGCGTGTGCAGGTGAGCCCCGCCGTCGAGGGCAGCGCCCTGCGCCTCGGGCGCGACGTGCGCCTCAACGAGGCGCTGGCCGTCGTCGACGTCGCCGGCTTCGAGCAGACCGGTCAGGTCGTCGTCGTCCACGAGATCCTCGGTGACGAGCGGCTCGTCGTCGTCGTGCACGGCGAGGAGCAGCGGGTCGTCCGGCGCGCCGACACCCTCGCCGGGGTCAGCCTGCGGCAGGGCGACAGCGTGCTCCTCGACGGGCGATCGTCCTACGCCTATGAGGTGATCCCCAAGGCGGAGGTCGAGGAGCTCGTGCTCGAGGAGGTGCCCGACATCTCCTACGACGACATCGGCGGGCTTGCCGGCCAGATCGAGCAGATCCGCGACTCGGTGGAGCTGCCCTACCTGCACCCCGAGCTGTTCCGCGAGCACCAGCTGCGGCCGCCGAAGGGAGTCCTGCTCTACGGGCCGCCGGGATGCGGCAAGACCCTCATCGCCAAGGCGGTCGCGGCGTCGCTGGCCCGCCAGAGCGCCCAGCTCGCGGGGCGGGCCGAGACGACGAGCTACTTCCTCAACATCAAGGGCCCGGAGCTGCTCAACAAGTACGTCGGCGAGACCGAGCGCCAGATCCGGCTCATCTTCGCCCGCGCCCGCGAGCACGCGTCGTCCGGGGCTCCCGTCGTCGTCTTCTTCGATGAGATGGACAGCCTCTTCCGCACCCGCGGATCGGGCCTGAGCAGCGACGTCGAGACGACGATCGTGCCGCAGCTGCTCGCCGAGATCGACGGGGTCGAGCGGCTCGACAACGTCATCGTCATCGGCGCGAGCAACCGCGAGGACATGATCGATCCCGCGATCCTCCGGCCCGGGCGCCTCGACGCCAAGATCAAGATCGAACGACCCGACGAGGGCTCCGCGCGGGACATCTTCGCCAAATACCTCACGGCGAGCCTGCCGCTCGCGCAGGACGAGCTCGACGCCGCCGGGGGCGACCCCGAGCGGGCGGTGGCCGCCATGATCGACGCCGCCGTCGAGCGCATCTACGACCGTGGCGTGCGCAACCGCTTCCTCGAGGTGACGTATGCCGACGGGCGGCGCGAGCTGCTGCACTATGCCGACTTCGCCTCCGGGGCCATGATCCAGAACATGGTCGACCGCGCGAAGCGCTCGGCGATCAAGGACCTGCTGGCGACGGGTCGGCGGGGGCTGGGCACGCGGCATCTGCTCGAGGCGTGCGTCGCCGAGTTCGCGGAGAACGAAGACATGCCCGGCACGACGAACCCCGAGGAGTGGGCTCGCGTCTCCGGTCGCAGGGGTGAGCGGGTCGTGGCGATCAGGCGCGTGCCGACCGAGCCCGTCGAGGGCCCGCACCATCGCGGGGTGCAGGACGTGTCGCCCGCGTCGAATCTGCTGTAGCGCCGGGCGGCTCTCCTGTGGCGCCGGGGCGGATCTGCCGCGGCGCCGGCTGAGCGAGCCGAGACCAGCCGGAAGAGCCGACACGAGCAGGGCCCCGCTCGTCGGCCGTCCCGACCGGCCGGCGCGACCTGTCGGACGCTCGGCTCAGCGCGCGAACCGCGTGGCAGCCCACCGCCACCCGAGCAGCAGCACGCCGGTCACGACGGATGCCACGGCGATGAAGCTCATCGCGGTGCCCTGGCCCGTCACGGCGCGCAGGGCCATGCCGCCGGCGACCGTGCCCACCCACACGAGCACGCCACCGGCGCTGTCCAGCGGGGCTCTGCTGAGCAGCACGAACGCCACGACCCAGCCGAGGGCCGCCCCCACCAGGAACGGCCAGGCCGTCATGACGACCCCGCCGAACGTCACGCCCTCCGCGTGGCTGACCCGCCCCGCCGTGGCGAAGACGATGACGACCAGGGCGTCGATGGCGGCCGCGAGGGCGACGGGCACCCCGACGGTGCGGGTGTGGGTCGCGGTCATGCTCCGACCTCCTGCGGCTGCCCCGTCACCGGGCTGTCGGCGAAGTGCAGGGAGAGCTGCGGGGGAGCGTGCCGCGGATCCACTCCGTCGAAGAGGCTGCTCACCGACTCCCCGATGTGGATGCGCGCGATGGCCTCGGCGAACAAGCCCGCGACCGAGCGCACCTGGAGCTGCGGCCAGTTCGCCGGAGCCGGAACCGTGTCGGTCGTGACGACCTCGCTGACGAGGGGGTGGCTCTGCAACAGCTCGGGCGCGCGGCCCGCGAAGAGGCCGTGGGTGCAGGCCAGCGCGGCGCGCGGGCAGCCCGCCGCCGCCAGCTTGTCGAGCAGCCCGATCATCGACCCGCCGGTGGCGATCTCGTCGTCGAGCACGATGGCGGGTTTGCCCGCGACGTCGCCGACGATCGAGTCGATCTCCACGCGGTCGTCGGCCAGACGCTGCTTGTTGCCGGCCGCGACCGGCAGGTCGAGGAGCCGCGCGAACTGCGTCGCGGTCTTGGCGTTGCCCAGGTCGGGTGAGACGACGACGTGGTTGTCGAGGCGGCGCGCCCGGAAGTGGTCGGCGAGCACACCGATGGCCGTGAGGTGGTCGACAGGCACCGAGAAGAAGCCGTGCACCTGCGGAGCGTGCAGCGCCATCGTCAACACCCGGTCGACGCCCGCGGTGACGAGCAGGTCGGCGACGAGCCGGCCGCCGAGGGAGATGCGCGAGGCGTCCTTCTTGTCGGAGCGCGCGTAGGCGTAGTGCGGGATGACCGCGGTGATCTGCGCCGCCGAGGCACCGCGGGCAGCGTCGATCATGAGCAGCAGCTCCATGAGGTGCTCCTGCGTCGGGGGCACGAGCGGCTGCACGATGTAGACGTCACGCTGGCGGCAGTTCGACAGCAGCTGCACCTGCAGGCAGTCGTTGCTGAACCGCGTGATGTCGGCGGGGGACAGGGGCACACCGAGGTGGTCACAGATCCGTCGGGCCAGAGCTCGGTGGGCATTCCCGGAGAACACGATGACGTCACGCACGAAAGGGGCCACCTCGTCGTCGCAGGGGGAGAGCGTGCGGCCAGCATAACGAGGTCGGGCCGGGCGCCGTGCGTCCTCCGGCTCAGCGAGTCCCGCCTCCCGGTGGTCAAGGCTCCCGAGGTCACCGCCAAAGTCATTGTGCCGCTGACGACTTCGCGTCGTCACGACGCTCGGGCGGGCCCGCAGCGGCGGCCGCCAGATGCCGGCGGAGAAAGGCGACGAGCTCGGCGCGGTGCGAGGCCACCCCGACGCTCAGCCCCGGCCAGCTCGCGAACCCGTGCGGTGCCGACGGGTAGTCGGTGTGCTCGGCCGGCACCCCCGCCGCTCGCAGCGCCGCCGCGTAGGCCGCGCCCTCGTCGCGCAGGGGGTCGAGCCCCGCGGTCTGCACGAGTGCGGGCGGCAGGTCGCGCAGGTCGCCGAGCGCGGGCGAGATGAGCGGATCCAGCGGGGTCAGCGCGTCGGGACCGGTGCCGAGGTAGTGCGCGAAGTAGGCGTCGGTGTCGCGCCGCGTGAGGATCGGCCCGCGGGCGAACTCGATCCTGGACCGGCTCAGACACGTCGAGTCGACACTGGGGTAAATGAGCGCCTGGGCCCGCAGCGCCGGCCCGCCCTCGTCGCGTAGCAGTTGGGTCACCACCGCCGCGAGGTTGCCGCCCGCGCTGTCGCCCGCGATCGCCATCCGCGTCGGGTCGCCGCCCCACTCGGGCAGCAGGGCCGGCAGCGCCCGCACGACGTCGAGGCAGTCGTGGATCGCGGCGGGAGCGGGGTGCTCCGGCGCGAGCCGGTATTCGACGGAGACCACGAGAGCCCCGACCTCCGCGGCCAGGTGCGAGCACAGCGGGTCGTAGTTCTCGACCCGGCCCAGCACCCAGCCGCCGCCGTGCAGGAAGACGAGCACGGGCAGCGTCGCGGGGGCACGGTCGGCGTCGGGGGCACGGTCGGCGTCGGGGGCGCCCCCGGCCCGATAGCGCCGCACCCGCACGCTGCGACCGGCACGCACCGGCACCTGGGCGTCGTCGACCTCGACGCCGGCCACGCTGCCGCCGGTGACGAGGTCCACGAGCCGGCTGCGGGGCATCGTCACGCGGAGCCGATCGAACTCCTGGGGGCTGCGATCGGCGACGGACCCGGCCAGTTGCGACACCCGGTGCAACAGGCGGGTGCGCCAGGGGATCGAGGGCTTGGCGTTGCGGACGCGGCCGACCGTGCTCGCCGGGCCGGCGCTCGCGCTGGGGGAGGTGCTGACGGGCATGGCGTCATGCTGCACCAGAGGCCTGACAAGCCCCTGCGAAGGGGCGCCGACCTGCAGGAACGAGCACAGCCGCCACCCACCCCACCCGTAGCGAGCCCGCGCCCCGGACGCGGGGGCAAGGCTGGCACCTACGCTGTGGCGATGAGCGTGCGGCGGGTCATGGGCATCGAGACCGAATACGGCATCAGCGTGCCCGGGCGTCCGCACGCCAACCCGATGCTGCTCTCCGGCGACGTCGTGCGCGCCTACGGACGCAGCAGCGGCGCGCACCGGCCGCTGGGCGTGCGCTGGGACTACGCGGCGGAGACCCCGCTCGCCGACGCCCGCGGCTACACCCAGCACCGCCTCGACGCGCACGTCAGCCAGCTCACCGACGAGTGGGAGGACGACCCCGGTGTCGCCAATCTCGTGCTGACGAACGGCGCCCGTCTCTACGTCGACCATGCCCACCCGGAGTACTCCTCGCCCGAGGTCGCCACGCCCCTCGAGGCGCTGACGTGGGATCGGGCGGGCGAGGAGATCATGGCCCGGGCCGCGGCCGTGCTGGCCGACGAGACGGCCGAGGGCGCGCGTCCGGTCGGCGAGGGCGTGCCCGTGCTCTACAAGAACAACACCGACGGCAAGGGCGCCTCCTACGGCACCCACGAGAACTACCTCATGCGCCGCGACACGCCCTTCGAGGCGATCGTCGCGGGCCTGACGCCGTTCTTCGTCGTGCGCCAGATCGTCTGCGGCGCGGGCCGGGTCGGCATCGGGCAGCGCTCGCAGCGGGCGGGCTACCAGATCGCCTCGCGCAGCGACTTCTTCGAGGCGCAGGTCGGCCTGGAGACGACGTTCCGCCGCCCGATCGTCAACACCCGCGACGAGCCGCACGCGCTGCCGGAGCGCTACCGGCGCCTGCACGTCATCCTCGGTGACGCCAACCTCTGCGACGTCGCCGGCCTGCTCAAGGTCGGCACGACGAGCCTGGTCCTCGGCATGATCGAGGCCGGCGCCCTGCCCCGGGATCTCGTCATGGACGACCCGCTTCCGCAGCTGCACACCGTCAGCCACGACCCGAGCCTGCGCACCCACGTCGTGCTCGCCGACGGCACCCGGCTCACCGGTCTCGAGCTGCACTGGCGGTATGTCGAGGCCGCCCACGCGTGGCTCGATGCCGCTGGCGGCTGGGACGAGCCGACCCGCCAGGTGCTGGCGCTGTGGCAGGACGTGCTGACCCGGCTGGGCGACGACCCGCTGCGGGCCCGCGAGCAGATCGACTGGGTCGCGAAACTCGCTCTGCTGGAGCGCTACCGCGAGCGCGACGGACTCGGCTGGGAGGCGCCGCGGCTCGCCGCCGTCGACCTGCAGTGGTCGGACCTGCGGCCGGGCAAGGGCATCGCCCGCACGCTCGAGCGGGCGGGCCGGATCACCCGGCTGACGACCCCGGAGCAGGTCGAGGCCGCCGTCGAGGAGGCACCGCCGTCGACGCGCGCGTGGTTCCGGGGCGAGTGCGTGCGCCGCTACGGCGCGCAGGTGGCCGCGGCGTCGTGGGAGTCGGTCGTCTTCGACCTGCCCGGGCACGACCGGCTGCAACGCCTGGTCACCGCCGAACCGGCCCGCGGCACAGCCGCACTCGTCACCGATCTGCTCGACCGGCATCCCGACCCGAGCGGGCTGGTCGCCGAGCTGACCGGGGCCGCGCCGGGCCCGTGAGGGTGTCGGGACGGGTCGTGCGCACCGACCGCACGGTGTCGCGCCGGCGACCCGGGCCGGGTCCTGGCCGGGACCGGGGCCG
>JBDIAP010000034.1:0-29008 GCA_039812485.1 Kineosphaera sp.
GATGACGGCCAGCTCCCCCGCCATCTTGTCGAGCTCGGTCTCGGACAGCTCGATCCGGGCGAGCATCGCCAGGTGCGCGACCTGGTCGCGGGAGATCGACGACATGGGCTCCAGTCTAGGGCGGGGCACCGACAACCTCCGTGAGCGCCCGGAACGCGCCGGTGCCCGGGGTCATGACTCCCGCGTGCGCGGACGGTCCGGCCAGGGGAGCCCCGACCTCATGGATGCCGCGAGCCACCTCCCAGGTGCCGGCGGGCAGGACGGTCACGCCGCGGAGGCGTTCGGGGTCGACGCCGAGGCTGAGCCCGGCGAAGCGTCCGCGCACCCGGGAGCCGACGGCGCGGGGCAGCACCTGCCACGGCGCCTCGAATCGCTGCGCCCAGCGGATCGGATCGCCGGGCGCGGTGAGGCTGAAGCGGCGGGGCGCGCGCGGTCGCCCGAGCGGATCGACGCCCGGGTAGTCGTCGACTCCCCGCACCCCAGGGCCCGCTCCCGGCGAGGCCACCTGGACGACACGGTCGCAGGCGAGTCCCACCCGTTCGGCCGCGCCGACCATCGTGCCGCCGTAGGAGTGGCCGAGCACCGTGAGCGCCGCGTGCGTCGGCCGCGGCAGCCCCGCGACGAAGTCGCGCAGCGGGCTGGCGGCCGCCAGCGCGTAGTGCGCGAAGGGGGCGTTGGTGCCGATCGCCAAGGGGAAGTCGGCGCCCATCCAGGCGATGACCGCGGCCCGCAGCGACGGGCCCGCGGGCGCGGCGAGGGCTGCCGCGAGGTCGCGGGCGACCTGGGTCGGCAGGTGGAAGCCGCGCACGGCGGTGCCGGTGCCGGGCACGAGCACGGCCACGGCCTGGGTCGACGCGTCGAGATGCCCCCACAGCTCCGCGAGGCGGCCGCGTCCCGAGCCGTCGAAGAGCAGCAGCCGACGGTTCGTCCAGCCGGCCGTCGCCTCGGGATCGGGCACCCGGTCGTAGAGCAGACTCTCGTAGAGCAGAATGCGGATCCGCAGGTCGGCGCGCACGAGCAGCGGCAGGTCGGTGGAGGCGGTGACGAACGACGTGATGGCGTCGCGCGTCAGCCACGAGCTGATGACCCGGTCACGCAGCCCGCGCAGAGCGCGCAGCGGGGAGCTGGCGTCGGCGACCCGCCGGGCGATCGCCCGCAGCTCCAGGTCGATGTCGGCGCGCCGGGCCCGGCCCAGCTCGGCACGGACGAGGAGGCGGTTGGCCGCCACCCGGGCCGCGACGCCGGCGCCGTCGAGCGGACCGACGAGGCTCGGCCAGAGCAGGCCCGCCCGCACACCCTCGTCGGGCGCGGCCGCGAAGGCCGCGTGCCGGTCCTCGATCGCACGTAACGTCACGGCCGGGTCGGCGCCGGTGGGCGGCGCCGTGAGCTCGGCGCTCAGACCGGCCGGGAGCAGGTCGAGGTCGCCGCGGTCGGCGACCAGTCGTTCGATCACCCCGGGATGACGACGCAGGTAGGCGTGGACATCGGCGGCGGAGCGAGCGACGAGCGCGCGGCGCAGCCCCCGCACGGGCTGCTCGGGGTCGGGCGCCACGGGGGCCGACGCGACCGCCGCCGCGTCGGCGAGGACGGGCCCGGCAGTGCCGGCCTCCCCCGACGCCGACTCGCCGGCGAGGACGTCGCCGGTCACCGGCTCGGTGAGGCCCGGACCCGCCGCGGCCGTCGGCAAGGCCGCGGCGATGAGCGCCGAGCCCTCGGGCGCGGCCCGGATCGCCAGCTCCAACCCCCGGCGGCACTCGACATCGGCGCGCGACAACGCGTCGGTGTGGCCGCGCACGACCGAGCGCAACCGGCGCAGCTCGGCGAGGTCGACCCCGGGCTCGGTCAGGGCATCGGTCGCCACGTGGGCCACCGCGCCCGACATGGCGAGGGCGGCGGCCCGCAGCGGTGGACCGTGCTCGTCGAGGGCGTCGGCCAACCCCAGCAGGGCGTCGCGGGCCCCGACGAGCGCACCTCGCAGTTGCACGAACGCCGTCTCATCCCAAGGCGATTCGACGCCCGATGCGGTGTCGGGCGGGGCCGCCTCGGGCGCGCTCGAGCCCTCAGGTGCCGGCTGGAGCGGGGGCGACCACCCCGCCGCGGACGGCCCGGCGCCCAGGGCCGCGTCGAGCTGCGTGCGCAGGTCGCGGGTGCGGGCCGAGGCCGCATCGAAGCGCTCCAGGTGGCCGTCGAGCTGCCGCGCCAGATCGCGCACCGACGCGCCCTCGCACGTCATCCACGGATGCACGACGGGGGCCAGCGCCAGCTGCGTCGCCGAGTCGAGCAGCCCCACCATCGCCCGGCGGACCTGGCCTGCGAGGCGCGCCACCGGCTGGGCCGCGGTCACGGGCCCGGCCGCGCGGCGGGTCCGCCGGCCGCCGGGGACACGACCGGTGCCAGGGCGGCTCTCGGATCGGCATACGACTCGATGGCCTCGGCGAGGTCACCGAGCGCGAGGCTCACCGCGACCCCGAGGTCGTAGACGACGTGCGACGTCGTCGATCCCGGGAGCACCCCGGCGGTCGACTCGATGATCTCGGGGAAGCCCAGCCGTCCGGCCAGGTCTCGCCAGGCCGCGGCGAGATCGGCGACGGCGGCGGGATCGGGCCGCGCCGCTGCCGCCGCGGCGCCGGCCTGCGCGCCATCGGCGGCGGGCGGCGACACCGAGCCCTCCCCCTCGGGCGCGGTCACGACGCCTCCCCGTCGCCCGGTGAGTCGCCGGGCGGCACGTCCGCCACATCGCCGGGTGACACGTCCGCCACATCGCCCGGTGACACGTCCGCCGCCGGTTCGTCCGGGAGCGCGACCGCGTCGGGGCCCTCGGCGAGCAGCAGCTCGAACTGCCCTTCGTCGAGCACGCGCACCCCCAGCTCCTGGGCCTTGGTCGCCTTGGAGCCGGCGTTCTCCCCCACGACGACGAAGTCGGTCTTGCGGCTCACCGACCCCGCCGCCTTGCCGCCGCGGGCGAGGATCGCCTCCTTGGACTCGTCGCGGGAGAAGCCGGCGAGCGAGCCCGTGACGACGACCGTCAGCCCCTCGAGGGTGCGGGCGACGGAGTCGTCGCGTTCGTCGGCCATCCGCACGCCGGCCGCCGCCCACTTGTCGACGATCGCCGCGTGCCAGTCGACCTCGAACCAGCTGCGCACCGACTCCGCGATCGTCGGCCCGACGCCCTCGACGTCGGCGAGCTGCTCGACCTGCGCCTCCCGGATCGCCGTCATCGAGGCGAAGTGACCCGCCAGCGCACGGGCCGCCGTGGGCCCCACGTGCCGGATCGACAGCGCGACGAGCACCCGCCACAGGGGCTGCGAGCGCGCCTGGGCCAGGTTGTCGACGAGCCGGCGCCCGTTGGCCGACAGCACCCGGCCCTCGACGATGCCGGGCTCGGCGACCGCGCCGGGGTCGGCCGCCTCCTTCTTCGTCGCCCCCCGCGTGTAGAGGGGCACGCGCGCCACCTCGGCGGCCCCGAGGCCGAAGAGGTCACCCTCGTCGACGATGACGCCCGCGTCGAGCAGCGCCGCCGAGCCCTCCCAGCCGAGCGCCTCGATGTCGAGCGCCCCGCGGGACGCCAGGCCGAAGAGCCGCTCGCGCAGCTGCGCCGGGCAGCTGCGGGCGTTCGGGCAGCGGATGTCCTTGTCGCCCTCCTTCTGCGGCGCGAGCAGCGTGCCGCACGAGGGGCAGTGCGTCGGCATGACGAACTCGCGCTGCGTGCCGTCGCGCAGGTCGACGACCGGGCCGAGGATCTCGGGGATGACGTCGCCGGCCTTGCGCAGCACGACCGTGTCGCCGATGAGCACGCCCTTGCGCCGCACCTCGTCGGCGTTGTGCAGCGTGGCCATCTCGACGGTCGACCCGGCGACGACGACCGGCTCCATCACCCCGTAGGGGGTGACGCGCCCGGTGCGCCCGACGTTGACGCGGATGTCGAGGAGCGTGGTCGTCACCTCCTCCGGCGGATATTTGTAGGCGATCGCCCAGCGCGGCGCGCGCGAGGTCGTGCCGAGCCGCCGCTGCAGCGCCACCTCGTCGACCTTGGCGACGAGCCCGTCGAGCTCATGCTCGATCGAGTGCCGGTGCTCGCCGAAGTAGGCAACGCGGGCCTCGATGCCGGCGAGGTCGTCGACGACGAGGTTGTGCGTCGAGACCGGCAGGCCCCAGCCGCGCAAGATCTCGTAGGCGTCGCTCTGGCGCAGCACGTCGAAGCCCTCGCGCGCCCCGATGCCGTGCACGAGCATGCGCAACGGACGCGTGGCCGTGACGCGTGGATCCTTCTGCCGCAGCGAGCCGGCGGCGGCGTTGCGCGGGTTGGCGAAGGGAGGCCGGCCGGCCTCGACGAGCGCGGCGTTGAGCTCGGCGAAGGCGTCGACGGGGAAGAACACCTCGCCGCGCACCTCGACGAGCGGTGGGATGGGCACGGTCGCCGTGCCCTCGTCGTGGGCGTCGTGCGGCTGGATCAGCCGGTGCGGCACGCCCTCGATCGTGCGCACGTTGTGGGTGACGTCCTCGCCCGTGCGGCCGTCGCCGCGGGTCAGGGCCCGGGTGAGCCGTCCGTCCTCGTAGAGCAGGTTGATCGCGAGGCCGTCGATCTTGGGCTCGGTGAGGAAGTGCATCTGCGCGCCCCCGCAGGCCTGCACGGTGCGCTCATACCACTCCGCCAGCTCGTCGGCGTCGAAGACGTTGTCGAGCGAGAGCATGCGCACGCGGTGGTCGACCGCAGTGAACTCTGTGGAGAAGGAGCCGCCGACCGACTGCGTCGGGCTGTCGGGCACCCGCAGCTGCGGGTCCTCCTCCTCCAACGCCTGCAGCCGCCGCAGCAGCCCGTCGAACTCGGCGTCGCTGATCGTCGGGGCATCCCGCACGTAGTAGGCGAACTGGTGCCCCCGGATCTGCTCGGCCAGCTCCTCCCACGCGTGCCGTAGTGCCTCGTCGGGCGCCGCCGTGGCCGCCGCGGACACCCCCACGCCGGGCGTGCCGGGCTCGCCGGTGCCGCTCCCGGGCGCGTCGGGGTCGGGCGGCCTTGTGCCGTGCGCGTTCACGGTGCCTCTCGCGTTCACGCGGCACATCTTGCCCCAGCCCACCGACAAGGGTCGTGACGTCCGGCGCGCCGTCCTCGGCGGCGACGCGCAGATCGGGCCCCGCGCCGACCCGACGCCCTTCAGCTCGATGCGATCTCGGTCAGTGCGCGGGCGGCTTCGACGAGCCGGTCGTGCACGCTGCGGGCCCGGTCGGGGCTCGCGCCGGCCAGGCCGCAGGTCGGGGTGAGCGTGACGCCGTCGAGCCCGCCCACGGGCAGCCCCACGTCGCTCCAGCTGCGCCGCAGCGGCGCGAGCACCGCCGCCGTCGTCGTGCGCGCGTCGCCGGGCGCGATGCCGGCCCAGAGCGCGGTGCCCGACTCGACGGTCGCCGCGACCGACTCCCAGCCGTGCGAGCTCAGCAGCGTCGTGTCGATCGACACCGCGTCGCAGCCGCTCTCGCGCAGCAGGGCCAGCGGCGGCTGCGTCACGCAGCAGTGCACCGCCACGACGACCCCGTCCTCCTCGGGGGAACCGACCGCGCGGGCACCCGCGACGACCTCGCGCAGCCCTGCCCGCACCGTCTCGGCGTCGACGGCGCGATGCGTGCCGTAGCCGGACGAGGTCGGCAGCCGCCCGGCGAGCACCGCCGGCAGCGACGGCTCGTCGAGCTGCACGACGAGGCTCGCGCCCGGCACGAGGCGACGCACGGCCTCGCCGTGGCGGCGCACGCCCTCGGCGAGCGACTGCACGAGGTCGCGGCATGCCCCGGGGTCGACGACGACGCGCTCACCGCGGGCGACGCGCAGCTCGGCCGCCAGTGTCCACGGACCTGCTACCTGCAGCTTCAACCGGCCGCGGTAGCCGTCGAAGGTCTCGGCGAGCTCGTCGAGATCGCGGCGCATGAGGGCGGCGATGCGCTCGGCGTCCCGGCCCGGCCGATCGACGAGCCGCCACCCCGATGGCTGGAGATCGACCGGCAGGTCCGCGAGCAGGCCTGCGGTCCGCCCGATGAGGTCGGCGCCCGGACCGCGGTCGGGAAGCTCGGGCAGATAGGGAATGCCGAAGGTCCCGTCGGGGCTCTCGAAGGCCAGCGTGTCGCGGACGATCCGCAGCGGGGGCCGGATGTCCAGGCCCGGCCATGACCCGAGGGCGGTGACGGAGCTCATGGAGCGGGAGCCTAACCGGCCGCGCCCGCGCCCCGCGCGCGGCAGCGGCCGGCATCGCAGCGGTCCGTCTGTGGGATCGGACAGGCGCGAGGAAATTGTTTACCCTCGGGTAGCCCGCCCGCCGACCCTGAGCCTGACACGACGATCCCTGACACGACCCATGGCGGGCGCGTCCGCTGACCACGGCCTGGACCTTCGGTGAGCGGCTCGGCATGGGGGGACCAATGGAAGGCACGACGTGACGACTCGGGACGACGGGGGTGGCGAGCACCCCTCGGCGAGCGCGTTCGCCCGCGCGTTCCGCGAGGCGACCGATCAGCGCGGCTTGTCGCTGGAGCGGATCACGTTCCACCTGCGCCGCCGCGGTCACGACCTGTCGGCGGCGACGCTGAGCTACTGGCGCACGGGCCGCAGCGTGCCGCAACGCAGCGCCTCGATCGCCGCCCTCGGGGCGCTGGAAGAGATCCTCGGCGTCGACCGCGGCAGCCTCGCCGCCCTCGTGCCGCCGCGGCCGGCGCGCGGCGTCGGCGACACCCGCACGACCGTGCAGGCCGAGCGGTTCATCAAGCGGGCCGACATCATCTCCGAGATGATGGCCTCGATCGGCCTCACGTGGGACACGGGCTTCGAATACCTCTCGATCCACGACCGCATCCAGATCCGCCGCGACGGCACGCTCGACAGCCAGATCGTCACGAACCTCATGCGGGCCGCACGCGACGGGGTCGACCGCCTGCCGGCGTGGTACGGGCACGACGACGACCGCAGCTACCCCTTCATCAGCGCCGAGATCAACTGCCGCATCGGTCAGGTGCGCGAGGGGCCGAACCTGCCGCTCATCGTCGCCGAGCTGCTGCTGCCGCGCCCGCTCAACGCCGGCGAGGTGATCTTCATGCAGTATCGCTACGGCGCCGCCGGCCAGACCGTGCCCGTCAACGACTGGTACAGGGGCTACATCGCCCCGATCCGCGAGGCCTACCTCGAGGTGCAGTTCGACGGCAAGGCGATCCCGGTGACGGCGCAGGAGATCTTCGAGGTCGGCAACGAGGAGCGCACGACGCCGTTGGCCGTCACCGACGTGGCGCTGCGCCGCTACCGGCGCGACTTCGGACCCGGGGTCTGGGGCATGCGGTGGGACTGGAGCCCCGGCACGCTCGCTCCCATCGGCACGATCCACTGACCGCCGGCGCCCCCGCCTCGGGTGGCCCTGCGCCTACGCCGACGACCCCGGTCGCTGCGTGGCCGTGCTCGTGATGCGCCCCGATCCCAGCACGCGCGGGCCGTCGTAGAGCACGACCGCCTGCCCGGCCGCGACGCCCCGCGTGCGCCGGTCGAGCCGCACGCGCAGCTCGCCGTCGACGACGTGCGCCGACGCGGCGAACTCCTCGCCGTGGGCGCGCAGCTGGGCCCCGACGGCGACGACCCCCTCCGGCTCCGGCCCGCACCAGCGCACCTCGTCGGCGGTGATCGCGTCGATGCCGAGCAGTTCCTGCGCACCGACGACGACGGTGTTCGTGCTCGGGCGCGTCTGCACGACGTAGCGGGGCCGCCCGTCGGCCGCCGGGCGGCGCAGGGCGAGCCCGCGCCGCTGCCCCACCGTGTAGGCGAACGCCCCCTCGTGCCGGCCGACCACCACGCCGTCGGTGTCGACGATGTCGCCGGGCTGCGCGCCGAGCCGCCGGGTCAGCCAGCCGCGGGTGTCGCCGTCGGCGATGAAGCAGATGTCGTGGCTGTCGGGCTTCTTGGCCACCGCGAAGCCACGCTCCGCGGCCTCGGCCCGCACCTGCGTCTTCGTGGAATCACCGAGCGGGAAGTGCGCCGCGGCCAGCTGCGCGGCGTCGAGCACCCCGAGCACGTAGGACTGGTCCTTCGCCGGGTCGACCGCCCGGTGCAGCTCGCGCCGCCCGGTGCGGCACGCGGGGTCGCCCGGGTCGACGATGCGGGCGTAGTGCCCGGTCGCGACCGCGTCGAAGCCGAGCGCCCACGCCTTGTCCAGCAGCGCGGCGAACTTGATCTTCTCGTTGCAGCGCAGGCAGGGGTTCGGCGTGCGACCGGCCTCGTATTCGGCGACGAAGTCGTCGATGACGTCGCGCCGGAAGCGTGCGGCGAGGTCCCACACGTAGAAGGGGATGCCGAGCCGGTCGGCGACCCGCCGCGCGTCGCCGGCGTCCTCGAGCGTGCAACAGCCGCGGGCCGACTCGCGCAATGTCGCCGCGTTGGAGCTCAGCGCGAGGTGCACCCCGACGACGTCGTGGCCGGCGTCGATCATGCGCGCTGCCGCGACCGCCGAGTCCACTCCCCCGCTCATCGCGGCGACGACCCGCATCAGGTCGCCCTCGCGGCCCGGAAGGCCCGCTGCGCGCGCTCGACGGCCGCGGGCAGGGCGGCCAGGAACGCCTCGACGTCGGCGGCCGTGCTGGAGTGCCCCAGGGTGAGGCGCAGCGCCCCCCTGGTCTGTTCGATCGAGTAGCCCATGGCGAGCACGACGTCGCTGGGCTGCGGCACGCCCGCATGACAGGCGGACCCCGTGGAGCACTCGATGCCAGCGGCGTCGAGCAGGAAGAGCAGCGAGTCTCCCTCGCTGTCGGGCACGAGTAGGTGCGCGTTCGCCGGGCTGCGGCGGGTCACGTCGCCGGGCGCCCAGGCTCCGGTGACGATCGTGCCGGGCACGAGGTCGCGTGCGCCGGTGATGATCCGGTCGCGCAGCGCCGCGAGCCGCACCGCCTCCTCCGGCTGCTCGGCGACCGCGATGGTGAGGGCTGCGGACAGCCCCGCGACGAGGCCACCGGCGAGGGTGCCGCTGCGGATGCCCCGCTCCTGACCACCGCCCAGCGACACGGCCTCCAGTGGCGCGTCCCGCCGGGCCAACAGCAGACCGACCCCGGTCGGCCCGCCGACCTTGTGCCCGGAGACCGCCGCGGTCGTCGCGCCCACCGCGGCGAAGTCGAAGGGCACCCGGCCGATCGCCTGCACCGCGTCGACATGCATCGGTATGTCGTGCGCGGCCATGGCGTGCGCGATCGCGGCCACCGGCTGAATCGTGCCGACCTCGTTGTTGATCCACATGCACGCGACCAGCGCGACATCCTCGGGCCCGGCCCCGCTCGCGACGGCGGCCTCGACGGCCTCCTGGGTGACGATGCCGTCGCGGTCCGGCGCCACCCACGTCACCGTGGCGCCCTCGCGCTCGACGAGCGTGCGGGCGACGTCGTGCACCGCGGGGTGCTCGATCGCGGAGACGACGAGTCGCCGCCGCGACGGGTCGGCGCCGACGCGGGCGCGGAACAGCCCGATCATCGCGAGGTTGTCGGCCTCCGTGCCCCCCGAGGTGACGACGATCTCCGAGGGACGGGCTCCGAGCGCGGCGGCCATCTCCTCGCGCCGTTCCTCGAGCCGCCGACGCGCGCTGCGACCGCTGCCGTGCAGCGACGAGGCGTTGCCGACGCGGGCGAGCTCGGCCGTCATCGCCTCGATGGCCTCGGGTCGCACGACGGTGGTCGCGGCGTGGTCGAGATACACGCGGGGGCCGCTCATTCTTCGCAGTCTAGGCGGCCGGCGCGGGAGCCCCGTCCGCACCGCACACCGCCGCGTGGGATGCCACGCACCATGTGAGATCGAACACGATAGGGTCACTTGCGCAACGCCACGACCTGCCCTGACGACTTGCACGTGCAATGTGCGTTACCTTCAATTGCATTGGCAAGTGCTCTTGACAGAGGCATTGCCGCCGACAAGGCAGTCAGACGAACAAGTCAGGCGACACGGCAGTCAGACGACAAGGCAGTCAGACGACGCCCGTCGCGACGGGCACGCAGGCACGGACCGTCACATCGTGACCCCGGCCGACCGTGCACCGCAGACAGGTGAACACCGTGAACACCGTAGACAGCTAGACAGCTGAACATCGCAGACATCTGAGAATCACCGGGATCGCCACCCGCCAGGTCGAGCCGATCCCGCCCATGAGCCACTGAGCCCCGACGCTGCCCCCCGAAGCCGTCGGGGTTCAGTGCTGTCCGGGGTCTCGGCGATGAGGGTGCGACGGTGGGGTGCGACGATGAGGGGCTGAGCGCGCCGGCCGACGGTCGGACCGACTCACGTCATCGTCCGACACCGCGAAGCGCGACGCAATTCCGCCGTTCGCATGCCGAACAGCCCGGGTGCGACATCCGGCCCATGGGCCGCATGACCAGGGCGCGAGGCAGGTCGAGACAGCGGCACCGCCGAGACACACGACAGCCGGCCCCCTCGACGGAGGGCCGGCGGTCGCGCACGCGTTACCCGCGGTGTTCGGCGATTCCCTGGGTCGCCTGCGGCAACACCTCGAAAAGGTCACCCACGACGCCGAAGTCGACGAGCTCGAAGATCGGCGCCTCCTCGTCCTTGTTGACGGCGATGATCGTCTTGGAGGTCTGCATGCCCGCCCGGTGCTGGATGGCGCCGGAGATACCGCACGCCACGTAGAGCTGCGGCGAGACTTGCTTGCCGGTCTGACCCACCTGGCTCGTGTGCGGATACCAGCCCGCGTCGACCGCCGCTCGCGAGGCGCCGACGGCCGCGCCGAGAGCGTCGGCCAGCGCCTCGACCGGCGCGAAGTCGCCCGCGGTGCCGCGGCCGCCGGACACGACGATCGCGGCCTCGGTGAGTTCCGGACGGCCGGTCGCCTGCTTCTCGCGGCGCTCGACGATCCTGGCGGCCTTCGCCGCGTCGGAGATCTGCGGGGTCACCTGCTCGACCGTGCCGGCGCCCGGGCGGGCCTCGGGGGTGCACGAGTTCGGCTTCACGGTGATGACCGGTGTGCCGTGGGTGACGGTCGCGTCGACGGTGAACGAACCCGCGAAGACCGACTGCGTCGTCTCGACGCCCTCGCCCCCGGCGCGCACGTCGACGGCGTCGGTGACGAGACCGGATCCGGTCTTGACGGCGAGGCGGGCGGCGATCTCCTTGCCGTGCGCCGAGCTCGACAGGAGCACCGCCACCGGCGAGCGCGCCTCGACGAGCTGGGCGAGCACCTCGGCGACCGGGGCCACGAGGTAGTCGGAGATGTCGGCGCCCGGCACGGCGAGGATGGTGTCGGCGCCGTATTCGGTGAGCGCGGGCGTCGCCTGGTCGAGTCCGTCGCCGATGAAGACTGCCGCCGGCTCACCCAGCCGGGCGGCGAGCGTCAGCAGCTCGGACGTCGTCTTGCGGACAGCGCCGTCGACGTGGTCGACGAGCACGAGAACGTCGGTCATGGTCTTCTCTCTCCCGCCGGCTCAGATGAACTTCTGGATGGCCAGGTACTGCGCGAGCACCGCGCCCCCGTTGCCGTCGTCGGTGACGATGAGGCCCTGCTGGCGGGGTGGCCGCTTCGTCACCTTCGTCACCGCCGTCCAGGCTGCGTCGAGGCCCACCGAGGCCGCGTCCACTCCGAGATCGGCGAGCGACCACGTCTCGACCGGCTTCTTCTTGGCCGCCATGATCCCCTTGAACGAGGGGTAGCGCGGCTCGTTGATCTGGTCGGTCACCGAGACGACCGCGGGCAGCGAGGAGGTGATGATCTCGGTGGCGACGTCACCGTCGCGGCGCACCGTCACCGTGCCGTCCGCGATCGTCACCTCGGAGGCGAACGTCACCTGCGGCAGGCCGAGCCGCTCGGCGACCATCGCCGGCACGACCGACATCGTGCCGTCGGTCGAGGCCATGCCGGTCAGCACGAGGTCGACCGGGCCGAGCTTCGTGATGGCCTCGGCCAGCACGAGCGAGGTCGCGAGCGCGTCGGAGCCCGCGAGCGCCTCGTCGCTGACGTGCACGCCCTTGTCGGCGCCCATCTGCAACGACTTCTTCACGGCGTCGGCCGCCTTGGCCGGGCCCATGGTCAGCACGGTGACCTCACCGCCGTCGCCGGCCTCCTTGAGCTTGAGCGCCTCCTCGACCGCATACTCGTCGAGCTCGGACAGCAGCCCGTCGACGGAGTCCCGGTCGGTGGTGTGGTCGCTGCTCTCGAACGCGCGGTCGCCTTGCGCGTCGGGCACGTGCTTGACACAGACGACGATGTTCATTCCACGCCCTCTCACGAATCGTCGGGTGCCTGACCGCGCGCGGCCCGCCCCAGCGGCACCCTCGCCGACATTCGGGACGTAGATCATTCGTGCCCACCCTACGCAGGGCGTCCGACGCGCGCGGGCGGCACCCCGCAAATGGGGTGCCGCCCGCAGACGACGTCGGTGCCGCGACCCATCGGCAGCAGCGCCGCGTGGAGCGCCGCCAGGGTGGCCGGCGACCCGCTACCGGCCCTCGAAGACCGCCTTGCCGGGGCCGTGCTCGACGAAGGACGTCATGCCGATCTCGCGATCCTTGGTCGCGAAGCAGGCCGCGAACTGCTGGGTCTCGATGGCGAGCCCGGTGTCGAGGTCGACCTCGCCCCCGCGGTCGATCGACTCCTTGGCGGCCCGCAGCGCGAAGGGCGCGCCCTTGACGTAGCGCGACATGCGCTTGACCGCCGACTCGTAGACCGTGCCCGGCTCGACGAGCTCGTCGGCGAGCCCGATGGCCAGCGCCTCGGAGGCCGGGACGAAGCGGCCGGAGAAGATGATCTCCTTGGCCCTGGCCGGGCCGACGAGCCGAGTGAGGCGCTGGGTGCCGCCCGCGCCGGGGATGATGCCGAGCAGGATCTCGGGCTGGCCGAAGGTCGCGTCCGAGGCCGCGATGCGGAAGTCGCAGCACAGCGTCAGCTCGCACCCGCCCCCGAGCGCGTAGCCCGCGACGGCGGCGAGCGTCGGCTTGGGGATGCGGGCGACGGCGGTGAAGCAGTCCGAGAGCCGCGGGGCCCGCTCGACCATGGCCGTGTAGGGCATGGTCGCCATTTCCTTGATGTCCGCGCCGGCGGCGAAGACCTTCTCCCCGCCGTAGACGATGACGGCCCGCACCTCCGATCGCGCGGTCGCCTCGAGCGCGGCCTCGCGCAGCTCCTCCTGGACCTGCGCGTTGAGGGCGTTCATCTTGGGCCGCTCGATCCGGATGGTGCCGATGCCGTCGGCCACCTCGAGGCGCACGAACTCGCTCATGTCGCCTGCTCAGGACCCGTGCCGTCGGCTCCGCCGCCCGGGGTCAGGCCGCTGCCGTCACCGAACACGTCCTCGCCGAGCATGAGCTGGTGCCACATCTGCACGGCGGTGAGCACGAGCTGGTAGCTCAGCTGCACGAGCTGGCGGACGTCGGCACCGGGCATGACGATGTGCTCACACGTCACGACGAGCGTGCCGGCGTTGATGCCGGCCTTGACGATGTTGAGGCGCAGCGACAGATCGTTGGCCGCGCGCAGCTGGGTGAGCAGGTCGGTGGGGAGATTGTCGGCGATCTGCCACTGGCCGAAGACGCGGACGACCGGCAGGTCGCCCTCGGTGCAGTGGACGAAGAGCTGCTGGCCCTCGACCTTGAAGCTCACGTCGCCGTCGTCGTCGATGTCGGGCCGGAAGCCCTCGTCCTGCAGCACGTCGAGCACGATGCCGCGCAGCGGGTGCTCGTCGGCCGGGGGCGGGAAGTTGGGCAGGCTGGTGGGATCCGTCATGCGCCCAACGGTATCGACTCTCACCGGCATCCGCGGCACCGACGCCCCGGCCCCGAGGCCCCGGCCCGGCGGGGCGGCTGCCGGGCCGGCGACACCGGCTACCTCGGGGGGAGCACGCGGTAGACCTGCAGCGAGGTCGCCTCGACCGACACCGTCTGCGCCGCCGACACGAGTCCGCCGCCGCGCGGATCGGGCCGCTCCCAGCTGCTGTCCCACAGCAACTCGTAGGTGCGCGGTGCCTCGTCGAACTCGGGCAACCGCACGGTCGTCGCCGCCGGCTTGCCCGAGAAGATGAGCAGGAGGGAGTCGGCCGAGACGTCGTCGCCGATGAGCAGCATCTGCAGCGTGCGGGCCCGCGGGTCCTCCCACGCCTCCCACGACATCCGCTCGCCACGCCGCCCGAACCACAGGAGGTCGGCGCGGCCGTCGCCCGGGTGCGGGTGGGAGGAGAAGAAGGTCGCCTGGCGCAGCACCCGGTAGTCCCGCCGCAGCGCCAGCAGGTAGGCGGTCGTCTCGAGCAGATCGTGCTGCCAGGGCTCGAGCTCCCACTGCACCCAGGAGGTCTCGTTGTCCTGGCAGTAGGCGTTGTTGTTGCCCTGCTGGGTGCGGCCCAGCTCGTCACCGGCCAGCAGCATCGGGGTGCCCGTCGCGAGGATCGTCGTGGCGAGCAGGTTGCGCATGCTGCGGCGGCGTCGCCGCTTGATCTCCTCGTGGGTCGTCGGGCCCTCGTGACCGTGGTTCCAGGAGCGGTTGTCGCCGTGGCCGTCGCGGTTGTCCTCGCCGTTGGGCTGGTTGTGCTTCTGCTCGTAGGCGGTCGTGTCGGCGAGCGTGAACCCGTCGTGCGAGGCGACGTAGTTGAGGGAGGCCAACGGCCCCCGGTCGTCGGTGCCGAAGAGGTCCTGCGAGCCGGCGAGCCGGGTGGCCAGCTCGCGCACCCCGTGCCCCGGCCCGCTGGAGGCGAGGTCGCCGAGCCAGAAGCTGCGCACGGTGTCGCGGAAGCGGTCGTTCCACTCGCCGAAGGGCGGCGGGAACTGCCCGGTGCGCCAGCCGTGGATGCCGCAGTCCCACGGCTCGGCGATGAGCTTGACCCGGCTGAGCACGGGGTCGGTGCGCAGCGCCATGTGGAAGTGGTGGTCGCGGTCGTAGTCGTCGGTGCGCCCGCGCGCCAGCGCGACGGCGAGGTCGAAGCGGAAGCCGTCGACGTGACACTCCTGGACCCAGTAGCGCAGGGAGTCGAGCACCATCCGCAGCGTCGTCGCGTTGCGGGTGTCGAGGGTGTTGCCGCAGCCCGTGACGTCGATGTCGTTGCCGCGCTCGTCGAGCCGGTAGTAGGTGCTGGCGTCGATGCCCCGCCAGCTCAGCATCGGCCCCGCGTGGGACTGTTCGGCGGTGTGGTTGTAGACGACGTCGAGGATGACCTCGATGCCCGCGGCGTGCAGGGACCGCACCATCTCCTTGAACTCCGCGACCGCCCCGACGGGGTCGCCGCAGGCGGCGTAGCGGGCGTGCGGCGCGAAGAAGCCGAGCGTGTTGTAGCCCCAGTAGTTGGACCGGCCGTTGCGGGCCAGCCCCGGCTCGTCGGCGAACGTCTCCACCGGCAGCAGCTCCAGCGTCGTGACGCCCAACCGCCGCAGGTGCGCGATGAACTCCGGGTGACCGATGCCCGCGTAGGTGCCGCGCAGCTCCTCCGGCACCTGGGGCATGAGCCGCGTGGCGCCCCGCACGTGGGCCTCGTAGACGACGGTGTCGGCCCATGGGATCCGGCGTTCCTCGTGGCTGCGCTCGTCGGGCCCCCAGTCGAAGTCGGCGCCGCCGACGACGACCGAACGCGGCACGAAGGGCGCGTTGTCGCGGTCGTCGCGCACCGCGGGGTCGCCGACGAGGGCGTCGTCGACGTGGTGCCCGTAGACCTCGGGCACGTAGCGGATCGACCCCTCGATCGCCCTGGCGTAGGGGTCGAGCAGGAGCTTGGCCGGGTTGTGCCGCAGCCCCTGGTCGGGCCGCCACGGCCCGTCCACCCGGTAGCCGTAGCGCTGCCCCGGGCGCACGCCGGGGATGTGACCGAACCACACCCCGTGGATGCGGTGCGGCAGCGGGATGCGCCGCTCCGGCCCGTTCGGATCGTGCTCGTCGCCGAAGAGGCACAGTTCGACCGAGGTCGCGTGTGCGGCGGCGAGGGCGAAGGTGGTTCCCACGGGGTCCGGGTGGGCTCCTGGCGGCGGCGCCAGGTCAGGTGTTCGCGACGACATCCCCTCAGATTAGGAGGCGCAGTGGCCGCCCCCAACCCGATACTGCGCAAAGGGTCACCGCCGCGCGCCGCCGCACGGTCATGCGTTGGCGACCAGGCCCAGCTCGGCGACGTTGGACAGCGCCGCGTGATGGGGCACGACACGCACCGTGTAGCCCATGGAGCCGGTGCGGGTCAGGGGCAGCTCGGCGGCGAACGAGTGCCGGCCGCCCTCGAACGACTCCGCGAGCCCGAGGTCGTGGGCGTCGATGTCGGACAGCTCGTCGTCCTCGGAGGTGTGCCCGTAGAGGAACTGCACGCGCACCTGGTCCGGGGTCAGCGTGCCGAGCGAGACGAACGCCCGCACGTGCAGCCGGTCGCCGATCTGCGGCTGGTCGGACACGCCGGAGGACTCGACGTGGTCGACGCGCACGTGCGGCCACTGGGCCTGCACCTGCCCCACGTAGGCCGCGAGCTCCTTGGCCTGCGCGTAGTCGTCGGCGTCGGCGGCCCAGCCCGACTGTGCCGCAGGCGTGTAGAGCCGCTGGGTGTATTCCCGCACCATGCGGCTGGCGAGCACCTTGGGGCCGGTGTGCGCCAGCGTGTGCCGCATCATCGCGACCCAGCGCTGCGGCACGTCGTCGCCATCGCGGTCGTAGAAGCGCGGCACGACGTTGTTCTCGATGAGGTCGTAGAGAGCGGCCGCCTCGAGCGCGTCGCGCCGCGCCGCGTCCTGGACCCCGTCGGCCGTCGGGATCGACCAGCCGTTCTCGCCGTCGAACCACTCGTCCCACCAGCCGTCGAGGATCGAGAGGTTGAGCCCGCCGTTGAGGGCCGCCTTCATGCCCGACGTGCCGCACGCCTCCATGGGCCGCAGCGGGTTGTTGAGCCAGACGTCACAGCCGGGATAGAGCGTGCGGGCCATGCCGATGTCGTAGTTGGGCAGGAACGCGATGCGATGCCGGATCGCGGGGTCGTCGGTGAACTGCACCATGTGCTGGATGAGGCTCTTGCCCATGTCGTCTGCCGGGTGGGACTTGCCGGCGATGATCATCTGCATCGGCTGGTCGGTGTCGAGCAGCAGCCGCTTGAACCGCTCGGTGTCCTCGAGCATGAGCGTCAGCCGCTTGTAGGTCGCCGCCCGCCGCGCGAAGCCCAGCGTGAGGATGTCCGGGTCGAAGATCGAGTCGATCCAGCCCAGCTCGGCGGCGCTCGCGCCGCGGTTGAGCCACGACTGCCGCATCCGGACCCGCACCATCTCGACGAGCCGGTCTCGCAGATCGCGCTTGAGCCGCCACAGCTCGCTCGCCGGGATGCCCTCGGCCACGTGCGGCACGTCGTCGGCGGTGCGCACCTGCTCGGGCGCGACCCGCTCGGCCACCTCGAAGAGGCGCTGGTCGACCCACGTCGGGGCGTGCACGCCGTTGGTGATGCTCGTGATCGGCACCTCGTCGACGTCGAAGCCCGGCCACAGGCCGCGGAACATCTCGCGGCTCACCGCGCCGTGCAGCTGGGCGACGCCGTTGGCCCGCTGGGCGAGCCGCAGCCCCATCACGGCCATGTTGAAGACGCTGGGGTCGCCGCCGGCGTAGGTCTCGGCACCGAGGGCGAGCAGACGCTCCAGCGGCACGCCGGGCACGGCGCAGTCGCCGCCGAGATAGTGCCTCACGAGATCGACCCCGAAGCGGTCGATGCCGGCCGGCACCGGCGTGTGCGTCGTGAAGACGGTGTTGGCGCGCACCGCGCGCAGCGCCTCCTCGAAGCTCAGCCCCGCTCCCGTGACGAGCTCGTCGAGGCGTTCGACGCCGAGGAAGCCGGCGTGCCCCTCGTTGGCGTGGTAAACGTCCGGCGCCGGGGCGCCCGTGAGGCGGCTGTGCAGGCGCAGTGCCTTGACACCGCCCATGCCGAGCAGCAGCTCCTGCTGCAGCCGCAGCTCACTGCCGCCGCCGTAGAGGCGGCGGGTGATGCCCCGCGCCGCGTCGTCGTTGTCGTGCACGTCGGAGTCGAGCATGAGCAGCGGCACCCGCCCGACCTGGGCCTTCCACACGTAGGCCCGCAGCCGCCGCCCGCCCGGCAGCGGCAGCTCGATCGTCGCCGGCGTGCCGTCGGACTCGCGCAGCAGCGACAGCGGCAGCCCGTCGGGGTCGAGCACGGGATAGGTCTCCTGCTGCCAGCCGTCGCGGTTGAGCGACTGGGCGAAGTAGCCCGTCTGGTAGAAGAGGCCGACACCGACGATCGGGATGCCCGAGTCGGACGCGGCCTTGAGGTGGTCACCGGCGAGGATGCCGAGGCCGCCCGAATACTGCGGGAGCACCTCGGTGATGCCGAACTCCGCCGAGAAGTAGGCGATGCTCGCCGGCGCGCCCCCGGCCACGCCCTGCCCCCACTGCTGGAACCACAGATCGGAGTCGAGGTAGCTGCGCAGCGAGGCCTGGGCCGCGCGCACCCTCGCCACGAAGTCCTCGTCCCCGGCCAGAGCCGTGAGCTCCTTGGCCGACAGGCTCGACAGCAACGCCACCGGGTCGTGCTTGACCTTCTCCCAGCGGATCGGCGCCATCTGGGCGAAGAGTCGGCGGCTCGGCTCGTGCCACGACCACCGCAGGTTGATCGCCAGCTCGGCGAGCGGCGCGATCGGCTCGGGCAGAACGGTGCGCACGTGGAATCGTCTGATGGCCTTCACAACACCCGAGTCTAGGAGACTCCCCCGCCCTCATCAGGGAGAACGAGCCGCCGGACCCAGACGGACGCCCGGCCGCGCCCGGCCCCCCGCGCGGTGCTGCGGCGCTGGTCCGGCCACGCGGGATCGCCGGGGCTCGCGGTGTCATGTCGGCGGCGAAACCGCTAGCGTCGGGTGTCGTGACCACGACGACATCGCAGTCTTCTGCAGAGCGCCCTCCGCAGCCGCAGGCACCGCCCTCCGTGCCCCCGTCGGCCGACTCGGCATCCGTCGAGCCCGGCACACGTGCACAGCACGACACCACCCGTCCCGCGCCGCCCGTCCACGAGGCGGCCTGGGCCGGGCAGCGACCGATCGGGCGCATCCCGGTGCTGGGTGTCGAGCCGATCGTCGAGGGCGGGGACTTCCCCCTGAAGTCGGTCGTCGGCGAGCGTGTGCCGCTGAGCGCCAAGGTGTTCCGCGAGGGCCACGACGCGGTCAACGCCAACGTCGTGCTCACCGACCCCTCCGGCGGCGAGCACGTGCGGCCGCTGACCCGCACCAACGAGGGCCTGAGCCTGTGGGAGGGCGAGATCAGCGCCGACCGCGTCGGGGTCTGGCGCTACCGGGTCGAGGGCTGGTCCGACCCCTACGGCACGTGGGTGCACGACGCCACGATCAAGGTCGGGGCCGGCGTCGACGTCGACCTCATGCTCACCGAGGGCGCGCTGGTGCTCGAGCGCGCCCTGGAGGTGCCCGGCCGGCCCAAGGCGGCCCGGCAGGTGCTCCGCGACGCGATCCACGCGTTGCGCGACGAGGACCGACCCGCCGACGCCCGGCTCGCGGCCGGCATCGCGCCCGAGGTCGCCTACGAGCTGTCGGCGCGGCCGCTGCGCGAATACGTCAGCCCCAGCCCCGACTACCACTGGCTCGTCGAGCGCACCCGGGCGCTCTACGGGGCGTGGTACGAGTTCTTCCCGCGCTCCGAGGGCTGCTACCTCGACGAGGAGACCGGCGACTGGGTCAGCGGCACGTTGCGCACGGCCGCGGAGCGCCTGCCCGCCGTCGCCGACATGGGCTTCGACGTCATCTATCTCACGCCGGTGCACCCCATCGGCACCATCAACCGCAAGGGCCCCAACAACACCCTGAACGCGGGCCCCAAGGACCCGGGCTCGCCGTATGCGATCGGCAGCAAGGACGGCGGCCACGACGCCATCGAGCCGACGCTGGGCACCTTCGAGGACTTCGACTACTTCGTCGCCGAGGCCAAGCGACTCGGCCTGGAGGTCGCGCTCGACATCGCGCTGCAATGCGCGCCGGACCACCCGTGGGTGACCTCGCACCCGGAATGGTTCACGACGCGGGCCGACGGCACGATCGCCTACGCCGAGAACCCGCCGAAGAAATACCAGGACATCTATCCGCTGAACTTCGACAACGACCCGGCCGGCATCTATGCCGAGATGCGTCGTGTCGTGCAGGTGTGGATCGACCACGGGGTCAAGATCTTCCGCGTCGACAATCCGCACACCAAGCCGGTCGAGTTCTGGCAGTGGCTCATCGCCGATGTCGCCGCCTCGCACCCCGACGTCATCTGGCTCGCCGAGGCCTTCACCAAGCCCGCCATGATGGCGACCCTGGCGAAGGTCGGCTTCCAGCAGAGCTACACCTACTACGCGTGGCGCAACCAGAAGTGGGAGCTCGAGGAATACATGGAGGAGTTGTCGACGCAGACGGCCGACTTCATGCGGCCCAGCTTCTGGCCGACGACCCACGACATCCTCACGCCCTACATGCAATACGGCGGGCCGACGGCATGGAAGACGCGCGCCGCGCTCGCGGCGACGCTCGTGCCGACGTACGGCATCTACACGGGCTACGAACTGCTGGAGTCGGTGCCGCGACCGGGCGTCGAAGAGCAGATCGACAACGAGAAATACCAGTTCAAGGACCGCAAGTGGTCCGACTATGCGCCCGGCGGCCCCAAGGAGGGTCAGCTGTGGATGGCGGACTACCTGCGCACTCTCAACGAGATCCGGCGCGCGCACCCGGCCCTGCACTGGCTGCGCAACTGGCGGCGGCACAGCGCCGACGACGAGAACGTCATGTGTTTCTCCAAGCGCTACAAGAACGGCGGCGCCGACGACACGATCATCGTCGTGGCCAATCTCGACCCGCACACGACGCGCGAGACGTGGGTGCACCTCGACATGCCCGAGCTCGGCCTCGACTGGACCGAGGGATTCGTGGCCAAGGACCTCATCACGGGCGTCTCGTGGCACTGGGGTCAGCACAACTTCGTCCGCGTGGGTCGTGACGCCGAGCCCGTGCACATCATCCAGGCGAGGAGGTTCTAAGTGCAGGGACTCAACCTGTCCCAACCCGGGTTGAAATACGACCCGAACTGGTTCAAGACCGCGGTCTTCTACGAAGTGCTCGTGCGGGCCTTCGCGGATTCCAAGGGCACCGGTTCGGGTGATTTCACCGGGCTGATCGGCAAGCTGGACTACCTGCAATGGCTCGGCGTCGACTGTCTGTGGATCCCCCCGTTCTACGCGTCACCGCTGCGGGACGGCGGCTACGACATCGCCGACTACACGGCGGTGCTGCCCGAGTTCGGCACGCTCGTCGACTTCACCGAACTCGTCAGCCAGGCGCATGCGCGGGGCATCCGGATCATCACCGACCTCGTCATGAACCACACCAGTGACCAGCACCCGTGGTTCCAGGCGAGCCGGTCCGACCCCGACGGACCTTTCGGCGACTTCTACGTGTGGTCCGACGACGACACGAAGTATGGCGAGGCCCGGATCATCTTCATCGACACCGAGGTCAGCAACTGGACCTTCGATCCGGTGCGTCGGCAGTTCTTCTGGCACCGCTTCTTCTCCCACCAGCCCGATCTCAACTTCGAGAACCCGGCGGTCGCCGAGGCGATGTTCGACGTCGTGCGCTTCTGGATGGATCTGGGGATCGACGGTTTCCGCCTCGACGCCGTGCCCTATCTCTTCGAGGAGGAGGGGCACAACGGCGAGAACCACCCCAAGACCCACGAGTTCCTCGCCCGGCTGCGCGCGATGGTCGACGAGGAATACCCCGGCCGGATCCTGCTCGCCGAGGCCAACCAGATGCCCCACGAGGTCGTCGACTACTTCGGCACGCCGGACGCCCCCGAGTGTCAGATGTGCTTCCACTTCCCCGTCATGCCGCGGCTCTATTCGGCGCTGCGGGAGCAGAAGGCGACCCCGATCCGGCGCGCGCTGGAGGACACGCCCCCGATCCCCGCCGGCACCCAGTGGGGCACCTTCCTGCGCAACCACGACGAGCTGACGCTCGAGATGGTGACCCCGGAGGAACGCTCGGCGATGTACGGCTGGTATGCCCCCGACCCGCGCATGCGCGCGAACGTCGGCATCCGGCGGCGCCTGGCGACGTTGCTCGACAACTCCCGCGCCGAGATCGAGCTCATCCACGCGCTCGTGCTCTCGCTGCCGGGCAGCCCGTGCCTCTATTACGGCGACGAGATCGGCATGGGCGACAACATCTGGCTGCCCGACCGCGACGCGGTGCGCACGCCGATGCAGTGGACGCCGGATCGCAACGCGGGCTTCTCCAGCGCCGACCCGGGCAAGCTCTACCTGCCGGTCATCCAGTCGCTCGTGCACCACCACAACAACGTCAACGTCGAGGCCCAGATGGCCAGCGGCTCCTCGCTGCTGCACTGGGTGCGGGCCATGCTCGGCGTGCGCTCGCGGCACCCGGTCTTCGGGCTGGGCACGTTCGAGCTGCTCGACTGCGACAACGACACGCTGCTCGCCTTCGTGCGCGATGTCACCGCGGAGGACTCCCCGCAGGGGGAGGACGGCCGCGAGACCGTGCTGTGCGTCAACAACCTGTCCGCGCGCTCGCAGTCGGGGACGATCACGTTGCCGGCCCGCTTCGCCGGAGCGCGGATGCGCGACCTCTTCGGCGGCTCGTGGTTCCCCAGCATCGGCGCCGACGGCACCGTGACGCTGACCCTGGGATCGCGGGACTTCTTCTGGCTGCGCGTCGAGCCGGCCCCCGAACCCGCTCCCCCCGCGACGACGACCGCGACCCCCGCGACCACCACGACGACCGCGACCCCCGCCACCCCTGCGACCCCCGCGACGACGACCGCGACGGCGGCCGGCGCGCCCGCGACCTCGCCGGCGGCGCCCGCGCAGGAGCCCCCGCCGCCCGTCAGCGAAACGCCCACGGGCGTCTTTCGCGCGGTGATGGCCCGGACGAGGGGCCGACAGGCCGCCCCCGAGGAGAAGGCCGATGGCTGAGATCACGAAGACGACGCTCATCCCGACGAAGCTGGAACTGCTCACCTCCTGGATGGGCGGCCAGCGCTGGTTCGCCGCCAAGGGCACGACACCGCGGCTGCGCCGCCTCGGGGGCTACCGGCTCGACGACCCGCGGGGCGAGGTCGGTCTCGAGACCCTCATCGTGCTCGACGAGGGCACCCCCGGGGCCCCGGTCGTCTATCAGGTGCCGCTCACCTACCGGTCGGCGCCGCTGCCGGGGGCCGAGCAGGCGCTCGTCGGCACGCTGGAGCACGGTGTGCTCGGCACCCGCTACGTCTACGACGCGCCGCACGACCCGGTGTATGCCGAGCAGCTGCTCGCCCTCGTGCGCGGCCAGGTCCAGGCTCAGGACGCGGTGGTGAGCCACACCGTCGACGCCTCCGTCGCCGGGAACCCCCACCCGGCCTCACCCGACATCGACTACGTCTCGTCCTCGGTGCTCACGGGCGAGCAGTCGAACACGTCGATCATCTACCAGGCCACCACCGCCGACGGGTCGCCGAGCCCGGTCGTCGTCAAGCTGTTTCGCATGCTGCACCCGGGCGAGAACCCTGACGTCGTGCTGCAGTCGGCGCTGGCGGCCGACGGGTCGCCGTTCGTGCCGACACCGTTGGGCCACGTCGTCGGCGGATGGGACGACCCGCGCGCGGCCGGCGACGCTGTCGGGCACCTGGCGTTCGCGCAGGAGTTCCTGCCCGGCACCCAGGACGCGTGGCGAGTGGCGCTGCAGGCCGCCCGCGCGGGTGCCGACTTCACGGGCCTCGCCCGCAGCCTCGGCGTCGCGACGGCGCGGGTGCACGAGACCCTCGCGCGCGTGCTGCCGACCGCGATCGCCGTCGACGCACAGCGCGCGGCGCTCGTCGCCGGCTGGCGGTCCCGACTCGTGGCCGCCCTGGGCGAGGCCCCGGCGCTCGAGGCTCACGCCGAGCGCATCGAGGAGACGTTCGCACGGGCTGCCGCCGCGCGCTGGCCCGCTCTGCAGCGCGTGCACGGCGACTACCACCTGGGGCAGGTGCTGCACGTGCCCGGCCGCGGCGACACGGGGTGGGTGCTGCTCGACTTCGAGGGCGAGCCGCTGCGCTCGCTCGCCGAGCGCAGCGCTCCCGACCTGGCCCTTCGCGATGTCGCCGGCATGCTGCGCTCGTTCGACTACGCGGCCGGGTCGGTCGAGCGCGAAGAGGGCTACGACGCGCTCGGCGCCCCGACGTCGGGCTCGGGCGACGCCCTCGCAGGATCCCCCGCGCGTGTGTGGGCGCAGGAGGCGTCGGCCGCCTTCCTCGACGGCTATGCCTCGATCACAGTCGGCGGGGCCACAGACCTCCGTAGCGACCCGGACGCGGCTACGCTTCTCGACGCGCTGCTACTCGACAAAGCCCTCTACGAAGTCGTCTATGAGGCTCGCAATCGCCCCTCGTGGCTCGGCATCCCGGTGGCCGCTGTCGAACGTCTCTGCGCGCCGCAGGCGCTCGTCCGCGGCGCGGAGCTCCGCCACACCACACGACCCGACGATCGATCGCCAGACCAGGACGTGCCGCCGGCATCGCCGCCGGATCGCGCCGCCGACGAGAGGAGCCCCCAGCTCATGCCGACCTCGAAGAACCCACCCACCCAACCGGTCGACACGGCCCCCGCGGAGGTGACCGAGTTCGTCGAGGTGCCCGCGGCCGCCCAGGAGCCCGCGCCGCCGACCGCGCCCGCCGCGGCGGACCCGACGCAGAGCGCGACCACCGAGAGCGCGACCACCGAGAGCACGACCGCCGAGAGCGCGACCACCGACGCACCGCCGAGCTACCACAGCGCTCCGCTGCCGGTCGACCCGCACACGATCGACCTGCTCGTGCGCGGCGGGCACGGCGATCCGCACAGCATTCTGGGCGCTCACCCCTACGAGGGCGGCGTGACGATCCGCGCGTTCCGGCCCCTCGCGCAGACGGTGCAGATCGAGCTGCCCGACGGCTCCGTCTACGACATGGACCACGACTACGAGGGCGTCTGGGTGCGCCAGCTCGACGGTGTCGAGGTCTCGGACTACCGGCTGCTCGTCAGCTACGGCGACGGCGTCACGCACCGCCAGGACGACCCCTACCGCTTCCTGCCGAGCCTCGGCGAGATGGACCTCTACCTCATCGGGGAGGGCCGCCACGAGGAGCTGTGGAAGGTGCTCGGCGCGCACGTGCACACCTACGACGGGCAGATGGGCCAGGTGAACGGCACGTCCTTCGCGGTGTGGGCGCCCAACGCCCGCGCGATCCGCCTCGTCGGTGACTTCAACCGGTGGGACGGCCAGAGCTTCCCGATGCGTGCGCTCGGCTCGACCGGCGTGTGGGAGCTCTTCGTGCCCGACGTCGGCGAGAACACGACGTACAAGTACGAGATCCTCGGTGCCGACGGCTACTGGCGCAGCAAGGCCGACCCGCTGGCTCGGCACACCGAGTGCCCGCCGGCCACCGCGTCGGTCGTCGACGAGACCCACTACGAGTGGAACGACGCCGACTGGATGGCCGAGCGCGCCAAGCACACCGAGCCGCACAACCGCCCGATGAGCGTCTACGAGTGCCACCTCGGCTCGTGGCGGCAGGGCAGTTCGTACGTCGACCTCGCCGAGCACCTCGTCAACTACGTCACCGACCTCGGGTTCACCCACGTCGAGTTCCTGCCGGTCATGGAGCACCCCTACGGGCCGTCGTGGGGCTACCAGGTGACCGGCTACTACGCGCCGACGTCGCGGTTCGGCTCCCCCGACGAGTTCCGCTACCTCGTCGACAAGCTGCACCAGGCGGGTGTCGGCGTCATCCTCGACTGGGTGCCGGGGCACTTCCCCAAGGACGCGTTCGCGCTGGCGAAGTTCGACGGGCAGGCCCTGTATGAGCACCCGGATCCGCGACGCGGCGACCAGCCCGACTGGGGCACGCACGTCTTCGACTTCGGTCGGCCCCAGGTGCGCAACTTCCTCGTGGCCAACGCCTCCTACTGGATCGAGGAGTTCCACATCGACGGCCTGCGCGTCGACGCGGTGGCCTCGATGCTCTACCTGGACTACTCGCGCAACGACGGCGAGTGGCTGCCCAACCAGTACGGCGGGCGTGAGCACCTCGAGGCCATCCAGCTCCTTCAGGAGATGAACGCCACCGTCTACAAGCGCTACCCGGGCGTCGTGACGATCGCCGAGGAGTCGACGAGCTGGCCGGGCATCACCAAGCCGACCTACATGGGTGGCCTCGGCTTCGGCCTGAAGTGGAACATGGGCTGGATGCACGACACGCTCGAATACGCGTCGCTGGCGCCGATCTACCGGCAGTACCACCACCACGAGATGACCTTCGCGATGGTCTACGCGTACAGCGAGAACTTCTGCCTGCCGATCAGCCACGACGAGGTCGTCTACGGCAAGGGCTCGATGCTGCGCAAGATGCCCGGCGACCGCTGGGAGCAGCTGGCGGGCATGCGCGTCTACTACGCGTTCATGTGGAGCCACCCGGGCAAGCAGCTGCTCTTCATGGGTCAGGAGTTCGCGCAGGAGAGCGAGTGGGCCGACGCCCGCAGCCTCGACTGGTGGCTGCTCGACCACGAGCCGCACTGGCGCATGCACAAGCTCGTCAAGGACCTCAACCACCTGTACCAGTCGCGGCCGGCGCTGTGGGAGCTCGACAACGACTGGCAGGGCTTCAGCTGGATCGACGCCAACGACGCCAGCGGCAACACCTACTCGTTCCTGCGCTTCGGCCACGAGGACGAGAACGGTGAGCGGCCGGTCCTCGCCTCGGTGCTCAACTTCTCCGGCGGCGAGCACCACCACTACCGGGTGGGGCTGCCGAAGAAGGGCGCGTGGAAGGAGATCCTCAACACCGACTCCGTCGACTACGGCGGCGCCGGCGTCGGCAACCTCGGCCAGGTCATCGCCGAGGAGGTGCCGTGGCACGGTCAGCCGTATTCGGCGCTGATCACCCTGCCCAAGCTCGGCGGCGTGTGGTTCGAGCCCGCCGACGACGGGGAGGCGGTCGAGGCGAACGCCGCCGCGAGCGCCGACGCCGGACCCAGCACGGGCAGCCTGCGCGCCCAGACCCCCGGGCGGCAGCGGCCCGAGCTGTCCGGCTCGCCGGTGCACGAGGATGAGGGCGTGCCGTCGGGCATCGACGCCGCCGACCTCGCCGAGCCGCGGGTCGGCACGTCGTCGGACACCTCCGGACGCGGTGCCGGCGGCGACACCGGCACGTCCGACCCGGCAGGTCCCACCGGCATCTCGTAGGCCGGATCTCGCAGCGACGCGGGCCCGGACACGCAGCGGCGTGTGCGGGCCCGCGTCGCGTGCGACTACGGCTCTTGAGCGCTCGGCTCGCCCGCAGGGCGGGCAGAGGGCCGTCGGTCAGAGGTGGAAGCCCGACACCGTGGACTCCAGCTCCGCCGCGACCGCCGACAGGCTCGCGGCCGACGAGCGCACCTGGCCCGCCTCGCGCTGCGCAGCGGCGACGGATGCCGCGGAGGAGGAGGTGCTCGAGACGATCTCGCGAGACCCACGCGCCGCGTCGTCCATGTGCCGCACGATCTCGGCGGTCGTCGCGCTCTGCTCCTCCACCGCGCCCGCGACCGCACCGGAGGCGTCCTGCACTTCGCGGGTCGCGATGTTGACGGTCGAGGCGTGGGTGCGGACCTCGCCGAGGATCGAGGCGATCTCCTGGGTCGCTTCCTGGGTCTGCCGGGCCAGCTTGTTGACCTCGTCGGCGACGACGCTGAAGCCGCGTCCGGAGTCACCCGCGCGCGCCGCCTCGATCGCGGCGTTGAGGGCGAGCAGATTCGTCTGCGAGGCGATGCGGGCGATCATGGTGACGATGTCGTCGGCGCTCTCGGCCGCCGACGACATCGACTGCGCCGCGGTGGCCGCACCCGCGACCATGTCCGAGATCGACGAGGTCTGGCGCGAGATCTCGCGCACGGTCGCCGCCATCTCCTGCGCGGACCCGGCGACCGTCTGGATGCCGCCGTCGACGGTCTCGACGGCGTGTGCCGCCTGACGGGTGTCGTCGGCGGCGTTCCCGGCGCTGGTGTCGAGCCGCCCACTCGTGGCGTCGAGGTCGCGCGCCGCCGCGACGAGGGAGGTCGCACTCGCCATGATGGCCTCGACGCTGCGTCGCAGATTGACGAGCATGTCCGCGAAGGCTGTGCCCATGACGTCGCCGACGCCGCGAGTGCGCACGTCGACGCGCAGGTTGCCGCCTGCAATGGCCTGCGCCGCGGTCGCCATGTCCCGCAGGTAGCGCGACATGGCGTGCACGGCCCGCTCGGCCTGGCCGATCTCGTCGCGACGCTCCTTCGGCTCCTGGCGTCGGTCGTCGAGGTGCCCCGTGGCGAGGTCTTCGAGGTCGCGCGCCATGCGCCGCAGCGGCAGGGCGATCGTCGCGAGCAGCACGGCGAGCGACAGCAGCGCGATGACGCCCGCGGCGATGACCGCGGTGCGCAGGGTCGAGCGGCTCGTATCGATCGATGTGACGACGTTGCCGACGCCGACCGAGACGTGCTCGGTATTCGCCACGATCATGTGCTTCATGAGCTTTTCGATCTCGTTGTAGAGGGCCGTGTATTTGGCCATCGTCGCCTGCACCTCGGCATTGGTGCCACCACGTTTGACGACGTCACGGGTCGTGCCGACCCATCCCCAATATTCGTTGAGCTTCTTTTCCAGGAGCTGCGCATCTGCCGCGTCCTGGTCGCCGCTGACCGTGGCGCGATATTTCGCCAATCCCGCTTCGATATCGGCGTGCGTCGCATTCAGCTCGTCGTTGATCTTCACTCGACGCGCAGGATCGGTGAAGAAGGCATAGCGATAGATGTGGACGCGCATGAGCGGGACGTCATAACTGAGCCCGGCCATGTGCTCCAGCCCCGGCACGGCGTGCTCGCCGAGGTCCTGCGTCACCTCGGTCTCCATGCTCTCGAATTGGCGATCGACGACAACCACTGCGGAGATCATCGCGACGAGGATCAACGCGAAAGCCACCGAGAGTTTGAGCAGCACCGGCCAGTGCCGGAAATTGAGACGCATACCGGTCAGATCGACTCCGCAGGCACC